>CAYLLI010000009.1:23011-28149 GCA_964384295.1 uncultured Chromatiaceae bacterium
CCGTTCCGGCTGCAGCACTACTACCAGTTTCAAGTTGCGATCAAACCGTCTCCCGACAACATTCAGGAGCTGTATCTGGACTCGCTGCGCGCGCTGGATATCGACCCGCTGGTGCATGACATCCGCTTTGTCGAAGACAACTGGGAATCGCCAACATTGGGTGCCTGGGGACTCGGCTGGGAAGTGTGGCTGAACGGCATGGAGGTGACGCAGTTCACTTACTTCCAGCAGGCCGGCGGTCTGGACTGCAAGCCGGTAACCGGTGAGATCACTTATGGCCTCGAACGCATTGCGATGTACCTGCAGAATGTCGACAGCGTCTATGACCTGGTCTGGACGGACGGCCCGCAGGGCACCGTCACCTATGGGGATGTGTTTCATCAAAACGAAGTCGAGCAGTCGCGCTACAACTTCGAGCACGCGAATGTTGAGCAGCTCTTTAAACGGTTCGATGAAGCCGAGCGAATGTGTGAGCAGTTGGTAGAAAACCAGCTGACACTGCCGGCCTATGAGCAGGTGCTCGAAGCCTCGCACAGTTTTAATCTGCTCGACGCACGCAAAGCGATCTCTGTATCCGAACGGCAACGCTATATTCTGCGCGTCAGGTCGATGGCACGGGCCGTCGCGCAGAGCTACTTTGAGAGCCGCGAAGCGCTCGGTTTTCCGATGCTGAAAGCCGCCAGTGAAGTAGCGTAAACGGCCGGAACAACACCAATGACGAATACCACAGATTTTTTGGTCGAGATCGGCACCGAAGAGTTGCCGCCGAAAGCGCTACGAAAACTCGAACAGGCTTTTGCCCGCAGTCTTGAGCAGCAACTCAGCGACGCCCGGCTGTCGCATTCGGGCCTGCGCTCATTTGCTACCCCTCGCCGGTTGGCAGTTCTGGTGACCGGACTGCTGAGTCGTCAGGAAGACCAGGAAGTAGAGCGCCGCGGCCCACCGGTAAAGATCGCCTTTGACGGCGATGGCAACCTCACCAAGGCGGGGCAGAAGTTTGTCGATGGCAACAACACAACGGTTGATCAGCTCGAACGTCTGGCAACCGACAAAGGCGAATACTTGCTGTATCGCGGTACCCAACCGGGGCTCGCTGCCGAAGCACTTTTACCGGACTTTGTGCAGAACGCGCTGGCCGAATTACCCATTCCGAGACGCATGCGCTGGGGCGACTCGGATGCAGAATTCGTAAGGCCCGTGCATTGGGTCGTAATGCTTACCGATAGTGGCGTCATTGAAACCACCATTCTCGGACGTGCTGCCGGCAGCGTGACCTACGGCCATCGCTTTCATGCCCCGAAACCGATTCAACTTGAACGCCCGGGCGATTACGCCGACACGCTGCAGCAGAATGGTTTCGTGGTTCCGGGCTTTCTCGACCGGAAAGCACTCGTGCAAAGCGGCGCCGAAACTGCCGCGGCTGACAATGGCGGCAAAGTGGTGATACCGGACGAACTGCTCGATGAAGTGACGGCTTTGGTGGAATGGCCAAGTCCGGTTGTCGGCAGTTTCGATGAGTCGTTTTTGCGTCTCCCCAAGGAAGTGCTGGTATCAACACTGCAGGAACACCAGCGCTATTTTCCAATCCATAACGCTGATGACAGTTTGACGAACCAGTTCATTACGATCAGCAACATCGAAAGTCGCGAACCCGAACAGGTCCGGCTGGGTAATGAGAAAGTAGTTGAACCGCGCTTGTCGGACGCGGCCTTTTTCTGGGAGCAGGACCTGAAAACCAGTCTCGCTGAGAAGTGCTCAGGGCTCGATCAGGTGGTGTATCAGAAAGGCCTCGGCACGCTGGCAGAGAAGTCGGCCCGGGTAGCGACACTGTGTGTCGAAATCGCAGCCGATTTGGGTGAAGAAGCCGCTGTAGCCGAACGCGCAGCACTGCTGGCAAAGGCCGATTTGCTAACCGAGATGGTCGGCGAGTTTCCGGATTTGCAGGGGCTTATGGGCTGCTACTACGCATCACGCGACGGCGAGGATGCAGCCGTTGCTAAAGCGATTGAAGAACAGTATTTGCCACGGTTCGCCGGCGACGCACTGCCGGGAACATCGGTGGGCCAGGCATTGGCAATCAGCGACAAGCTCGACACGCTCGCCGGTATCTTTGCACTGGGTCAGCGACCCAGCGGCAGCAAGGACCCGTTTGCACTGCGTCGATTAGCACTCGGACTCGTAAGAATTCTGATTGAATCAAACATTGATATTGATCTGCGAGAGTGCACTGAGATAGCACTCGCTCTGCAGCCGGTCGAAGCCAAAGGCGACGTGAGCGCGGAACTGTTTGAGTTCATCACCGAAAGACTGAAGGCCTATTATCTGGACGGGCAGAACCCGACTTTGACGGGGGGTGCAGTGACGCCCGAGCTGTTCGAAGCCGTGCGGCAACGGCAGCCGGCATCGCCGGTAGATTTCCATCAGCGACTTGCAGCAGTGGCAGGGTTTTCGCACGAAGCCGCCGCCGAGAACCTGACCGCATCCAACAAGCGCATCGCCAATATCCTGAAAGCCAGCGACACAGACATCGCAGCACCACGTGAGGAGTTGCTATCGGAATCGCAGGAAGTCTCGCTGTATAAGGCGGTTGAAAGCCTGCGCCCCGGTCATGAGGCGGCCGTGCAGCAACGCGACTATGTGGCCGTGTTGCAACAGCTGACGACGCTGTCAGAACCGGTGGACGCGTTTTTTGACGGTGTCATGGTGAACACCGACGATGAAGCGGTGCGGGCCAACCGGTTGAATCTACTGGCAAGCGTCAGAGGCCTGTTCCTTGATGTCGCAGACCTGTCACGACTCTGATCCGAACCCCCATGACGGCAACCGACAAACGTATTGTCATTCTTGATCGGGACGGCGTGATCAACGCCGACTCCCCCGACTACATCAAGTCACCGGATGAGTGGCACGTGCTTCCCGGCAGTGCGGAGGCCATCGCGGCACTCACGCAACAAGGCGTCGACATCTACGTTGTCACCAACCAATCAGGAATTGGTCGCGGACTGTTTTCGGAAGCAACCTACCAGGACATCACGAACAAGATGATCGCGACGGTCGAAGCGGCCGGCGGAAAATTGGCCGACGTCATTCATTGCCCCGATACACCCGAGAAAGCAACCAACCGAAGAAAACCAAAGCCCGGAATGTTTTTCGACGTTGCCCGTTTGTCCGGACAAGATCTTGCGGGCGTGTATGCCATCGGCGACTCGTTAAGGGATTTAGAAGCGGGTGCTGCTGCGGGATGCACACCGGTTCTGGTGCTGACCGGTAACGGCGCAAAAACGCTGCAGAAAATCAAAGATGGTTCATTACAAATCATTGATAATAAAATGGTTTTTGAAAATTTAGCGAGTGCTGTTGAGCGGCTGTTCCCAGCGGGGGATACCCAGTGATTGCCGGTATTCGAACCTGGATCTGGGTGGTTATTTCGAGTGTGCTGATCGTGTTGTTTGGCATCCCGCTTTTGCTCAGCAGGCTGTTTAGTAGAAAGCTGCCATGGACCATTGCCTCTGTGTGGGCGCACGTTGTGCTTGGATTATTGAGTGCGATTGTCGGACTGTCGTTCAGCGTTGAAGGCAAAGAACGCATCACCAAAGAACCTCGCATTGCATTAGTCAAACACTCGTCGGCTTTAGAAACTTTGGCCCAGCTGGTTATTTTTCCGAAGCAGTGCTGGGTACTGAAACAGCAATTGTTATGGGCACCGTTTTTTGGCTGGGCACTGGTTGCGTTGGGTGCGATCCCGATAGATCGCAGCGCCGGCAGGAATGCTGTCAGCAAAGTGATAGAAACCGGCAAGAAGCGACTGGCCGGCGGCGACTGGGTAACGATTTTTCCGGAAGGTACGCGGGTGCCCGCCGGCGAAACAAAACGTTGGGGAATCTCTGGCATTCTGTTGGCGCAGGAAGCCAACGTCGACATACTTCCGGTAGCGCACAACGCGGGTTACTTCTGGCCGAAACAGGGCTGGACGATTTACCCGGGGCACGTTGAATTTGTTATCGGCGAGCCGGTCAACCCGCAGGGCACCGATGCCCGGGAACTCGCAGAAACCCTGAGGTTTTGGGTCGACGAAGAGACCCGTAAGCTGACGCCAACGGGGCGCTAACCCGGTTAGATATCGATATTGGAAGCGGTCAGCGCATTGGACTCGATAAAGTCGCGACGCGGCTCCACCTGATCACCCATCAATGTGCTGAAGATATCATCAGCACTCATCGCGTCTTCAATCCGTACCTGCATCAAACGTCGTGACTCGGGATTCACGGTGGTTTCCCAGAGCTGGTCCGGATTCATTTCACCGAGACCTTTGTAGCGCTGAATATGCTGACCACGCCGGGCCTCGCCAAGCAACCAATCAAACGCCTCTGCGAACGTTTCAACAGGATAACTCTTCTCGCCACGGGCAACGGTAGCACCCGGCTGAATCAAACCGGACAGTTCTGCACCCAACTCAGCAATGGCTTTGTATTCTGAGGAATCAAAAAACCGCAGTGAGATACGGGTGGTCTTCTCTATCGCGTGCCTTAAACGGCTGACAGTAATATGTGCATCACCGGACTCGGATTCATCAAGCTGAATGGAATAACGTGGCGCTGACTCATCAACACCCTGGTTTGCCAGCTCTTCAAACTTGGCAATCCAGTCAGTCAGCGCGGCACCCGATAGCGACGAATCGAATCGCGGCATATCGAGCAACGTGTGAAGCACATGAGCATCGTAGCGACTGCTCAGGCGCTGAATAATCGCCATGACCCCCTGGTAATTCCGGGCCAGCGTTTCCAGCGCAGTACCTGTGATTGCCGGAGCATCGGTGCTGACCTGAAGGCCCGCACCATCAAGCGCCACACTCATCAGATAGCTGAACAGTTCAGCGTCGTCTTTGACGTACATCTCCTGCTTACCGCGCTTCACTTTGTACAACGGCGGCTGCGCAATGAACACGTGCCCCTTGCGGATCAGCTCCGGCATGTGGCGGAACAGGAACGTGAGGAGGAGCGTGCGGATGTGGCTGCCGTCGACATCGGCGTCCGTCATCAGGATGATCTTGCCGTAGCGGAGCTTGGAGAGGTCGAGCTCCGCGCCGATGCCGCAGCGCATCGCCTGGATCAGCGTGCGGATCTCCTCGTGCTGGAGCA
>CAYLLI010000010.1:0-19909 GCA_964384295.1 uncultured Chromatiaceae bacterium
AGCTCACGGCGATATCTTTCAGGCGATTCATACCGACCGCAAGATGCTTGCGTCGGAATCGGCGCAACGCGATTTTGTCGTTGAACGTTATGACGTCAGTGCGGAAGATTTCGACAAGGCGTACCGCTCATTCTCTGTGAACGGCAAGCTGCAGCAGGCGAAAAACTGGACGCAGCGCTATCAGATTCGCTCTGTGCCGGTACTTATCATTAACGGCAAGTACGCCACGGTAGGCCCGGAACTGCGTGATTTTGATCAGATTCTGGACGTCGCGGATGAATTGATCGACCGCGAACGCAACGAGCGCTGATTCACTCCTGAGCCAAAAGCTTTAATGGTCGTGTGCGTGGTCATGTCCAGCGGCAGCACAGGCTTCACAGTTCACCCAGCCTGAATCACCGTCGGTGTAGTACTCTTTTTTCCAGATCGGAACTCTGAGCTTCACCTCGTCAATGACATAGCGACAGGCATCGAACGCCTCGCCACGATGGCCTGCGCTGACACCTACCCAAACGGCCATATCCCGGATTGCCAGTTCGCCGACCCGGTGAACGCAGACGATATGCGCCACCGGAAACTTCTCACGCGCCTCAGCAAGAATCTTCTCGCCTTCTTTTAGCGCAAGAGCCTTATAGGCTTCATATTCAAGCCGCAGTACCTGCTGACCTTCGTTATGGTTACGCACCCAACCCTCGAAGCTTACAAAACCACCACAAGTGTCATCACGCAGTTGTTCAGTGAGGGCCGCTGCCGAAATCGGCGTTTCAGTCAGATCAAACACATCAACCTCCGGCTACCGGCGGAATGAAAACAATCTGGTCGCCGTCGCTGATCGCCGTATCCCATTCGACAAACTCATCATTGATCGCCAGCTTAAAGTTCTTCGGATCAGCAAAACCGTGCTTTTGCTGGAGCTCGGCAAACAGCCCCGCGGCCGTCTCGGCTTCCGTATCGATCGCCTCGCCGCTCATGCCGGCCTGTTCCCGCAGAATTGCGAAGTATTCAATATTTACTGTATTCATCAAGATTCCGGGTTAGCGCAGCCCAAACACTGCGGTGTTGCACCTTGCCCGCTCTGCAGGAGGAAAGAACCTCTGCAGACGCGACTGCTGCATCCATAACGGCAGCGAATGCTACCGCCTTAGCGGCACTCTTTCCACACGCAATACGGACAGCGACAGCTTTTAACATTGTCACCGAAGGAGCACCGGAAGTTCAGTGCAGCACTGTAAGCCTCAAAAACACCTGCGAGCACAACTAACGACTAATCGGACGTTGCAAACAGCTGATCCGCGTCAGCAAACCCCTTGAACTCGATCGCATTGCCAAACGGATCATAGATAAAGAAGGTGCCCTGCTCTCCCGTTTCACCCTCAAACCGCAGCCGTGGTTCGAGTGCAAACGGATACCCGGCGGTTTGAAGCCGGTCAGCCAACCTGCGCCACGCCGGCAAATCCAGAACGGCGCCGAAATGCGGCACCGGCACGGCATCGCCGTCAACATCGTTTCTCGCGAGGGCTATCGCACTGTCGGTACAGTGGCACACCAGTTGATGGCCGAAGAAATTGTAGTCAATCCAGCGATCGCTTGAACGACCCTCGGGACAGCCCAGCAACTCGCCATAAAACCAGCGCGCGTTCGCAAGGTCGCTGACGGGAATAGCGAGATGAAATGCGATGCTTGCAGGTCGGTCGGCAGGCATGGTTTCAGGACCACTCCGGAGGCTCACCATAAGGGTCCCAGGCTGGTGGTGCTGAGCGGAGAAATGCCGTTAACTCGGCGATAACAGTGGCAGACGACAGCCCGGTCTCACGCGAGGATTCTGTGGCAAGCTGTGCCGCGACTTCATGCACACCCTCAAACTGCCAACGGGCGGACCCGGGCTCAAGTTCAGTCAGGCGAAGGGCTAACGGCTCCAGATCAACGCGCGGCTGCGGCCGGAAACTCGCAATCTGAACCCAGCTCTCATAACGGTACTGAAACCAGATACGGCCGCCATGAACCCAGAGCACTCTGGAGCAGTTGGTCTGCTCGAAAACTGCGAACGGATGAACCGGCAACGACCAGCGCTGCAGATATCGGCAGATCGTGTAATCGACGAAATCAGCAGGTATTTGAACAATCGCAAGATCAAGCTCAGCATGCTCTTCGATAGCCACCTTTCCGGCGGCAACCTGCTCGCGACTTGTCTGCCAAAACACAAACTCGGCGCGCCATTGCGACTCGTCGGGCGAACCGGTCAGGATGCCGTCAATCGCATCGAGCATGCCGCGATACTGGGCAACAATTCGCTCACGCAATGGCAACGCAAACAACTCTGCCCCGAGCGGAGATAACTCAGCATCCGACCAGAAACCCAGCACGCAGGCCAGTTTGGCTGCCGACTCATCCGTGCAGCGCCAGAAATCAGTGGCATAAGACGTCGCGATGCACAGATTCTCATGTTCGCGAGCTAGCTCAGGATCAATCAGCGCAAACATGCTGAGCAATCCGTCTTCATCGTAATGACTGTTGGTGACGGGACTGACGTCCTGATGCAGTGACGGCTCATGGAGATACGCGAAAGCAATATCCGTTGAGGTATCCCGTCGCAAAACCTCAGGCGTGTTGTTCCAGGGCCAATGAGACAGCGTGAGTGTCGTGCCATCCTGCGCCTTACCGTCAACCACAATGTGCGGCTGGCCGGTCACCTCATAATAAGGAGCATACGAGGCTGCAGCGGGCAACGGGGACACTATCGAACTCGGGAATTAACTCTGCCTGAAACAGCAACAGGCTCGCAGGCGAACCTGAGCTTAGCGGGAGCGGACAAAGAAGCCCAGAATGAAAGCAACCAGCGCCATCGCGATGACAGCCATCACGTGATACTGAGGCGCAGCAATGTACTCCGCCCCGGGGCCGACCTGAGCGGGAGAGATCAAACGCCACAGGTACCAGCCGATGGTGAACGCGGCAGGCACCAGAGTGGGTGAAATCGCCAACCAGGAAGACGCATCGTTGTTGGCCTTCCGCAGCATCAGCCAGCTAAACAATCCGGCGATCAGCAGAACGAACAGGTTCAAACCGAAGATAGCTCCGGCAGCATCCATTCGGCCGGGAAACACAATCAGACTGGACAGCACCGCAACCACGGGAACCGCCAGGATTCCGAGAAGATTAAGTTTGCCGTACTTGGTCATGCTGTTTACTCCGGATGATGCGAATACTGAGTGCCGAAATAATAGCACCCCTGTCGCCGGGGGGCGGCAGGGGTGCACAAATTAACCACCGGAATCCGCAGAATGGCTTACGCGCTCGCCTGCGAATCCGAACGTGATCAGAACAACGTGTAAATGAACGGAGCGACCGCAGAGCCCTGAGCTACGACAATCAAGACACCCAGCAGCAGCATCACCAGAATAATGGGTGCCAGCCAGAACTTCTTCCGTTCCTTCATGAAGTCCCACAAATCTCTCATTAAGTCCATCATCAGAACGGCTTCTCCAAGTTTTTCACCGGATTGTCTTTCGACTTCACACGGTAGGTGTCCACATCATCGTCAAGCTTGCGGGCCATGGAATCCTTACCCATCAGTCGCATCAGCAATCCCACCGGCGCAAACACCAGATAAAAGACGATACCCATAATTAACGGCGTCATGATGCTGCTCATGAACAAACCAAATTTCATCCAGCCACGGTGCACGCCTTGCAGGCTCATTGGCGCGATCAGTCCCCACACGATCAGCACGCCGCCGAGCATAAACGGCCAGCGCAGCGCGGTGACTGAAGGGTTCAGCGCACCCCAGAAATCGTAGCTGTGTAACAGCGTAATACCGGAAAAAAGCCACGGAAAGAAAAGCCCGAACAGTCCGATGATGATCAGTCCGGTCGTTACGCCGAATTCGCGTAACCCCTTCTTATCCAGCTCTGGAATCTCATGCATAGCCATTAGTCCAACTCAAACTCATCTTTCCAATCATCCGTGCCTTCCCACTTCGGCTGGTCAGTCTTTGCCAACAGGAAGTTATCGATAATCAGATAATCCATCTCAGTGCGCATGAAACAACGATACGCATCATCTGCCGTCATAACGATCGGCTCACCGCGAACATTAAACGATGTGTTCACCAAGACACCGCAGTCCGTTTTCTTGTTGAATTCGGTAAGCACGTTGTAAAAGTACGGGTTGGTTTCTTTGTGAACCGTCTGAATTCGCGCCGAGTAATCAACGTGAGTAATCGCCGGAAGCTTGGAACGGGGCACGTTCAGCTTCTCGATACCGAACAGCGCATTCTGCTCTTCGGTCATTTCAATGCGTTGCTCCTCAACCACCGGAGCCACAATGAGCATATACGGGCTGGGGCGATCCTGGATGAAATAATCGGAAACCCTCTCGGCCAGCACTGCCGGCGCAAACGGCCGGAAAGACTCCCGGTATTTGATCTTCAGGTTCATGACCGACTGCATCTTCGGACTGCGCGGATCGCCAATGATGGAGCGTCCGCCCAATGCTCTAGGGCCAAACTCCATGCGGCCCTGCGCCATGCCGACCACGTTCTCGTCGGCGAGAATTTCAGCTACCCGCTGAAACAGCTCCGCATCATCCAGACGCTGATAGACAGCGCCGTAGGCATCAAGCTCGGCTTTAATGCCGTCATCAGTGAACTTAGGACCGAGATACGAACCTTCCATCAGGTCGCTGGTGTTGTCGACGGAACGGGGGCCATCTTTGTAGTGATGCCAAACCACCGCTGCAGCACCCAGAGCACCACCGGCATCACCGGCAGCGGGCTGAATCCAGATATCTTTGAAAGGCCCGTCGCGCAGCACAATACCGTTCGATACACAGTTAAGCGCTACACCGCCGGCCAGACACAGATAATCGGCTCCGGTTTCTTTGTGCAACGTCTTCGCGAGACGCATGACCACAATCTCGGTCACCTTCTGAATGGAGGCCGCCAGATCCATCTCTCGCTGGGTGATCTCGGTTTCGGCAGTGCGCGCCGGACCACCGAACAAGTCTGCAAACTTGTCGTTGGTCATCGTCAGGCCGGTGCAATAGTTAAAGTAGGACATATCAAGACGGAAGGTGCCGTCTTCTTTCAGGTCGAGCAGATTGTCCAGAATCAAATCGACGTACTTGGGCTCGCCGTAGGGAGCGAGGCCCATCAACTTGTACTCACCGGAATTCACCTTGAACCCGGTGAAATAGGTAAAGGCCGAATACAGCAGGCCCAACGAATGCGGAAAGTCGATTTCCCACAATGGTTTCAGCCGATTCCCTTCACCCATCCAGGCTGATGTCGTTGCCCACTCGCCAACGCCATCCAGACATAGCACAACGGCTTTCTCGTACGGACTGAAAAAGAAGGCGGACGCAGCATGCGACTGATGGTGTTCGGCAAACATCAGGTCCGGCAATTCATTCTGTTTGCAGTTGCCAAGCTTGGCGAGCTCGCGCTTCAGCGTGGTCTTCAAATAGAGCTTCTCTTTCAGCCAAACCGGCATCGCGGCGATGAAAGAACGAAATCCTTTTGGCGCATACGCAAGATAGGTCTCCAGCAAACGCTCAAACTTCACCAGAGGCTTGTCGTAAAAAATCACATGATCGCCATCGGTCAGCTTAATGCCCGCTTCTTCAAGACAATATTCAATCGCCTCTGCCGGAAAGCCGGGATCATGCTTCTTACGGGTGAAGCGTTCTTGCTGCACGGCTGCAACAATGTTGCCGTCGTGAATCAATGCCGCTGCACTATCGTGGTAGTAGGCTGAAAGCCCAAGAATATAGGTACCGCTCACGCTGTTTGCTCTATCCAGTTTGCTCTGCCGAACCATCAACAGATGCTGTAAATCAAATAATCCACCAAAGTATGGGACCAGTTTCTAATCGATCGATTAGAAAAGACTAAGGATCATAGACGCTTATGAGATGAGGTTCTGTGACCACAGTCGCGGAACCTTGCCGTCCCCCGGCAGCATTACGCGAAACTGAGCATACACAACGGTTTGCAGCAGTCAATCCGGCAAAATGCCGGCCACGACGCAAAACGCCCCGGATCAGGGACTTTTTTCCTCAAAAACCCAGTCTTCAAGGGTTTCGGGCATGAATCCACCGCGCGAATAAATCTCAAGATAATGCAGCCGCCCGCCCTTCAGAAACAGGCTGACACCGGCACCATCCATCAGCATAGGGCTGCTGATATGAGGGCAAACGGGCTTCACATTCGGCGGCAATGCCGGCAGGTCGTCAGGAACACTCAGATACAGGAACAGCCCGGTACCCATGAAGTCGCGCTTGCTCTCGGTAGCGGCTGCGATCTGGGCAGCCAACTCGGCAGAGCCCGTCTGCTCTGCTATCCAATCCAACACTGCTTGTTCTAGCTTACCCATGAACTATCCGCTGCTACACAAAACGTGATCATCGCATATTCACCTGCCGGCACACTACTCAGCCGTTTAGCGCAGCCATTTACTGAATTTCCCGATCATGTAGACTACGTGCCCCACTGACCATGCAAACCTCCGCGGACACTCCCCGAGCCGGGCTGGCGGGTCAAAAAGAATAGAAGACTTAAGGAGAACAACAATGATTTTGCTTACCGGCGTTACTGGTAAAACCGGCAGTCAGGCTGCAAAGCTGCTGGCAGAGAAAAACCTGCCTCTGCGTGCATTGGTGCGTAATGAAGAGAAAGCGGGCCCGCTGCGGGATGCCGGAATCGAGGTCGTCATCGGTGACGTTACCAATGAAGAAGACGTGAAAAACGCACTCCAGGGTTGCGAGAAGGCGCTGATGATTTTGCCGAACGGCAAAGAACAGCTTGAGCTGGAAAAACGTTTTGTCGACCTGGCTATTGCAGCCGGTGTTAAACATCTGGTGAAACTGTCATCAATGGAAGCTTGCCCGGAAGCGACCGGCAAAATCCCGCGCGTTCATGATGACTCCGAAAAGTACATTGAAGCTTCAGGTATTGCATATACCTTCGTGCGCCCGAACTTCTTCATGCAAAACTTCCTGGCGAATTCACCCACCATTAAAGCCCAGAAAAAGTTTTTCCTGCCGATGGGCGACGGCAAGGCCGGCATGAGCGATACGCGCGACATCGGTGCTGTTATGGCACTGGTGCTCAGCGAACCGGGTCATGAGAACCAAAGCTATGAGGTCACAGGGCCTGAGCTGCTCTCGTTCCACGATGCCGCTGCACAGTTCTCGGAAGTGCTGGGCGAAACCATCGAATACGTGAACGTCGACATGGCCAGCTATCGCGAGACATTGCGGCCGTTCGTCAGCAGCGAATGGCATCTCGACGCTGTCTGCGAACTGTTCGAGGAAATCGGCGAGGGCGGACTCGAGTTCAAAACCGACACCATTAAGTCGCTCTTAAAACGTGATCCGAAATCGTTGAAAGACTTTATTAACGACTTTAAGCCGGTCTTCTCGGGATAAGCCCGATTAACGGACACAAAAAAACCGCCGAAAGGCGGTTTTTTTGTGTCTCTGGCCAGCGAACAATCAGACGATAGCGCTGACAGCATTCATGTATTTGGAATGGCGCGCCACCCGAATCGGCAAGCCGTTTAACACCTGCGTTGCCAGCCCGCGCTCGGCACGGTCAAACTTGCACTCAACGACGATGGTTTCCGGCAAATTCGCTTTCAGACGCACGTTCGGGCGCGGTCCTTTGCGCTGATCCCAAACCATCTGATCAAAATCCAGCGTAATCCGGACGCGACCGCAGGCACTCAGATAGTAGTAGCGGCGGTAGTGATTGATCATGACAGCCCATGGGTTCTGCTGCAGCCAAAGTTGGCCCTCGTGATCCAGCTGCGACGAGATTGCTGCACGGATCTCGGTCCATGTGGTGCTCTCATCAACAGCAAGATCGGGCACCTTGTAGAGCAGCTTCCAGCCGTACTGGTTGCGCTTTTGTTTGATCTCGAGCTTCCCGGGAGCAGGCAAAAGACTGTCGCCATACCACCGATACCGAACCTTGGTGCGATCGCTCACACCCGCCAGGTTCTCGGCGTACGCCGAATACTCGAACGTATCAAAATATATGTTGTGCACGGTCCGAACCGGGAACGCTTCGCTGAACCCCAGCGGGTGCAGCCTGAGCCACTGATGCACAACATCGGCATCACGCAGATTCGTGACAAACTTAATTTCCTGACGTGACTCTTTAGGGACCTGCATTACTTCTTCACCTCAGGTTTCGGGCGACGTAAACCGGGGCGCATGACCGTGTCATACAACTCGTCAACGTCAATATCCGCCGGCTCAAAAGCCTCGCCGTCCAGACTGACCTCGCTGCCGATTTGCACGACCGCAACCTCGCGGTTGCCCGACAAGTCCAGGTCACGGGCAATGACCCGTGCTGTGCCAAACTCAGGCTTCTTGATATAAGCCATCAACGCAGAAATGCGCGAGTCGCTGATTCGCGAGTCAGAAATATCCAGCCGCGAGCCATCCTTTGCCGCGGCACCCGTTCCGGATGACTCGATCTGCAGACGGGTTGCCGAAACCTGGCTCGCCTCACCGACCGAAACCGCTTTGTCATCTACGTTCACAAACCGGGTGCCATCGACACTGATACGGCTGGTGCTGACGTCAATGGCGTCGCCGCCACCGGCGGTACCAATGGTCTCAAACAAGCCGCCGTTTACTTTGCCGGTGCAAAAATCGCAGTCGAAACCGTCAGACAGTGTGTCGATAATTTGCAGATTATTAACAGTGAAGTCTGTGCTGATGATGTTCAGACCGTCCTCACCTTTGTGATGCAGGATCGACGTGTCGAAAATATCGACCGGGTTCTTATAGAAGTTCGTGCCTCCCATCAGCTTCCAGCTACCCAGCTCCACCCCGCGGGTATCCTGGACCAACACGTTACTCCAGCGGGATCTTTCATCCGCCGAAAACGCTGCAAAGCCAAGCCAGCTTTCCACACCCGGCTGAGCCAGCATCCGCACGGGCTGCTCAGGTGTGCCTTCAAAAAACACATTGCCGCGAACAATCAACGCTGCATCACTGGCAAATCGCAGCGTGGTGCCGGGCCCTGCTTTCAGCGAGTAGCCTTCCGGCAACCCGATCAGCTGCGGCACGGACCAGTCCCCGGGCGCCACTGAAACGGTTCGGCTGGACGCATCCAGCGTCAGAAACGGCAATGCCTGCAGCAGTTCTGCCAAAGGTGTCACAGGTATCGGATTGCGCGCCATGCGCGGCGACTGATCAACCGCTTCGAGACTAAACCGGCGGTCTTTCTCGGTACCCGAAACTGTCAGGTTTGCGCCCGCCGCAATTGGCGGAAGCGCGATCCTTGTAATCGGTGAGACCTCGTCCAGCTCACGGGCCGCCAGAGCAACCGGAAGCCCCGGCAAGTCGTAGGTCATCCCGTCAATCTCGACCGAGTCGACAGATACCGGATACGGCACAGCGGACTGCAACTCGAGCCAGAGCTGACCGTCTTCTTCAACGCGATACACCCGCGCAGCTGCACGGTAAAACCCGGAGATACGCTCCGGCGTACCCACCGGATAGTTGGCCGCCTTCAGCTCGGCGTCCGACAAGCCAGCCAGAAACGCACTACGCAGCGTAATCTCATCCATCGGATAACGCGGCAAAAACACGTACTCGCTGTGCAGTATTTCGAGCAGCCTGTCTTCTTCCTGACGCAGCTTTTCAATGAGCTCGCCGGATGCGACTCTGGCCGTCAGCTCAGTCAACACTTCTTTGTAGCGGGCAAAAATCTTCGGGTCCTGCAACATCTGCTGCACGACCGCTTCTTTCGCAGAAATATAAACCTCGCCCGACTCGCGCTGCTTCAGGCTCGCATCGTAAGCGATGGGTTCCATCTTCAGCGTAATAGGATTCATGTAGAACCGCTGGTTATGCCAACGGGTTGCATGAAAGGCACCCATGACTTCGCTGACAGCGAGGTAAGCACCCATCGTATCTACATCAAAGATGTCCGAAGCAGCAACCGTCCCCTCGGCAAAGGCTCGCAGCATCCCTGTGGCAAAAGCCGCCTGGCCCGACTGTATGGGTGACTGAGCCACCTTACCGCCTTGAAACACGTCAGCAGCAGCATTGCGGTAATCGTCGTAGATACCTCCAAAGCCGTTGCGGTTCGGACCGTCGAAGGACGCAAAAACACGATTCTCATCGTAGCGGACGATCACGCCTTCACGCCGCGACTGCGATTCAAGTAACTCTTTCGAAAAGTGCTCTTCAAGCGCCATGATGCCGATGTCTTCGCCGTTCAACATCATGTTCACGTACAGGTAACGCGGCGTCAGAACGCCATAGTCTTTCAGCACATGAAAGTACAGATTCTCAGAGTGATAGCCGCGAACGGAGGGGTTCTGTACCGAGAAGCGTCGCATGCCCAGAAAGGTTTCGCCCTTGCGAATGTGAACACGAAACGACCATTTGTTGCCGCGAACATGATCCGTAAAGTCACCCTTCAAACGAATCTTGGCGGGTGTATTGCCTGACCGCCCGCGAATCTTTGCTTTAACAAAGGAGTCTGCATCCTGCACGATGCGTCCGCGCATCAGTGCATCATCACGCTGCTTGTAAATTTTCCGCATGTCGCGGTATTTCACATCCAGCACGAATTCAGGAATGTCCTGGTCGCTACTGAGCCCCTCAAGCCAGTTCGGCACAGCGCGCAAGCTGCCTGTAACGAGCCCGGGGCCCGCATCAAACGCATCGTGGCCTAACTCCCAGGGAAACAGAATGACCGGGCCATACTCAGCCTTCAGGTAACCCGTTGAAAGGAGCTTCGGGTTATTCAGTGCCTCGATAAAGTAGGCCGCCACCAGCAGAACCGGCACGCCGATTCCCAGTACGATCGATGCCCGCGGAAAACGAAAGCCACGGGTGGTGGGTTTGCCGCCTTCTAACTGCATCAGACGCTAGGCAGATGATTCTGATCGATGAACGTAACGCTGATGTCGGGGAACGCCTGACGAAGTGCGTCAATCAAACCGCTAAGTGACTGGTCGTCACGCAGATCAACAAGATACGTGGCTGACAGCATGGATTCACGAACGTCGTAACGTCGCAGATCGCCGCGTGAGGCGTGGCTGACGATAACTTTATTGATTTCATCAAGCTTGCCTTGCTTGACGGCATCGTCACCTTCCCAGTCGAGCGACAAAAACAACTGCCGTCCCTCGTCGCCCTGTCGCACCCATTTCAATGCCGCCATCGCGCCGAGAATAAACAGCGTGGCAATGACTGTCGGAACGGTCTGAGCAGCGCCGAGACCAAGGCCGATCGCAATGGATATAAACAGGTACGCCAGTTCCTCGGGCTCTTTAATCGGCGTACGAAAACGCACGATCGACAACGCACCGACCAAACCAAGCGACAGTGCCAAAGAGGATTTCACAACCATGATGATCAGCACCACGGTCAGGCTCACAAAAGGAAACACCTGTGCAAACTCGTCGCGATTAGACAACGTCGAACCGAACCGCCGGAAGTGCCAGCGGACGATCATCGACAGAATAACGGCGATAACGAGATTGAGCAGCAGCTCAGGAATAGACAACGGCGCGTCTGAGCCAAACGTAGAAAGTTCTTCAAGCATGAAAATATCCTGCCAGGGCATTGAATAGAGAATTTAAGCCCGTCCCCAAGTCGACGGAGCAGCCAATGTAACGGAAAAATCGCAGAAATTTAACAAATTCATCACATAATCAGACGAGCTGAACGCAAGATTTCGTCGCGACAGACTCACTGGCTCGGGCATCGGGTCGACATAATGCATCGCCAAACGGCTGAAGTCTGTCCCTGAGAATGCTATTTTCATTCGCTGCAAATCGGGCGGAACGCCCGCAAACTTTCGAATATCAGCGTTTGCTGATGATACAGGCCCCTTCATGAGAATACTGGCGCTTACATTTTGTCTCGCAGCACTATCTGCCTGTGCCGACAACATTCCCACCGATAACGTCGATGAGATCGTCACCGACAGCAACCTGCTGTTTGACTATCCCGCTGTGCCTGACCCGGACCGGATCAATGTTGTCATCGAGATTCCCGCCGGCACCCAGCAAAAGTGGGAAGCGAAAAAATCGGGCAAAGGCCTAAAGTGGGACCGCAAGAACGGCAAACTCAGGGTAATTCAGTATCTGCCCTACCCCGGCAACTACGGCATGGTACCCAGAACGCTTCTGCCGAAGTCCGCCGGTGGTGACGGCGACCCACTGGACGTCATCGTGCTCGGCAGTGCCAGTCCGCGGGCGAGTGTTGTTTCGGCGATCCCTGTCGGCATCCTCAAACTAACCGACGGTGGCGAACAGGATGACAAGATCATCGCAGTGCCTGAAACCGGTCCGCTCAGTGACGTGCGTAATCTGCAGGAGCTCGATGCCAGATATCCCGGCGTCACCGAAATTATTGAGATCTGGTTTACCAGCTATAAGGGCGCCGGAAAGATGGCTTCCTCAGGTTTTGCCGATCAGGATGCGGCCTGGCAAATCGTACGCACTGCCAGTTCGGCGTTTGAGCAAACGCACAGTCAGTAAGTCACGATGGCTCATTCAAAAGCGAACGACTCCTATCGAAAACGCCCGGTGCGCAGCTTCGTGCAGCGCACCGGCCGAATGACTGAAGGTCAGAAACGCGCCTTTGCAGAACTGTGGAAAACGTACGGCATCGACTTTAGCCAAACGCCCGTGGATCTGGCCGCCGTGTTTGGCAGGGATGTGCCACGCACACTGGAGATCGGTTTCGGCTCCGGAACGTCATTGGTCGAAACCGCCGCACGCTACCCTGAACAAGATTTCATCGGTATCGAAGTGCATGAACCCGGCGTCGGCCGTTGCATGCTTGAAGCCGATCAGGCGGGACTGACTAATCTGCGAGTCATTTGTCACGATGCGATTGAAGTACTGCGGGACCAACTGCCCGACTCAAGCATCGACACGGTACAGCTGTTTTTTCCCGACCCGTGGCACAAGAAGAAACATCACAAGCGACGCATCGTTCAGGCGCATTTCATCACGATGCTAAGCAGCAAGCTGCAAAGCGGCGGAAGTTTTCATGTCGCGACCGACTGGCCACCATACGCGGAGCACATTCAGGAAGTCATGCAGGAACATCAGCAATTTCAGGAGTCTCAGGAGGCGATACCCTGGCGCCCTGCAACCCGGTTCGAGAACCGCGGCGTCAAGTTAGGTCATGAGATCTGGGAAGCGGTCTACCGAAAAACAAGCTAGCTATACCTGACCCGGCAAAAGGCGTATAAAGAATTAACGACAAACAATCCATGTTTGTCGCGCGAAAGAGCCCGCCAAGAGGCTCAGCACAGCGAGGTCACCGACATGGGATAGCGCTACCTGAAGTTGGTCAGTGGTACCAATGCAAACCTACCGGCCTGTTTGAAGTTGTCGCCGTTGATATTGAGGATGCCTCAATCGAAATTCAGCACTTCGACGGCACGATTGAAGAACTCGATTTCCGTGGCTGGATTGCACAAAAAGCGAGTCCCGCGGCCGCACCGGAAGATTGGTCCGGGTCGGTCGATATCAGCAATGAAGACCACCCGGACCCGAGTCATCACGTCACATTAACTCTCGACGACTCGCTGAATCTGATCGAACAAGAAGACGATCCTTCGGAAGACTGGTTGAGTGTGATAACGCCCGAGTCTTTGCGAGCCGACAACTACAACTGACGCTGGCTCTCAGGCGCAAGCACGCTGATGACACCATTCTCTTCGGTGCATTTCAGCGATTGCAGCGATTGCCCGGGGCACGGACCAAATACACACAGGCCGCTGTCTGGTTCGAATCGCGCCCCGTGGGACGAGCACCGAACGTAGCGGCCATCTGGCGTCATAAAATCATCGGGCCCGTAATTCAGCGCGTGTCCGGCATGAGGGCAGGAGTTAACCCAGGCATAAACGACGCCCCGCTGCCGCACAACAAGCCCTTTTACCGGCCATTCAGCATCGCCGACCTTAAAGCCCAGCGCCGAGTCATCGGCCAAATCCTTACTGTTTGCGATCTGCCACCACTTCATGACTTCTCATCCGAAGAATTCTGCGTCACCCAGAAAGACAGGACGATTGCCGGAATACCCATGCAAGCCGCATAAACAAAAAATGTCACCCAGTCTGTCGCTTCCACAATCTGACCGGAAAATCCGCTGATCAACTTACCGACAAAATTCATCATCGACGAGAACAACGCATACTGAGTGGCGGTGTAAGCGACACTCGTCAGACCTGACAGATACGCAATAAACACCGTTCCGGTAAAGCCGGCCGCAAAGTTGTCCGCACTGATTGTCAGCATCAGATAACTAACATCGGGACTGCCGTTGATGGCGAGCCCGGCAAAACACAAATTGGTTAGTGCCAGCATAAACGCGCCCCACACCAGCGGGCGATTGACACCAAGACGAGCCACCGAAACGCCACCTAACGCCGCTCCGATCATCGTTACTGCAAATCCGAACACCTTAGTAATGGTGGCTATTTCAGACAGCGAAAAACCGATATCAATGTAAAACGGGTTCGCCATCACGCCGAGCACCAGATCGCTGAAACGGTACAGCCCGATAAACAGCAGCAGCACCAGCGCCTTTGTGCCATGACGCTGAAAGAACTCCCGGAACGGGCCAATAACGGCATCGTCCAACCAGGCGACGACACCTTGCGTCGCCCGGGGCTGACTGCGCGATTCCGGCTCGGCGATGACCAAAGTTGTGACGACTCCCACCAACATCAAAGCGGCCATGACCTGATACGCAATCTGCCAGGACGCAAGGTCGGCCAAATACAGCGCGCCCGCAACTGCGACCAGCAACGCAATGCGGTAACCGAGCTGATAGGCGGCAGCCATCGCGCCCTGCACGCGCTGCTCGACAGCCTCAATCCGGTAAGCATCGATAACGATGTCCTGAGTAGCAGAGGCAAACGCAACCAATACCGATAGCCAGGCAATGGCAGCCAGCCCGTCTTCAGGATGGCGAGAAGCCAGCGCATACAGAGCGGCAGCAACGACGATCTGTGACAGCAACATCCAGCTGCGACGGCGCCCGAGCCAGGCACTCAGAATGGGCAACGGCGCTCTGTCGACAAGCGGTGCCCACACAAACTTCAACGAGTACAGTAAGCCCACCCAGGCGAACATGCCGATGTCAGACATGCTTGCATCGCTGGTCGCCAGCCAGGCAGTGAGTGTCCCGGCAACCAACGAGAACGGCAGCCCTGCCGAGAAGCCAAGCAACAGCATGGCGGCAACCCGGGGGTGTTTATAAACCCGAACGGCGGCAAGCCAGCCCGGCGCAGCATTGCTCGAACCTGCAGCAGGTTCAGTCAATGTCGTAATCCATGATCAACGGCGCATGGTCGGAGAACCGCTTGTCTTTGTAGATTCTGGCTTTGGAAGCACGACCCCGAAGCGCTTCCGAGACAACCTGATAATCAATGCGCCAACCGACATTGTTCGCCCAGGCCTGCCCGCGATTGGACCACCACGTGTATTGATCGGGTTTGTCGCACACTTCGCGGAATGCATCGACAAAACCTTCACGATCGAAGACATCGTCCAGCCACGCGCGTTCTTCAGGCAGGAACCCTGAATTCTTTTTGTTGCCACGCCAGTTTTTAAGATCAATTTCCCGATGGGCGATATTCCAGTCGCCACAGATCACGTAGCGACGCCCGTCTTTCTTTATCTTTTGCAGATACCCCATGAATTGATCCAGATAGCGAAACTTTGCTGCCTGACGCTCTTCGCTCGACGAACCGGACGGCATATAGACAGAAATGACACTCAGATCACCGAAGCGGGCTTCAATCTGACGTCCTTCAGCATCAAATTCCTTCGAGCCGAAGCCACGAATCACGTCATCAGGCTCAGCGCGGCTATAGATCGCAACACCGCTGTAGCCTTTCTTCTCAGCATCTTCGTAAAAGCAATGATAATTGCGCGGGTGAAACTCAGGCGCCTCAAGTTGATGCGCCTGCGCTTTGGTTTCCTGAATGCAAATGACGTCAGCTTTTTGCCGCGGCAACCATTGATAGAACCCCTTACGGGCTGCGGCACGAATTCCATTCGCGTTAAGAGTTATTATTCGCATACTTTTTTCAACAACGGGCGCTGACAACGGCACTACTCTACCAGAACGCGTGCAGACGACAGCGGTCAATGACCCGTCAAAACAAGGTTTACGGTTAGCAATGGATAACTACAAAGCAGAGTTTATTGAACTCGCAATGGAAGTCGGCGTGTTAAAGCTGGGCGAGTTCGAACTCAAATCCGGGCGAATCAGTCCGTATTTTTTCAACTCCGGGTTGTTTAACACCGGTCAGGCAGCAGCCCAACTGGGTCGTTATTACGCGGTTGCGGCCACTGTCTCAGGCATCGAATTCGATATGTTGTTCGGGCCGGCCTATAAAGGCATTCCTCTGGTGACGCTCGCAGCCGCATCGCTCGCCGACGAACACGGCCGGGATGTCCCGTTCGCTTTTAATCGTAAAGAAGCTAAAGCACACGGTGAAGGCGGCACGATTGTCGGCGCGCCACTCAAAGGCAAAGTATTGATTGTTGATGACGTCATCACCGCGGGCACTGCCATTCGCGAATCGGTCGAGATTATTCGCGCAGCCGGTGCTGAGCCTGCAGGGATCCTGATTGCTTTGGACCGGCAGGAACGAGGGACCGGCGCACTATCTGCCGTGCAGGAAGTGTCGGAAAGTCTGGGCGTGGAGGTTGCCAGCATTATTCAGCTGGCGGACCTGATTGAGTGGCTCGATTTGCAGGGTGGAAACCGGAAAATGCTTGATTTAGTTAAAGAATATCGTAAGGAGTACGGCATTTAGCGCCCTCAGCGCAGACTTAACAAAAATCCTGCGATGCGAACTACTTCACGATTCTGTCCGGATCGAAATGCAATAATCTCATCACTATCTTTTCGCGGATTCAGAACGTCGAGCAATCAATGACATCGGGCGCTTCAACAACCAGACTGGCTTTCCTCGCAGCAGCACTGCTTGTTGCGGGCAATGTCCTGGCGGAGAAAGTGTACAAGTGGGTTGATGATCAAGGCGTCACTCACTATGGCGACTTTATTCCACCGCAGTACTCGGAGCACCAGCACAGCGTTCTGAATGAACAAGGTGTTGAGCTCGAAGTGGTTGAAGGCGCGCTGACCGATGAGCAGCGTCTGGCACGTAAAGCCAAACGGGAAGCTGAAGAACTTGCCCAGCGTCAGCGTGAGAAAGATGCGCTGCGCGACAAAGTGCTCTTAAGCACTTATCTCTCAGTAAATGAAATTGAAGCGTTGCGCGACCGGCGCATCGAGTTGGTTCAGGCACAGATTCACGTGACCGAGATCTATCTGGACAATCTGCGGAGCAAGCTCGAAAAGCTCGAGCGCGAAGCGCAACGATACAGTCCCTACAACACCGATCCTCAAGCCCGGCCAATTGACGAGAAGCTGGCTCGTGAGCTCGCTGACACGATCGATTCAATCATGCTTTACGAAGCAACACTGAAAAGTTCAGAAGCAGAGCAACAGCGGCTGCAAACCAAGTTCGCTGCGGATATCGACCGCTTTTCAGAGCTGAAAGTACTGGCGCAAGCCGACAACTAAGCCGGTTACGACTGACCGGTGTGGCCGAACCCCCCGGCGCCCCGCTCGCTTTCGGCGAACTCTTCCACGACCGTAAACTCCGGTTGCACGACGGGCACAATGACCAGCTGCGCCATTCGCAAACCGGGCTCCAGAACAAACGGCGTATCACCGCGGTTCCAGCACGACACGAACAGCTGCCCCTGGTAGTCGGAATCAATCAATCCCACGAGATTACCGAGCACCAGGCCATGCTTGTGGCCCAGGCCCGAGCGGGGCAGGATCACAGCCGCTAAGGCAGGGTCCTCGATGTAAATTGCGAGCCCGGTGGGAATGAGCTCAGTCTGACCCGGCTTTATTTCAATCGCCTCATCGATGCAGGCACGCAGGTCTACACCCGCTGAACCGGCTGTGGCAGGCGCAGGAATCGGAATGCTGTCGCCGATTCGCGGATCAAGAATTTTCAGTTGAATGGTTTTCTGTGTCACGAAACAACCCTTAGAGAATTAACTGGGTAAATTGGCTAGCTGCCGCCGGAACGATAGCGATGTGCAACGATGGCGATAAGGCGTCTGGACAAATCCGCTTTCGACATATTCGGCAGCGGCTCGCGCCCGGACTCCCACATCACTACCGCCGCATTGTCGTCACGATCAAAACCCAGATTGTCGCCAACAAGATTGGCAACAATCATATTGAGCTTTTTCCGGTTCAGCTTGCTCAACGCATGCTCTTCCAGCTTTTCCGTCTCCGCTGCGAAACCCACAGTAAAGGGCGCGTCATCCAAAGCGGCCACACTAGCGAGCAAGTCGGGAGATTTTGCCATTTCAAGCACAAACTTCTCGTCATGCTTTTTAATCTTCTGTTCAGGAACCGACTCCGGCCGGTAATCTGAAATTGCCGCGGCACCCACGTAAATATCCTGATCACCGATTCGGCTCATCGCGGCGTCATACATCTCGAGCGCCGTCTCCACATTCACACGGGCAACGCCAGGCGGGGTTGGCAACGACACCGGTCCGGCAATTAACGTGACCTCAGCGCCGGCATCCGCTGCCGCACGAGCGACAGCAAAGCCCATCTTTCCGGAGCTGCGATTACTGACAAAACGAACCGGATCAATTGGCTCACGGGTCGGCCCTGCTGTCACCATCACTTTTAAGCCACGCAGCGCGCCGGCAGACTCGGCCTGAATCAACTGAGCCACGATCTCTGCCGGCTCGGTCATGCGTCCGGGGCCGACATCGCCGCAGGCCTGATCGCCCACATCCGGGCCTATGAAGCGGACGTTGCGATTTTTCAGCGCATTAATATTGGCCTGCGTCGTGTCATTGCGATACATCGCCTGATTCATTGAAGGCACGATCACTAAGGGCGCTTCGGTCGCGAGACACAGCGTGCTCAGCAGGCTTTCCGCAGAGCCGCCGGCGAGCTGAGCAATAATATTTGCCGTCGCCGGCGCAATCAGAATGATGTCAGCCCAGCGGGCCAACTCGATATGACCCATTGCCGCTTCGGCCTGCTCGTCCCACAGGTCACCGCGAACCGGCTCTCCCGAGACCGCCTGAAACACGGTTGGAGATACCAGCTTCTCGGCGCTCGCCGTCAAAACGACCCGAACCTCAGCACCGCGCTCCTTCAGGCGACGGACCAAGTCGGGACTTTTGTAAGCAGCAATACTGCCACTTACGCCTAACAGCACTTTTTTGTTTTCGAGTTGAATCATGGCGGTTGTCATTAAAGCAGCAACTGCAAATTGGGACGTTTGCTGCAGATTCCGGACTGTATAACGAGTTGGCGTCGGGGGCAAAGTAGCTCCATGAAACGCTCTCACCCTCAAGGATCAACCTTTGCGCCTGCATCCAACCCGGGCACCGATGAAAACTCAGCCACCCGGCATCCGGGCTGGCTGATGAATCCCGGCTTCGAAACAATGCCCGATCTTCACCTTGTTGCTCTGCTGCTGCAGCATTCCGAAGATGCCAGCGTGGCTTGCAGCAGCGCCCGCCAGCTGCTTGCCAGATTTGGTTCAGTTCGCGGCGTGCTGAATGCTTCGCTTGAAGAGCTGATGCAGATAAATGGCATATGTGAACAACGCGCACGCCGCATCACCGGCATCAAGGAACTCAGCTGCCGCTATCTGCAGGAGCGGCTCACACCCGGCACCACCATTCAGTCGCCGGGGGACAGTCGTGATTACTTGAAGGCCCGGCTGCGCGACCGGCCTCAGGAGGTATTCTGCGTCTTGTTTCTGGACAACCGGCACCGGGTACTGGCATTTGAGGAGCTCTTTTTCGGCACCATTGATGCCACCACGGTGTACCCGCGGGAAATATTG
>CAYLLI010000010.1:19919-27116 GCA_964384295.1 uncultured Chromatiaceae bacterium
CGCTGCAACGTAATGCCGCAGCCGTTATTCTGGCCCACAACCACCCGTCAGGCGTGGCAGAACCGAGCTCAGCCGATCAGAGCATTACCCGGAGGGTCCGTGAGGCTCTGGACCTGATTGATGTCAGACTGCTCGACCATTTCATCGTCGGCGACGGGCAATGCGTCTCGTTAGCTTCGCGCGGCATGCTTTAGCGGCAAATCGACGACCGGCACGCCAGGCTCAATGACAGGCTCCGGACCCCCGAAAAGGGCGGAATAACTTGCCTATGGCGGCGGGTGCTGGTATAAAAGCCGGCTCGCGTCGGTTGATTCTCCACACGCCGACCATAAGTATTTGATTTATCAGAGGTTGCTCATGTCACGGGTTTGTCAGGTCACCGGAAAACGTCCGATGTCCGGAAATAATGTGTCCCACGCCAACAATAAAACTCGGCGTCGGTTTTTGCCTAACGTCCACTCACGTCGTTTCTGGGTGGAAAGTGAGCAGCGTTACGTGCGGTTGCGGGTGTCCGGCAAGGGCCTGCGCATTATCGACAAGCACGGCATCGACAAAGTGCTCGCTGACCTGCGCGGTCAGGGCCAGAAGGTTTAACGCTGCACCAGCGGAGATTCAGCTATGAGAGACAAGATTAAACTGGTGTCATCGGCAGGAACCGGACACTACTACACCACCACCAAGAACAAGCGCCTGCATCCTGAAAAGATGGAGACCAAAAAGTTCGATCCTGTGGTTCGCAAGCACGTACTTTATAAGGAAGCCAAAATTAAGTAATCCGGCTTTCAGCGGACTTTGTCCGCCCACAAAAAAACCCGCCATTGCAGCGGGTTTTTTTGTGCCTTCGCGATTGTGCCGGCAAGGCGAGAATCTACGCTGCCGGCTGCGGCTGCACCACATACTCACGTAGACTCTGTGAAAAATCTTCCAGTGCTTTTACACCACTCGACTCCGCTTCAGCACACCACTCTTTGAGCTGCGCAATCATCTGATCGTTCGTGGTGTTTGCCTGATTCCACAGATCCATCAGGCGTTCGCGGTACTCGTGCACTGTCTGCAGAGTATGGTGATTCGCGAGGACTTCGCTGAGATGCTCTTTGCTGAAGCTATCCAGCAACACCGGATTTCGCACCAGCAGCTTCTTCAGTTTATTCCGCAACTGCGGCGCACTAATGCCCTCACTTTCCAACACCGGCAGCGTAACGCTCTGCGTGTATTGGCGCAGCACATTCATACGGTTAACCAGCACGGCCTGCAGCGTTTCAATATCGACCTGGCGCGGCTCACCGGCAAGGTTCGGCTTCGGCGCTGTGCGCCGCACTTTTACCAGGTTAAAGGTTTTCAGCATCGAGATGTACATCCAGCCGATATCAAACTCCCACGGCTGCACCGAAAACTTGGCCGATGTCGGGAAAGCGTGATGATTATTGTGCAGCTCCTCACCGGCAATAAAGCACGCCAGTGGAGTGAGGTTTGTCGCTGCATCATCGCATTCAAAGTTACGATAACCCTTAGCATGACCGAGGCCATTAATGACTCCGGCAGCGAGGACCGGCACGGTAAGCATCTGCAGCGCATAGACGATAATGCCCGGCACCCCAAGTAAGACGATATACAGCACAAACAAAATCTGAATACCGAGGTTTTCGTTGCGCAGGAAGAAATGCTCTAACGCATCATCCGGGCAGCCGCGGCTGTACTTCGCAACCGTATCCTCTTTGGCGGCTTCAATCTGATAGAGCTCGGCGCCTTCAAGCAGTACTTTCTTCAGGCCGAACACGACCGGGCTATGGGGGTCACCATCGCGCTCGCACATTGCATGATGCTTGCGATGCACAGCGACCCACTCACGTGTGACCATGGCGGTCGTCAGCCACAGCCAGAGCCGGAAAAAAATTCGTACGGCAGGATGCAGCACGATTGACTGATGCGCCTGGTCGCGATGCAGATACAGCGTGACGCCCGCAAGCGTCATCTGGGTTACTACCAGAGTAAACAGGACGTAACCCCAGAAACTGAGGTCCAACAGTCCGTACATATGCTCATACACAAAATTCAACATCGACTCACTACCCGGGCGACAGCCCTATCTTCTCCTTCACACCTCATTATTTTAATAGAAACTGAGCTGTTATAGTGTGCTCCGCTCACCATAGAACTAGTCTAAACAGGTTTTTTGCCGGTCTGACTGCTGTGCAAATACCCTCTTTTCCGTTGAACTACAGCCATGCCCGAACTCCCCGAAGTAGAAACCACGCTGTGCGGCATTCGCCCCTCGTTGCTGAACAACACGATAGACAGCCTGGTGGTGCGCGAACGCAGCCTTCGCTGGCCCGTGCCTGACGGGCTCGAGCAACGCCTGTCCGGACAACCGGTCGACTCCCTGACCCGGCGTGGCAAATACATTCTGATCGGCACCCCGGCCGGTACCGCAATGCTTCACCTGGGCATGTCCGGGAGCATGCGAATTGTCGATCGGTCACTCGCTCCCGAGAAACACGATCATGTGGATATCGTTCTGAAAAGCGGCGAGGTTATTCGCTTTAACGATCCGCGCCGTTTCGGATCTCTGCTATGGGCGGGCAACACGCCCCTGTCACACAAGCTGCTTGCCGCCTTGGGGCCGGAACCGCTGTCGGATGATTTTTCAGGGGAGTATCTTTATCAGGCTGGCAAAGACAGGAAGGTCGCCATCAAACAGCTCATCATGAACAGCAATATTGTGGTCGGAGTCGGCAATATCTACGCAAGTGAGAGTCTGTTCAGGGCAGGCATTAACCCAAAGCGTCAGGCCAGAAAAATCAGCCGGCAGCGCTATATGAAACTGGCAGCGGCGATTAAAGACGTGCTGACGGAAGCCATTGCTATGGGAGGCACCACCCTGCGCGACTTTCACAACGCAGAGGGCAAACCGGGCTACTTCAGAATTCAGCTAAAGGCGTATGACCGGGCGGGAGAACCCTGCGAAGTCTGCGGCGCGCCCATCAAACATACGGTGCAAGGGCAGCGCGCAACCTACTACTGCTCAGCGTGCCAGAAGTAATAACCCGCTAATAGACGCGGCCCTCACCCTCGCCGCGGGGGTCCGTTGCAGCCTCTACAACGTTGTCCTTATAACGCCATACAATCGCGTTCATGTTTCCATAGGGACGGCCGGCTTTCTTGAACCGATGGCCGCGCGCTTCAAGTTCGGCGATATCAGAATCGGTGAGCGCCCCCGGCTCGTAGACGACGGTATCCGGCACATACTGTTGGTGATAGCGCTTAAGCGACACAATCTCTTCGGCGGAAGCACCGTTTTCCCAAGCCTGAATGGCCAATGCCACCTGAGTAATGATCCTGCTACCGCCGGGAGAGCCGACAATGAGTACACCGTCCTCAGACTCTACAAAGCTCGGCGACATGCTCGACAACATCCGCTTATTCGGTGCAACGGCATTCGCTGCTGCACCGATCAATCCGAAACTGTTCGGCGCTCCGGGCTTGGTTGAAAAATCATCCATCTCGTTGTTCAGGATCACGCCGGTGCCCGCTGGCATAAACGCCGCGCCATACCAGGTGTTAATAGACTGGGTACCGGCAACCCGGTTTCCGGCAGCATCAATAATCGAGAAGTGAGTTGTATCGTTGCCCGCAGAGCCGTCATTCCACGCCGGGCGTAAACTGCTGCTCGGCGTTGCCCGGTCAAGATCAACCGAAGCGCGTAACTCCTCCGCGTATTCCGGGCTCATCAGCCGTTTGAGCGGCATGTCTATCTGGTCCGGGTCGCCCAGATACTCGGCACGGTCACGATAGGCGCGACGCATCGCTTCAATGTTGATATGAGCAATATCGGCCGAACTCAGATTGGCAACATCAAAACCTGAAAGAACGTTAAACAAGGTAGCCAGCACAATCCCGCCCGACGACGGCGGAGGTGCAGACACAACCGTCATCCCGTGATAATCAAACCGGACCGGTTCCCGTTCAACGATGCGGTAGTCCTTAAGGTCTGTAGCCGTCCAGATACCGCCCGCCGACTGCACGCCCGACACCAGCTGCTCAGCGACATTGCCTGAATAGAAGCCGTCAAACCCCTGCTCCGCAAGCGCACGCAACGTAACGGCGAGATCCGGCTGCCGAATGATATCTCCGGGTTCAGGTAGTTCATCGTCAGGAAAGAACACCGCCTTGAAGGCCGGTGAAATATCGTACGACTTGCGCCGGAACTTCAGGCCCAGAAGCATTCTGGGTGTCGCGACAAAGCCCTGCTCGGCCAGCTCAATCGCCGGAGCCAACGACACGGTCAAAGGCAGCTCGCCGTAGGTGGTAGCCAGATGAACCAATCCTGCCGGAAGCCCGGGAATGCCGGCAGCAAGCGGACCGGTGTATGTTGCCTTCGCAATCGGGTTGCCATCGGCATCCAGATACATGTCAGCGCTGGCCGCGGCCGGTGCCGTCTCGCGCGCATCAACCATCACCTGGCGGCCCGTGCTTGCTTCATGCAACAGAAAAAACCCGCCGCCGCCAAGACCCGACGATGCAGGCTCAACCACCGACAATGCGGCACTTACCGCAACGGCGGCATCAAACGCATTGCCACCCTGCGCCAGTATTCGTTCGCCTGCAGCGGTCGCTAACGGATCGGCACTGGCAATCGCAGCTTGCCCGGGCTGCCGGGCATCGGGCTCAGTCGCAGGACTGCAAGCGCCGAGCAGCAGCGCCCAACACAGAACCCACAAAACCCTGTAGCGCAAAGGCGTCTGCATCAGGTGCGAAACTTCCCGGTCAATGCCTCCGCTACAGCCGGATGCACAAACGAGCTGACATCACCGCGGTTGGTCGCGATATCCCGGATTAAGGTTGAAGAAACAAACGTATTGCTCTCGCCCGGTGTCAGATAGACCGTATCGATAGAGCTGTTCAAACGCTGATTCATTCCGGCGAGCTGTCGCTCGTACTCAAAATCAGTCACCGAACGCAACCCGCGCACAATGCCGCGGAGATTGTTTTTTGCCGCAAACTCGACAGTCAGGCCGTCATAAGGCATCACTTCAACATTTTTCAGCTCAGACAAAACGGCACCCGCCAGCTGCAGCCGCTCGGCAAGCGTGAATAACGGCTGCTTGGACGTGCTCTCTGCGACGCCGACCACCACCTTGTCGAACAAACTGGCAGCGCGCCGGACAATCTCTTCATGACCATTAGTAATGGGGTCAAACGTGCCGGGGTACAAAACAGCTATCACGTCGTTACTCCAGTTGATCTCGAATACAGGAAATCAAGCCTATCATGGCTGTCGCTGCAGCAATGCGCAGCATGCCTGACCGGCGGTCTTGCGTTTAAGAACCACCCAGCCTTCCGGCAGCTCGGGGAATTTGGTGGTTGCGGCCATCTCAATATAGATGAGCGCCTCGGCGCTCAGATGCCCCACGCATTCAAGCCGCTCGCACAAAACTGCGAGATCCGTGTCCGCGTAGGGCGGATCCAGAAACACCACATCAAATGAACGGGCACTGCGCTGGTCGAGGAATCGCCGGGCATCTGCAACAACGACAGAAATCCCATCGCCATCCAGCGAATCCACCAACCGGCGTAGGTGACTGCCCGTTGACCGGTCCAGCTCCACCAGCGTGGCAGTTGCGGCGCCGCGCGACACCGCTTCAATTCCAAGCGCACCGCTGCCGGCAAACAGATCCAGCACCCGGGCACCCCGCAGATAGGGCGTCAGCCAGTTGAACAATGTTTCACGGAGGCGGTCTGGCGTGGGACGAATGTCGGCGCGCGCAAGAGCAAGCTTGCGACCGCGCCATCGCCCACCAATCACCCGCACCTTACCCGGATCGCTTTGTTTACCCATCACACAAGTGTTCAGAAACAGCGCTGCAGTTACAAGAGTGAATTGGTTAATATGCGCCCCTATGAGTAACGACAAAGACACCTCAGCCAAATCAGGCGGATTCTTCAGCCGACTGAAGCAGCGTTTTTCCGGGAGCTCTGACGCTGCAGCACCTGAGGCTGCGAAACCTTCAAGACTCACACTCGGCCTAAGCTCACTCGGCTGGCTGAGCGGCAAAAAGCTCGATGACGATCTGGCGGAAGAGCTTGAAGACCAGCTGCTACTCGCTGATGTCGGCGTCGCAACAACGCAGTCGATCATTGATCAGCTGCACAGCCGCGTTAAGAAATCCCCCTCCGTTGCAGAAGCGCTGCGTGACGTATTGCGCGACATCATTGCGCCACGAGTAGCACCGCTGGAGCTATCCGCGAATACGAAGCCTTATGTGATTTTGATGGTCGGAGTTAACGGCTCGGGCAAAACCACCACCATCGGCAAGCTGGCAAAACACTTCAAGTCACAGGGACTGTCAGTAATGCTTGCCGCCGGGGACACCTTTCGCGCCGCGGCGGTGGAACAGCTGCAAACGTGGGGCGAACGAAACGATGTGCCTGTCATTGCTCAAGGTACCGGTGCTGACCCTGCGGCAGTAATCTTCGACGCAGTGGAGTCGGCCCGCAACAAAGGCGTCGACGTACTGTTAGCCGACACCGCGGGGCGACTGCAAACTCAGGATGGCCTGATGCGCGAACTACAAAAGATTGTCCGGGTCGCAGGCAAAACCGATCCGCTTGCGCCCCACGAGAAGATGCTGGTGCTGGATGCAAGCCTGGGTCAAAACGCGATCGCTCAGGCCGTGCAGTTCCATGAAGCTATTGGCCTGACCGGCATTACGATGACCAAGTTGGACGGCGGAGCCAAAGGCGGGACACTGGTCGCGCTGGCGAACACGCTTGATGTGCCGTTCCGGTTTATCGGGACAGGCGAACAGGCAGACAACCTTGAACCGTTCGACACCGAGGACTTTATCGATACGCTGCTCAGTGGCGCACCAATCGACACCCCAAACACAACAGACACAGAATAGGTTTTCAGGTTTAATAGGTTTGTTAATCAGACACTGCCCGGCAACAAAAGGATTTAGAGCAGCGTGATCCGGTTCGACAAAATGACGAAGCGCTATGAGGGCAGTGGCGACGCGCTCCGTAACGTTAGCTTTGAGATTCCGAAAGGCGATCTGGTCTTTCTGACCGGCCCTTCCGGCGCAGGCAAAAGCACTCTGCTCAAACTGTTGGCTTTAATCGAAAGACCCACCCGCGGTCAGGTCTTCGTTAATGGACGCAATATCGGCCGGCTGCCGGCACGACAGATTCCCCGCTATC
>CAYLLI010000011.1:0-26872 GCA_964384295.1 uncultured Chromatiaceae bacterium
CTTCACGCCGGGCCAGCGCATCCACTGCCTTCAAGGATGGAACCATGTTGTACAAGTAACCTTCCGCCATAGTCGGGTTGTACTCCATCTCCCAGCCGGTCGGCGCACTGGTGATATCGACAACAAACATGATATTCGAGGGTTTGGCGATCATAACGGTCATGCAATCGTCATGACTTGGACCAAAGTAATACATATCAAGCGACTTGCCACCCAGCTGGATCGAGTAGCTCTGATCAAATACAACGTCCGGCAGCACAACATCCGGATGCCGGGTTTCCACCATATTCTTCAAACATTCGCGCTGGGCGACGAAGGTTGCACCTTCATCCTTTAGCGTCTGACCACCGGACGCATGATCCCAATGCGAGTGCGAATAAGCGACGTACTTAACCGGCAGATCGGTTCTTTCTGCAATCGCTTCACGCAATGGCCCGGCCGCTTTCGCATCCAGCGGGTCGGTCGCAATAACGCCCTCATCAGTAATCAGAAAGATGTTGCGATAAGGACCGTAGCGAAAGCCGTACAGATCATCGGCCAGCTGATCCACCTGGATCAGATCGATGCCGGGAATAAACTGCGCTGAGACAGGGGCTGCCAGCATCGCCAGCAGGAGTGCACTAACAAAAATTCTCATCGGCCTATCCTGTATAAAGAGTAGACGCGCCGCATCATGATGCCGGCGCGCTCAGGGTCATAACCGGCAAACCCTTCCAGCGACGTCATATCGGCTTTACGGGGAATCACCTGTGCCGGAGTCCCTTTGTTGTATTCTGTTTCAACCACCCGCAGCAGCGAATCCCAAAACACACGCTGCTCGGTAATCAAAGTCACCGGGGCTAGTTGATCACCTGCACCGTTAGCCTCGCCAACGACCTCCGAGCCAACGACTTGCTGCACACCAGTGCTTGCCGCCAGCGCCTCGACCGACACAAAAAACGGGACGATGTTATGCAGATAGTAATTGGCCAGCGTGGGATCTTCGGGCAGCCGGGCCTGCTGCGGCTGAATCAGATTATGAGCGAACAACACGTTCGCGGGCTCCACAACAACCACCGACAAGCACGTACCGTAACTCTGACCAAAGTAATGCAGGCTCAGACTGGCGCCACCTACATCCAGCCCGGTGCTATCAGAATAGGTTTGCTCCGGCAGCACAGCATCTGGATGCGGCGTTGCTTCGAGGTTTGCCTTGCAGTTTTCCTGGGCAACCACCGTTGCACCGTCTGCAGTGAACACTCCCGCCCCCGGGACGCGATCAAAAAACGAGTTGGTGTACACCACGTATTTGACGGGCTTGTCGGTGAGCGCCCGCACCGCGCGCCTGTACTCTGCTGCTGCTTCCCTACTGAGGGGATCCGTAACAATCACGCCCTCATCACCAACCAGAAACAGGCTTTGCTGGCCGGCAAACTGAAAGAGATACAGACCATTGCCAAGATCCACCGTGTTGTCTGCCGGTGAGGATGCGCTGCAGGACTGCAGCATCGCCATCAGAACAAGACCAAACACCAGTCGTTCAAACCGACCCGGAGGAACACGCATAGAAGTCACCATCGCAAAGATTCAAGATCACCCCGAACGCTAGCAAAGCTCGGCGCAGGCGAACAGCGGTTCCGGTTCCTGATCAGGTCTTCCGCCAACCTGCGGTAGCTGGCGCCAATCATGCGCCTGCGGGTTTGGCAGACCGGGTTACGGGCTTACCCGTCGCTCAACACCGGTTCCGCTCAGGATTTTACTGGCGATCTCTTCAATCGAAGAATGGGTGGTGTCCAGGTAGTCGACACCAAAACGCTTAAACAACTGCTCGGCAGCGCGAATCTCGTAATTCACTTGCTGAATCGTCGAATAGCGGCCGGTCGGACGGCGCACCTTGCGAATCTGCTGTAAGCGCGCCGGTTCAATCGTCAGACCAAAGAGCTTGTGCCGATAAGGCTCCAGCACAGCTGGCAACTTGCCGGTTTCAAGTTCTTCTTCTGACAACGGATAATTCGCCGCATACACGCCGTAAGTAAGCCCCAGATACAGGCACGTCGGCGTCTTGCCGCTGCGGGATACCCCAATCAGGATGACATCCGCCTGAGAGTAATCCCGGGTTCGGGCGCCATCATCGTTCGTCAACGCATAGTTGGTCGCTTCAATGCGTTGATCGTACTTCACCGTATCGCTGAGTCCGTGAGCGCGGCCAGCCCTATGGTTGGACCGCACCCCCAGCTCGCCCTCGAGCGGCGCCAGAAAAGTTTGGAAGAAGTCTAAAAATAGTCCATTAGCCGGTAGCAGACGGTCGCGAATGTCGTCCTGCACCAGGGTACTGAATATGATTGGCCTCAGGCCATCGTCTTCGGCGACTTTGTTAATTTTTTCCACCGCCTCGTCGGCCTTTTCGATAGAATCCACAAACGGCAGGGTCACCTGCTTGAATTCTTCGTCCTCAAATTGAGTAAGCAGACTATGACCGAGCGTCTCCGCGGTAATGCCCGTTGAGTCAGATACCAAAAATACAGTTCGATGCTTCATAGCCTTGACATAACTCCATCCGTTATTTGAACGCGCTGTCGCTTTTCGAATAACTAAGCAGGCGCAGTCCGAAAAAACACCGCAAAATCGCTTTTCAGTTTAATTCATTCAATCCAAACGCAGTATATGGGAGCAAAGCTTTGAACGCTTACGTTGTGTCATTGAACCAGGTCGGTATCAACGATATCGAGCATGTCGGCGGCAAAAACGCATCACTCGGTGAAATGATCAGCGGGCTGTCTGCAGCCGGCGTCATGGTGCCGGGTGGATTCGCGACAACGGCCAGCGCGTATCGCGAATTTCTCGCGCACGAAGGCCTGGCCGACAAAATCGATGCTTTGCTCAATGAGCTGGATACCGAGAATCTGGAGCAACTCGCAACGACAGGCAACACGATTCGGCAATGGGTGATCGACACCCCCCTGCCCCCGGCACTGCACGACGCCATCCTGTCCGCATGGCAAGAGATGGGCGGATCGCGCGGCGATGACTTTGCGGTCGCAGTGCGCTCATCCGCCACGGCAGAAGACTTGCCGGACGCCTCGTTCGCCGGACAGCAGGAAACCTTCCTGAATGTCCGCGGCGAAGAGCACCTGTTCTGGGCGATTAAGCAGGTATTTGCCTCTTTGTATACCGATCGCGCAATCGCATATCGCGTGCATCAGGGCTTTGACCACAAAGACGTTGCCTTATCCGTGGGTGTGCAACACATGGTGCGCAGCGACCTCGCATCCAGCGGCGTGATGTTCACACTGGATACCGAATCGGGCTTTCGTGATCTGGTGTTTATTACCTCCTCGTACGGCCTCGGTGAAACCGTTGTGCAGGGTGCTGTAAACCCCGACGAGTTCTACGTTTCGAAACCGGCGTTGAATGCCGGCAAGCGCTCAATTCTGCGAAAGAACATTGGCAGCAAAGCGATCAAAATGCTGTACAGCGAACAGCCCGTTGACGGCCAGTTTGTCGAAACCGTGGATGTTGATCCGGCTGACTCCGCCCATTTCTCCCTGACCGACGAAGAAGTCGAGACACTGGCACGGTATGCCGTTACGGTGGAAGAGCATTACAAGCGTCCGATGGACATCGAGTGGGCGAAAGACGGTGTCGACGGCAAGCTGTATCTGCTGCAGGCCAGACCCGAAACCGTACAAAGCCAGAACTCCGCAACGATTGAGCGCTACACGCTAAAAGACCGCCGCTCGGAAGTTCTGTGTGAGGGTCGCAGCATCGGCCAGCGCATCGGCGCTGGTGTTGCCAAGGTCATTTCTAAAGTGGAAGAAATGGAGCGAATTCAGCCGGGTGACGTGCTGGTCGCTGACATGACCGACCCGGACTGGGAACCTGTGATGAAGCGTGCCTCAGCGATTGTCACCAATCGCGGCGGCCGGACCTGTCACGCCGCCATCATCGCGCGCGAACTGGGAATTCCCGCGGTCGTGGGCTGCGATAACGCGACGGACCTGATTCCCGATGGCCGTGAAGTCACCGTGTCATGCGCTGAAGGCGATACCGGCTTTGTTTATGACGGCATGCTGAGCTTTGAAGAACAACAGATCGAACTCGACAACCTGCCGGAGATTCCCGTCAAGTTGATGATGAACATCGCCAACCCCGACCGGGCGTTTGGCTTTGCCAGCCTGCCCAACGCGGGCGTTGGTCTGGCGCGACTCGAATTCATCATTAACCGGATGATCGGCATTCATCCCAAAGCGTTGCTTGAATTTGATCAGCAAGACGAGGCGCTGCAAGGAATTATCAAGGAACAAATCGCCGGCTACGACAGTCCGGTGGATTTCTTTGTCGACAAACTGGCCGAAGGTATCGCGTGCATCGCTGCTGCGTTTGCCGACAACCCGGTTATCGTCCGGCTGTCAGACTTCAAATCCAACGAGTACGCCAACCTGATCGGCGGCCCCGTGTATGAGCCACACGAAGAGAACCCGATGCTGGGCTTCCGCGGCGCATCCCGCTACGTGAATCCGGACTTCCAGCCCTGCTTTGAACTGGAGTGCCGTGCGCTGAAACGCGTCCGCGAGGAAATGGGCTTTACCAATGTTCAGGTGATGGTGCCGTTCGTGCGCACCCTCGATGAAGGTCGTGCCGTTATCGGCTTGCTGGAGCAATTCGGCCTGAAGCGTGGCGAGAACGACCTGAAAATCATCATGATGTGCGAACTGCCGACCAACGCCCTGCTCGCCGACCAATACCTCGAAATGTTTGACGGCATGTCGATTGGTTCGAATGATATGACTCAGCTGACACTGGGTCTCGATCGTGACTCCGGCCTGATTGCCGAGCTGTTTGATGAGCGCGACCCTGCGGTTAAAGCCATGCTGAAGCTCGCTATTGATGCGTGTAAACGACACGGCAAGTACGTGGGCATCTGCGGTCAGGGGCCGTCAGACCATCCGGACCTCGCCGAATGGCTGCTGGAGCAAGGCATCGAGAGCATGTCATTGAACCCGGACAGCGTGGTCGAAACGTGGCTGCTGCTGGGTGGCGAGAACGTCTCTTAGCCGAGGGTTAACGGGCACAAAAAAGGCGGGCTTGATAGCCCGCCTTTTTTTGTTCAAGAGAAACGCCGCACACTACCAGCTCGATTTTTTCCGCACCTTCAGTCGCGGAACAATCAAACCCAGCAACACGCCAAACACCAGCACCGCGGCTCCGACAACAAACCACTCGCGATTCGCTTTCGAACCGAGCCGGCGATTGTCATCTTCAAGCGAACTGATTCTCGCTTCAGCAGTGGCCAGGCGTGAACGCAATGCGCTGTTCTCATTGTCGAGCTGCACAGCGCTGGCTGAAACCTGGCGAATGCGCTTAAGCTCCGCTTCGAGCTTGCCATTGTCGTTCGTCAATGCGCGCACTTCGCTCTGCAGCCGCTGGCGCTCATCCGACAATTCGGCAACACGCCCTACGTCTTTCTCCAGCTCGGGCAAGCGGACCAATGCCGGCGGTGAGCGCAACAGAAAACGCGACACAACCCACCCTTCAGAGCCATTCTGCAACCGCACTAAGCTGTAGCCGGATTCTTCGTCCTCCTCAACAAGCTCTACCCGCTGACCGCTTTTGAGCATCCGGACAATTTTATTGCTGGTGCTCTTTCCGGAGCGCATCGTGAACTCACCACGATCCGTTACCCAGCGTTCTTCCGCAACGGCAACACTCATCCATGGCGCTAACAACAGCGCACACACGAGTGCGACCAGTGATTTTTTTACTAACATTAGAAACCTTCTGTTCTTTGTATCGAGCGACTCACTACCGGCCAACTGCGCGCTGCTCTGGCCAGACGAAGAGTCATCTGAGGGCGCAACTCTACCACAGCAGAATTTCGGGTCAGCGAATGCTTGCCATATTGGCCCGGTAGTGCCTGAGCTCTTCAATGGAGTCGCGAATATCCGCCAGCGCGAGATGCTCTGATGACTTTTTGACTCCTTCTAAAACATCGGGAGCCCAGAGCCCGGCCAGTATTTTGAGCGTACTGACATCCAGGTTGCGATAGTGGAAATACGCCTCTAGTTCAGGCATTTCCCGCGCCATAAACCGCCGGTCCTGACAGATACTGTTGCCGCACATCGGCGATGCGCCGGCCTCCACCAGTGGCTTCAGAAACTGCAGAGTCTGCTGCTCTGCATCCGCCATACTGATGTCGCTGTTGAGCACCCGCTCCACCAGGCCCGATGCGGTGTGCTGACGGGTATTCCACTCATCCATCGCAGCAAGACGTTCACGCGACTGGCGAATGGCGCACACAGGGCCTTCCGCTACGATCTGCAGATCCGAGTCCGTGACGATCGTTGCTATTTCAATGATCGTGTCATTCTGTGTATCGAGACCGGTCATCTCAAGATCAATCCAGATGAGCCGTGAAGAGGAGTCGGTCATGCTTATCGCCTTGTGCTAATGCAATCGTGCGATAATTCTAGCAGACGCATTTACTGAATCAGACTTAAAAACAACTACAGCATTTATGACGAACCCATGACCAATCGCGGGGAGACAGCACAGGTAATCGCAGCGCACGGCAAGCGCGGCAAGCTTTTGCTTACCGATGGCAGTCATGCAGGATTTCTGCTGAAGGGTCGCAAACTCAAGCCGGTATGCGGCGATGTGGTTAGCTGGCAACCTGCTGCCGGCGACGACCTGATTCTTGAAAGCGTGCAGCAGCGCCGCAACGAGCTACGCCGCTCAGGCCACAAAGGCCGGCCCGATGTGCTTGCCGCCAACCTCGACCTGCTGTGCATCGTCATAGCGCCGCAGCCGGCGCCGGATTTTTTCCTGACCGACCGTTACATTGCAACAGCAATTGCAATGGACTGCGAACCGGTTCTGATCCACAGCAAAACAGACATCGCAGACCCGCAGGACTCCGGCATCGAGAAAGAACTCCAGAACTACTCCGCACTTGGGCTGCAGGTGATCAGCACATCAACCCGTTCGAACCGGGGTATCGATGCGGTCGCAACCCTTCTTAGCGGGCATACGGGAATGCTGGTCGGTCAGTCGGGCGTCGGCAAATCTTCACTGATTAACGCTCTGGTGCCCGATGCCGAAGTTGCGGTCGCCGCTCTGTCACGGAGCAGCCTCGAAGGGCGGCACACGACCACCGCATCGATCATGCATCAGGTCGGCGGGAACGGATGGTTGATCGATTCACCGGGGGTCCGGGACTTTCTGCCCTACTTCGATGATGTGCGGGATGTTCAAAAAGGCTTCAGCGAAATTATGCAGGCGTCCGGTAACTGCCGCTTCGCGAACTGTCAGCATCTGCGGGAACCGGGTTGTGCGGTGAAGTCTGCTGTCGCCGAGGGAGTCATTTCCGAACGCCGGTACGACAGCTATAAGCGGCTGTATCACATGGCCGAAGACGCTCAGGTCGGCCACTGATCAATCGAAGTTAGTCACGATTGAGATTTAACCGCCCGGAGATGGCGAGAGACAGCGTGCTGCTGTCAACGAATTCAAGTTCTCCCCCCAACGGAACTCCGTGGGCAATTCGGGTTGCGCGGATGCCGCGCTGTTGCGCCAGCCCGGCCAGATAACCGGCCGTTGCCTCACCCTCAACCGTGGCGCTGGTTGCAATGATCAGTTCGGTTACACCACCCTGGTCCAGTCGCGACTCGAGCAACTGCAGTCCGAGCTCATCAGGGCCAATGCCATCCAACGGCGATAAGCGGCCCATCAAAACAAAGTAATGACCGTTGTAGGACGCCGAGTCTTCAACGGCAATGACATCAGCCGGGCTCTCGACGACGCAGATGGTTCCGGCATCGCGACGGGGAGCGGCACAGATCCAGCACAGCTCGGCTTCGGACAGCATGCGACATTGCTTGCATTCGGCAATGTTTTCCAACGCCTGATCCATCGCCTTAACTAATCGGCGACCGGCGTCACGGTCCTGCTCGAGCAACTTAAATGCCATTCGTTGGGCAGACCGTGGCCCTACCCCCGGCAAGCAACGCAGTGCCTCGAGCAGGTCCTGCAACAGCGGTGAATACGCCATATCTGTAACGCTTTAAAACCCTAAAAAGGCAGGTTGAGACCACCCGGCAAGCCAAGACCGGAGGTTAAACCTGAGTATTTTTCTTTGGTGGTAGCTTCGACTTTTCGCAGTGCGTCGTTAAAGGCAGCCACTAAAATGTCTTCGAGCATCTCGCGGTCGTCGCCCAACAATTGCGGATCGATCGAAATACGCCGCACGTCATGGCGACAGCTCATGCTGAGCTTAACCATGCCGCCGCCGGCCTGGCCCTCGACTTCGGTTTCTGCAAGCTCGGCTTGGGCCGCTTCCATCTGCTCCTGCATCTTCTGAGCCTGCTTCATCATCTGGCCCAACGGATTCTTCATGTCTGGATGTTCCCTTCAGTGTTACTTCCATCGGGCTGCGGCTGCAGCACCGAACAATTTGATTCAGTCACCCGTATTCGGGGTAACGGATGACGGATCTACCGTGGCATCAAACCTGCTGATCAGGTCCTGTACCGCCGGGTCCGAAGCAATGGCTTCAGTCGCCGCGGATTGTGCCTGTTGACGAGCGTCTGCATCACGCGCCGCAATCGTCTCTGCTGGCTGGTCATTGCGGCATTCAATCCGCAGCTGCAGGTCCGGACCAAACACTGCCTGCAACGCCTCCTGCATTCGGGCTTTAATATTGTCTGTCAGCATTGCCTCGTTTGACTTGTCGATGCTCAGGACAATACCCCCCTCCCGATAGCTTTCCAACGCGCAATGTTTAGCCAGCTCTCCCACCAAACCACTCAGGCCCAATGAGCTCACCAAAGCAATCCAGTCTTCCGGACTATTCAACGCAGGAGCTGACGACGCTGATGCAACCGGCGCACTAACCGGCTTCGGCGCCGCCGCCGGAGCAGCAGCCCCCGCGGGTGCTGAGGTACCTGCAGTCGAGCGCCCGCCCCCACTGCTATCTGCAGAAACATCCGGCGCAGGCGCGCCACGACTGAACGCCAGCATGCGGAGCAGACACATTTCAAAACCAAGACCCGGCTCGGGAGCCAACGCAATGTCGCGACGTCCCGCACACGCAATCTCGTAGTAAAGCTGCACCAGATCGGCATCGAAGCGATCGGCATAAACAGCCAATCCATCACTTTCCATATCCGGATCCAGTGCTTCGGTACCCGCCAGCTGAATGACGGCAATTTGTTGGAACGCCGTTGCCAGGTCTGCCAGCACCGATGAATAGTCAGGGACCGATTCGGCGAGCGCGCGGATGGCTGCTATTAACTGCGACGCATCCGATTCCAGCAACGCGTCGAGCAAATGACCGATGTGCTTTTGATCGAGGCTGCCCAGCATTTCTGCCGCATCAGCATCGGTTAACGCATTACCGCCAAACATCAGGCCCTGGTCCAGCAAGCTCAGCGCGTCGCGCATGCTGCCCGATGCTGCCCGGGCCACCCGGCTTAAAGCGGCGGGCTCGGCGGTCAGACCCTCTGCCTCACAAATAAAGCGCATCCGGTCTGCGATCCAGCTGGTCTGGAGACGTTTCAGGTTGAACTGCAAACACCGCGACAACACCGTCACCGGAATTTTCTGCGGATCGGTCGTGGCCAGCAAAAATTTAACGTGCGGCGGCGGCTCTTCCAGCGTTTTCAGCAACGCATTGAACGAGCTGTTCGACAACATGTGAACTTCGTCGATCAGGTACACCTTGTAGCGACCGTTGGTCGGAGCATACTGTACGTTTTCGAGCAGCTCGCGGGTATCGTCGACTTTCGTTCTGGAGGCCGCATCAACCTCAATCAAGTCAATAAAGCGGCCCTCATCGATAGCAACGCAGGCGGCGCAAACGCCGCAGGGCTCTGCAACGACACCCTGCTCACAGTTCAGGGCTTTGGCAAGAATTCGGGCGATCGTGGTCTTGCCGACACCGCGGGTACCGGAAAACAAATAAGCGTGGTGAACGCGGTCAGATTCAAGCGAATTGGTCAGAGCTTTAACAACATGAGCCTGGCCCACAAGGTCAGCAAATGTGCCGGGACGCCATTTACGGGCCAGTGCCAAATAACTCATCGTATAACTGCCGCTCCAGAGAGAAGTGATGATCTGAAGGTCCGCGCCAGCCACATCCCGGCGCCCAGCAATACCGCTACCGTTGCTCCCTTCCGGGCCTGGCGGAGTTCACGGCGCGCTGCCGCGGGAGGACCGGCGCAGACCAGACGCAAGAGTATGCGCAGCTGCTCTATTGAGCAAGCGAAACAGAGGCTCACGCAGGCCGGAACCTGCCTCTGCCAGCCAACCTGAAAATGCGTTTATTCAAAGCTCTACTTTGCAATATCTGTAAATGTTTGCCAGCATTGGTGTTATCCGCAGCAAAGCCAAAACGCTTGGCTTTGACCACTTCTAAACAGGCAGCACATCTTCATGCGAGCAAAGCTCATACTGCTTTTCATTCTGTCCGTCGGCGCCTCGGGTTGCGCGGGGAATATCTCGGTATCCGGCAAGTGGGAAGACCCCGAAGCACGTGGCGATTCACTGTCGCGGGTGCTTATAGTGACGCTGGCACGGGATTCATCGCGACGCACACAGTTCGACACCGAACTGGCTCTGCGCCTGAGAAATGACAATACACAGGTTTTCATCGCGTCCAAGATTCTCGACCCGAGAATCGAGATAACCCGGCCGGTTATCGAACAGTTGGTCGCTGAAAACGCGGTAGACGGAGTGATCGTCACCCGGGTCAGCGAACAGCGCGTTGTGCCGAAAGAAATTACCGACAAAACCGATGAAAAGCGCTACCGCAGCACGGGTCAGGCCTATGGCAGCATGGATGCCGACAGCACCTTTAACTTCGTCCAATATGACTACAAATCAACGATTGATACAAAAGACTACACGGTACTGAAATACGATCTGACGCTTGCGACCGATGTGTATGAAACAACGCGAGGCGAGATCATTTACGAGGTTATCAGCCAGGCCACCAACCAAAGCGAGCCCTCCAAAATGATCAACAAGCTTGCCGAGAAGATCTCTAAGCAGCTGAAGCGAACAGGATTACTGCAGTAAAGCGCTTCAATCCGATGATCTGTGGAGCACCTCACAACGCTATCAAGCAGACGCCCGTATGGTTGGGTGTTTCCTGCTTTAGCCCGGTCTGACCAACTCATTCCTATGCCGCAAAAAGACGTTACAGTGGAGATCACGAATCCGCTTAAACCGGCACAACTGGGTGTACTGGTCGGTAGCCTGTTGCTGGGACTTCTGGCGGCACAGCTGCTCGCGCCAAGCGTGTTCCGGGCCTCACCGACAGACCTGAACCGCAACGGCTATCTGCTGGATATCCTGCAGTCACCCGAACATCAACCTGAGAAGGTGGTTCTCGGCAACAGCATTACCATGCAGGGCGTTGATACCCGCGTCATCAGCGACAATCTTCCGGGCAAGCCAACCATTTATAACCTTGCAACAACAGGACAGGGACTGACTGAAGCCAACCTGTTTTTTAGCGTATTGCCTGACAGTGTCGACACTGTGATCCACGTGTTCTACGTCAATCAACTGGAGAACATCGACCTGATCAATGAGCAGAAGCTGAATGCGATGCACATGTTTGGTTTCCGAATCGATGAGGCGCTCGAAGAAGAGTTAAAGAGCATCTACACACTGAAGAAATCCGTTGATCTGCTCGAGCAGTCAGGAGCATCGCATGCCTTTCAATCGCGCTGGGCATTGCGGCAGGCGCTGGACACGGTGGCGCGGAACACGCTGCGCAAAGATATGGCGCTCGACAGCATAACCACCAACCTGTACTTCCCAAGCCCGATGCAGTCACGGCTGCCTCCGGCGAAGATGAAGAAGAACCTGGCAGACACCTTCAGGGGTAAAGACAAACCCAATTTCACACCCTTCTGGTCACCCAAGCAGCATCTGGACAGTTTCATGAAGCAGGTTCAGGCATCAGGGCGACGGTACGTCATGGTTATCGCACCGCTGAATCCGGCCGGTGAATCCTACGTGGCGCCCGATCGCTATGAAGTCGCGGAAGAAGTGCTGACTGAAATCACAGAGCGCAACGGCGTGTTACTGATCAACGCGATGAATCTGCTGGAAGAAAGCGATTTTGCGGATGCGCTGCACCCGACTCCCGCCGGCGCCGAAATACTGTCGCGCTATATCGCTGAACAACTCGCGCTGCATCCCCAACCGGCGAGCAGCGTCAGTCCGGGCGGAGCCGGAACCTAGATGCTTTTCTATACGCCTGAGTTCCTGGTCTTCTCGCTCGTGCTTCTCGGCATGCTGGGCGTGGTCCACCAAAGTGAACCTCGCAAGCTGATCCTGTTGGTAGCCAGCTATATCTTTTACATGTGGTGGAACCCCGCGTTCATCCTGCTGATCATCTTCAGCACCGTCATCGATTACGTGATCGGCGGCAAAATGGCGTTGGAGACCGATCGCAATAAGCGCAGGCTGTTGCTGATAGCCAGTATGACGTCGAACCTCGGCATGCTGTTCTTCTTCAAATATGCCGGTCTGTTCACCGATAGCTTGCTCGGCATTATGCAGATGCTGGGTAGCGAGCCGTCCTGGGTTTCGCTGAACATTACGCTCCCGGTAGGTATCTCCTTCTATACCTTCCAGACGATGAGCTACACCATCGACATCTACAGAAAGGAAATTCCGGCAACCAGGAAACCGCTGGATTTCGCACTCTTTGTTGCGTTCTTTCCGCAGCTTGTTGCCGGTCCCATCGTCAGGGCAGCAACGTTCCTGCCGCAGCTGGACAAAGATGTTCGAGTCAGCTGTGACCAAACCACGTTCTTTCTGATCATGCGCGGCATGGCCAAAAAAGTACTGATTGCGGATAACCTGGCGGTATTTATTGACCCGGTATTTGAAAACCCCGCTGCCTGGCCGAGCGTTATCATCTGGCTCGCCGCGATCGCGTTTGCCATTCAAATCTACTGCGACTTTTCCGGCTATTCCGATATTGCGATCGGTATTGCGCGAATACTCGGGTTTACTTTGCCGCGAAACTTCAACCACCCGTACAGTGCGAGAAACCCTTCCGACTTCTGGAACCGCTGGCACATCAGCCTGTCGAGCTGGTTGCGCGACTATTTGTATATATCGCTGGGCGGCAACCGGGGCACGGCATTTGCCACCTACCGAAACCTGATGCTAACGATGCTGCTTGGCGGTCTATGGCACGGCGCCAGCTGGAACTTTGTTGTCTGGGGCTTTCTGCATGGCGCAATTCTGGTCGTGCACCGGCTGTACACAGGCACCCGCAAAAAACTGGACCCTGAATGGCAAGCCGGCTCAGGCTGGTTTACGTATCTAATATCTCTGTTCCTGATGCAGTACTGCGTTCTGGTGACGTGGATTTCATTCAGGATTACAGACTTTGGTGACATGCAAACCGCCATCGGCAAGTTTGTGCTGTTCGACTTCAACTTTGATCTTGCCAGTATCGGTCTTGGCAAGATGGCGTTTTTCAGCACGCTGACTTTAATGCTCGTGTTTTCCGTCTTCACGATTACGTCGCAAAGACTGGGGCACATCGAGAATTACCTCGGCAAACTGAATACGGCAGCAGCCGCTGCGGTCTGCTTTATCAGTGGTATCGTGTTCTATTACTTCTGGCCGCTGTCGCAGGCACCGTTTATCTATTTTCAGTTCTAGCCAGGCTGCAAGCCCGGAATCATCAGCGAAACGCGCTATCCGGCATACGGTTGCGAGCCAAAGCATCGAATGGCTGAACTCTAAAAGTCTGGCAAGACAGTACCGGCAGGTTTAGTCTTACCTGAATCAAACTTATCCCCGCAGGGAGCTCACATCTACCATGTATTCCATTGGTTACTTTGCTATCGCAATTGTCGATTTTGCCATTCTTGTTTGGGCCATTGGCCTTTGCAAACGCTTTCCGACGCCATCAGTCATTCTCTGCACCATTCCACTGACGCTGCTGTGGTTCGACAACCTGACTGTGGGACTGGGAGGCACCCTCGGTGACGGACAGCCGCTGCTGGCGATGAACTATGTGCGCTTTCTCGCTCACTACACGCTACTGCCTGCCGCGATCATCGCAATCGGTTCAATGGCACGGCAGGCCCAATTCCCGATCGCACAAACCAAATGGTTTCTCGCTTTCTTCTGCATTGTCGCGACCTACTTCGGCGCTCACGATCTTTACCTGTTTTCGCAGTCGTCCTTTTACCCGTCGTGTTTCGCAGATACGTTCCGCTACACGACACACATCTCCGAAGCCACCGCCTGCAGTCCTGACGCAGACATTGGTGCAGGCTTCAAGATTCTGCCCTTCCCTGCCATTACGCTCAGTTTCATGACGCTCATTCTCGGCGTATTCCTGTGGTGGCGCCGCAGCTGGCCATGGCTGTTTCTGGGCGCAATCGGCGCTCTGCCGCTGTTCGCCATTCCCTACGCTTCAACCGGCGGGATCTATGGCAACGTCGGCGAGCCCATCATTACGGGCCTGAGTCTGGCGACCGCTGCATGGTTAAGCGGTTGGCGGCCCGGCAAGAGTTAGGCGCTGCAGCAATCCAACGGGCAGTCGCCCGCGAATATAAGAGTGGTTAGCGGCGCAATTTTTCGCAAGGATTAGCGCCCTTTTATCGGTCAGCTCAAGTTGGAGCCACAGTTATGAACGAAGCGGTTGAACCTGTAGTCGGGAGCAACGATAAGCTCATTCGCTACTCTTTGTTTTTCGTCGTAATGGGAATTTACACATTGCCATTGCTGGGCGTCACGGTAGGTGCGCCCCCCGGACTAAACAACTCCGAAGGCGGCAGAATTACGCTTCTCTTCATTCACGAAATGGGCGGTTTCATCTTCTTTGGCCATACGTTCTTCAGCAACATCTGGGCCATGAAAATCCGTATGAGTGGCGACCTTCAGACAGGCATCATGGCACGGGCAATGCTGCGCAAAATGGCCATGGGCATTACCGGCACCACCTCGATTATCGTTCCTCTGGTCGGCGTCATGCTCACAGAAACCTACTACGGGGGTTTTCTGAATAACCCATGGGCAGTGGATGCCTACATTGCGTTCTGGTTGATGGCCGGGCTGCAGCTGGTCCCGGATATCATTCGGTATGCCGTTGATACTCATGCTGCGAATCCGAAGCGCGATGTGAAACAAGCCGCTATCCGTGGCATCGGTTCCACGTTCCTGACCATCTACATCATCTGGTGCATGGTCTCGAAATCTGCTTTGATTTCTCCGATGTTCCTCGGCTAGGTCGTTCAGCTGATATTCCAGACTGGCAGCGAGCTGCTCGCTGCACAAAAACAGGGGCCATCAGGCCCCTGTTTGCGTTGGTGCTCATCGTTTAAACCGGTCTTTTTACGCTCTTGCAGCACCATAAAACGAGCCCACAAATCACCTTGCTTACTAGACATAAGCACATGAATAAAAAAGGAAAATTTTCGACCTGTAAAGGCATAATTTGAACCAATACGAGAGGAATTACAGCCTCTGTCATGGTAAATTAGGGGGTGTACTAGCAGGCGCCGAGAGCTGTGCCTTACCCTTTGTCTATGCGCAAATTGTTTGTCTTCATTGTGATTCTACTGGGCACCTGTTCGCGGCCGCCCACCTTGCTGGAGGAAGTCCTTGAGCAGGGAGAGTTGCGCGTGGTGACCCGCAATTCCCCGACCAGCTACTACATTGGCGCGCACGGCCCTGAAGGCCCTGAGTACGACCTCATTCGCGGTTTTGCCTCATTCATGGGCGTGGAACTGAAAATCTATGAAGTCGAAAAATTCACCGACGTTATTCCGGAAGTGATCAAAGGCAACGCACATGTTGCCGCCGCCGGACTGAGCATCACCGATGAGCGTCGCAAGAAAGTCGATTTCGGCCCCGGTTACGAAACCGTTGAACAACAGCTGATCTACCGGCGCGGCAGTTTTCGTCCGCGTGAGTTAACCGACCTGCTGGGCAAGCGTCTTGAAGTTGCTCCCGGCACCAGCTACGTGGATACGATGCAGGCAATTGCAGACGAAACCCCGGATTTCAGCTGGTCAGAAAACCCGAATGCGGATGTGTCTGATCTGCTCATGGACGTTGCTACAGGCGCGATCGACTACACGGTTGCCGATTCGACCATCGTTGCGATCTATCAAAACTTCATGCCCGAGATTAAGGTTGCGATGACCTTGAGTGACGGCGACTCACTGGCCTGGGCGTTTCAAAAACGCAACGACAAATCGCTGGTCAAAGAAGCCGAGCGCTACTTTGCGTACATACAAGAGAATGGGGACCTGCAGCGCATCCGTGACCGTTACTACCGGCACAGCGCGGCGTTTGACTATGTGGGTACACGCACCTTCAGACGCCACATTAAGCGTCGGCTCGGCAAGTACCAGGAACACTTTATTGAGGCTGAAGCTACCACCGGCATCGACTGGCGCTTGCTCGCTGCTCTGAGTTATCAGGAGTCGCATTGGGACCCCGGTGCCGTATCGCCCACCGGAGTGCGCGGCCTGATGATGCTGACGCAGACGACAGCAGAAGTGCTCGGCGTAACTGATCGTATCGACCCTGAGCAGAGCATTCAGGGCGGCGCAGCCTATCTGGATCGTATGAAGGCGCGCATTGCACCGGAGATTCGTGAACCGGACCGCACCTGGCTGGCCCTGGCTGCCTACAACGTTGGCTTTGGGCACCTGAAAGATGCTCAGGACATCGTCCGGCAACAGCGCGGCGACCCAAACAGCTGGCTCGACGTCAAACAGGCACTGCCCCTGCTGGCAAAACGGAAGTACTACTCACGGTCATCCTATGGCTACGCGCGCGGTTGGGAGCCGGTGAAATACGTCGAGAACATTCGAACCTATTACCGGATCATGCAATGGCTTTCGAATGACGAACCCAGTGCTTTGCGGCAGTCCGACAAGGCAACCGACACCATCACCTGAACGGTTTGCCGTCAGCGTCGGCTGCGAAAAAAACTCTGCAGCAACGTCCGGCACTCGTCGGACAGGACACCTTCTGTCACCTCCATCCGATGATTGAGCTCCGGAGCCCGCACCAAATCGTATACCGTCCCAGAAGCACCGGCCTTAAAGTCCCGGGCGCCGTAGACCAGACGCGCCACGCGCGCGTTCACCAGCGCACCTGCACACATCGGGCACGGCTCTAACGTGACATACAAAGTGGTGTCATTTAAGCGGTAGTTCTGCAGCTCAATTCCTGCTTTGCGGATAGTCAGCATCTCGGCATGTGCGCTTGGATCATGCAGCCCGATTGGCTCATTGCCGGCCGCTGCAACTACCTCGTCATCTTTTACGAGGACTGCCCCAACGGGCACTTCGCCTTTGGCTTCGGCAAGCATTGCCTGCTCAATAGCACGGCGCATGAAATACTCATCGCGATCTTCGGGGGATGTCGGCATCAGAAAGTGACCGGCGATCAGCCGCTGGCATTTGCCGCCTGAGCATTCCGGTATTCGACGGGATCAAACGTATCTTCTGTAACCGGCAACCCGTGCAATTCAGAGAACCAACGATAGGTATCAAGCGCTGCTTCACGAGCTTCATCAAAATACTCGTTGTACAACGCAACCTTCACATCCTCTTTACTGCGAAACCGGTTTTCTTCGCGCCACTTGGCCATCTCCCGAACCGCACGCGCATCATCGCTGCCCTTTGCGGGCACCTTGTATTCGACGCCGAACTTAGCATTCACGCGATCCATTACCGCAGGGAGATCGGCAATCACATCCTGAAACGTCGTTGCGACATAGTGATCGGTAAGGTGGCCAATGGAGCGATAAAACAGCGTGTAGTCCTTCAGCGCCCATTCCAGACTGCCGGGGTTGTAGGCGTAGCCACCCCTTGAGACGACAGAACTCAACGAGTCCATCGGATTACGAATAATCACCAGGCACGGAATGTTGTATTTGGCTGCCTGAATCACCTCAAGCGGCATGTGCTTGTGACTGCCGAAGTGTCGTTCAGGCATGTAATAGCGCACCGAGTTACGCACAAACGTGTTGCTGCAACCGCCGGCTGCCGCAACCACAAAAGCGGTATCCGCATTGATCGGCGTCGCGCGGTTGCGACCCATCAGCGTAAACAGCGGGTAGTACCAATTTGCGCGCTTCGCCAGAAACTCGTGCAACGGCCACAGGCGCCGGTAACCGAAAAGCTTCCTGAAAGGAATATGCTTCGGTTTCTTTGGCTGTACTTCGCTTAAAGGTCGCTGTTTCACAATTCAATCTGCAAAGAGGGTTATTCCCGGGCAACAGAGTCAGACTAACGACTCAGAATACCCATCCATTCGCGCCACCACTCCCGCAAGCGATACAGCCGGGCTTTTACAAAACCGCGCGGACCGTATTTCGGACGTCCACGGGGCGCGTAATCAGGGCGGCCGACCCCGGAAAACGCGCGGTCCACATGATCTCCGTCTTTAATCACATAACCGAAGATCAACTGGACCTGATTATTGCCCTCGTATTTGTCGCGCCAATGATGCAACTCGCAACCGCGATAAAGCACGGCCTGTCCCGGCAAAAGATCAACAGACGCTTCGACCTTGTCATTCCTGAACCCGAGCTCCCAGGGACTGTCGCGATCAATACACAACGTGACATTGATCTCGTTGGACGGGCCGTCGATATGGCTGCCGACATAGTCACCTTTTTCAAACATTCGGACCGCTGAAAAACTCGGCAACAGCTCAAGCCCCGTAATCTCGCTTACGGCGCTGCGCGCACTGTATAAAACAGAATCTGAACAGGCATCTCCCCTGCCGTTCAATGACGTCCAGTCACGGCCAAAATGCGCCTCGCTGTACATGCGGACTTTGCTGTAATACGACTCGAGAAACTCACGGAAAAACGGATCCACCAGCCCGTCAACAATGACGACGCCATCACGTTCAAAAGCTTCTTTGGCTTCGGCTCCCCGAAGTGGCTGCAGAATCAATGTGCTCCCCTAATTAATCCTTGTGCGTCGACACTATGGCAAGTGTTTTGGACAAGTCAACATGCATACACGTGAGTGTCCGGCGGGGCATTACATAAGTCTGCCCGGGTCGCAAAACTCAGTACCAGCGCCGCAAAATACTATGCCTGACCGCCCTGCCCGTCGCCCGTGTTCGCTACCGCATGGATTGCGGCGCGAAAGCCGGCAACCATGTTCTCGGTGCTCCACTGCTGGACGTCCGAGAATGCCTGCTGACCCAGACGATGGCGCATCCCCGGATCATCAAGCAGCTGCTGCAGCGCCTGGCGCATTGCCTCAACATCAAGCTCCGGAACCACAGCACCATTCGCTGCATCACGCACCAGCCCGGCTGCGGCAGCACCGGCCGCGTTCGTTGTGATAACCGGCACACTCTGATTGAAGGCAATGTTGATCAACATGCCCCAGGTTTCTTTGCCCGTCGATTTTGTGCTCGCTGGCACGACACATACAGCGGCCAATGCCAGAAATGCGGTTAGCTCCGAGTCTCTGATCGCGCCGGGAAACCGCACCCGGTCGGTCACGCCAAGTCGCGCGGCAAGCGCCTGAAGTGCGGCTTCGTCGTTGCCGCGCCCTCCCAGCACCAACACACTCTTTGGGTCGGTCAGTTTCGCAAATGCGCGCAACAACGATGTAACGCCTTTGTCGTCCCGCAACGATCCGGAGTAAAAAACGAGTGTCTGATCCGCAGCAACGGACAGGCGGTCGAGCACAGCAACCTTCTGCTCTTGCTGTACGGCAAAGGCATAACGCTCGTTATCGACAGCATGCGGAGCGATGAATATCCGCTCAGCGCGAACACCCTCAGCAGTCCAAAAGTCCTTGCCGTGTTCGCCATAGACCACCAATGCATCGGCCCGGCGGTACAAAAAGCGCTCCAGAGGAAACAGCAAACGCTGCAGCACACCGGCCGGCCGGCTCCAGATACCGGACCACACAATAACGGGCTTTTTTCTGAGCCGGGCAACCGCATAGGTTATTGGCAACACCCAACGCCCGTTCATGCATTTGATGTAAACATCAAAACTGCCTGACCAGAGTCGCGAAACCAATGCCGGCGTGATCCTGCGTCGCCCAAGCTTCAGTGCCGGCAACGGGCGTGGTGACAATCTGCCCTTACTCCACAGGCTAAGGCGCTCGACGTCGATGTTGTCCATCGCGTACAGAAAGAACTCGGCATTGGCCTCCGTGCTCAAACCCGCAAACGTTTTGATGCGGTAGTCGGGGCAAAGATGAGTAACAAAAGCGACTTTCAAAACAGACCTGAGGGCAAGCTATGGTGTGTTGATTGTGCCACCTCGATTAGCCGCCGGCCGCGTGCGCCGCCTACTCCCACTCAATAGTGGCAGGCGGCTTACCGGAAATATCGTAGGTAACCCGTGAGATACCATCGACTTCATTGATAATCCGGCGCGAGACGTGATCAAGAAAGTCGTACGGCAGATGAGCCCAGCGCGCCGTCATGAAGTCGATCGTTTCGACAGCCCGCAACGCAACCACGTAGTCGTAGCGACGGCCATCGCCCATGACGCCGACAGATTTCACCGGCAGGAACACAGCAAACGCCTGACTCGTTTTATCGTACAGGCCATGGTTATGCAGCTCGCTGATAAAAATGTCGTCAGCAAGGCGCAGCAGGTCGGCGTATTCCTTCTTTACCGCGCCCAGAATTCTGACACCGAGCCCCGGCCCCGGGAACGGATGCCGGTACACCATCTTCTCCGGCAAGCCCAGTTCAACACCAATCTTACGAACCTCGTCCTTAAACAGATCGCGCAATGGCTCAATCAGCTCAAACGCCATGTCATCAGGAAGCCCGCCCACATTGTGATGGGACTTGATCACATGCGCCTTGCCGGTTTTCGATCCGGCAGACTCAATCACGTCCGGATAGATCGTACCTTGCGCCAGCCATTTGATGCCCGACAACTTAGCCGCTTCAGCCTCAAACACTTCGATAAACAACCGGCCAATGATTTTGCGCTTCTCTTCGGGGTCCGTAACGCCGTCAAGTTCCTTCAGGAACATTGCCTCTGCATCGACACGAATGACGTTTACGCCGAGATTCTCGGCGAAAATCTCCATGACCTGATCGCCTTCATTCAGACGCAGCAGACCGTGATCAACAAACACACAGGTCAGCTGATCACCCAGCGCCTCATGCAACAGCGCTGCCACTACCGACGAGTCGACACCGCCGGACAGACCCAGCAAGACCTTGTCATCACCCACCTGCTCACGAATCTCAATAATGTCGCGCGCAATGATGTTACCCGGACGCCAGGTATCCGGGCAGCCGCAGATATCGTGAACGAAGCGTTCCAGCATGCGCTGGCCCTGATCGGTGTGCGTGACCTCGGGATGAAACTGCACCCCGTAAAACCGCCGCGACTCGTCGGCCATGCCGGCCAAAGGAGCATTTGCCGTGCTCGCCATAATGGTGAACCCGTCCGGCAACGCTTCCACGCGATCACCGTGACTCATCCAGACGTGCAGCTGATCGCCTTCGTCATTGGTGGCATCTTTCAGCCCCGCCAGCAGCGCATGTTCGCCAATGACGTTGACCATCGCGTAGCCGAACTCACGCTCGTTCGAGGGCACGACTGCGCCACCCAGCTGGGCGGCCATCGTCTGCATGCCGTAACAGATACCAAGAACAGGGATGCCAAGCTCGAACACCATTTCAGGTGCCTTGGGAGGCTCGTCCAAATTGACCGATTCCGGCCCGCCCGACAGGATCAGTCCGTCGGGCTTGAACTCGCTAATGTGAGCAGGATCGACGTCCCACGGAAAAATTTCGCTGTAGACACCCGCTTCACGAACCCGGCGGGCAATGAGCTGCGTGTACTGCGAGCCGAAATCAAGAATCAGTATTCGATGAGCAGCAACTTCCAGAACCGGATCAGCCATGTTCGTTAATCAACCTTCAGCAATCGATGGGCAAATACCCTGAGCGGGCAGCTTTAATCAGTGCGGTAATTCGGCGCTTCTTTCGTAATCGCAACGTCGTGCGGATGACTTTCGCGCATGCCGGCATTGGTAATCCGGACAAACTCAGGCTTGGTCCGCATCTCGTCAATGTTCGCACAGCCGGTATACCCCATCGCGGCGCGCACACCGCCAATCAGCTGGTGAACGATCGCAACGACGCTGCCCTTAAATGGCACGCGACCCTCGATGCCTTCAGGCACCAGCTTTTCGAGCTGCTCTGCCGAATCCTGAAAATACCGGTCGGACGAACCGTGAGTTTGCGACATAGCACCCAGTGAACCCATGCCACGATAGGCTTTGTACGAACGCCCCTGAAACAACTCCACCTCACCCGGAGATTGCTCTGTGCCGGCAAACAGGCTGCCGATCATCGTGCAGTGCGCCCCTGCTGCCAGCGCTTTGGCAATATCGCCGGAGTAGCGAATACCGCCGTCAGCGATCACCGGAACGTCCGTGTCTTTCAGCGCTGCTGCAACATTGGCAACGGCAGTCAGCTGAGGAACACCGACACCGGCCACAATGCGGGTGGTGCAAATTGAACCCGGGCCGATACCGACTTTTACCCCGTCGACTCCGGCTGCCACCAAATCGAGTGCCGCCTGCGCCGAAATAATGTTGCCGGCAATCACCTGAAGATCCGGGTAAGCAGCTTTGGTCGCTTTCACGCGGTCAATAACGCCTTTGGTATGCCCGTGAGCGGTGTCGATGATGACAACGTCAACACCTGCCTCGGCCAGCAGTGCAATGCGTTCTTCGGTATCGCCGCCGGTGCCGACAGCAGCACCGACACGCAGAGCGCCGGATGCATCTTTGCAGGCCAGCGGAAAGTCGGTGGCTTTCTGGAAATCTTTCGCCGTGATCATGCCGCACAAAGCAAAGTCATCGTTCACGACCAGCACTTTTTCAATGCGGTGCTTGTGCAGCAGCGCCAGAACTTCTTCTTCACCCGCCCCTTCCTGCACAGTGACCAGCCGGTCGCGCGGTGTCATAACAGTGGAAACGGGCGCATCCAGCTGTGTCTCGAAGCGCAGATCACGGTTAGTCACGATGCCTACCGTCTCTCCACCTTGCAGCACCGGCACACCTGAAATGCCTTTGGCCCGGGTCAGCTCGAGTACTTCGCGAATGGTTTTGTCCGCATCGACCGTAATCGGCTGGCCGATGATGCCGCTTTCGTACTTTTTCACCCGGCGCACTTCTTTGGCCTGTGCTTCAGGGCTCATATTTTTATGCACAATGCCGATCCCGCCTTCCTGCGCGATGGCAATGGCGAGTCGTGATTCCGTAACGGTGTCCATCGCTGCAGACAACAACGGAATGTTCAAATCAATCTTGCGGGTCAGGCGGGTTTTCAGCGCGACTTCTCTGGGCAACACATCCGAGTAGGCAGGCTGCAGCAGGACATCATCAAACGTCAGCGCTTCTTCGATAATTCGCATTGCGATTCACCATTCCTTCAATAGCTATGATGTACGGGACCGCGGGCAGTCAGCAATAGTGCCGCCCTGAGCTCTGATTTGAGTGTTGTTTGCCTGCGGTTCCGTCGCCGAACACGATTCCGGCGGGTTAACGGGTAATGGTACGCTTTGTGCAAAAGCCCGTAAACTGTAGACTGCTGTTCAGCGGGCAAATTCAGCTGAATGTTTCACTACTCCCGCAGCCTGCCGCCCTAAACTCCGGACTCATAACTGATGCGACAACCGCCCCCGAACGACATTATCACTGTCTCGGAGCTGAACCGGCAGGTTCGCACGCTGATTGAGCGCAATATGGGGAGCGTCTGGCTCGAAGGCGAAATATCGAATCTCGCGACGCCTGCCTCCGGACACATCTATTTCAGCCTGAAAGACCGCGACGCGCAGGTGCGCTGCGCTATGTTCAGGGGTGCCAACCGGAGCCTCCGGTTCAAACCGGCCAACGGTATGGCTGTGCTGGTGCGGGCGAAGGTCAGCCTGTATGAAGCCCGCGGTGAGTTTCAGCTGGTGGCGGAGCATATGGAAGAAGCCGGCGAAGGCGCTCTCCGGCGACAGTTTGAGCAACTCAAAGCCAAACTGAGCGCTGAGGGCCTGTTTGATAACGAGCTGAAGCAAGCCATACCTGCTCTGCCGACAAGCATTGGTGTCGTGACCTCACCCAGCGGTGCGGCAATCCGCGACATACTGAATATTCTCGCCCGCCGGTTCCCGGCAATTCCTGTCACGATCTATCCCACTGCCGTTCAGGGCGATGCTGCCGTTCCGGGGATCACCGCAATGCTGGCAAACGCCGACGGACAGCATGATGTCATCATCCTTGCCCGCGGCGGCGGCTCGCTGGAGGATCTGTGGGCGTTTAACGAAGAAGCGGTCGCGCGGGCCATTGTTGCATCAGGTACACCCGTCATCAGCGGTATCGGTCATGAAACCGATTTGACGATTGCTGATCTGGTGGCGGATGTCCGCGCTCCCACGCCTTCCGGCGCCGCTGAACTGGCCGTGCCGGACCGCGCTGACTGGCTGCGGCATCTGGACCAGCTCACCCGCCGGACCCGTCGTTCGGCAGAACAGTTCCTCAGCACAATCAGTCGCCAACTGCGGCAGCTCGACCATCGGCTGGAGCGCTCTTCGCCCTCCGCTATTGTCCAGCAGCGGGCACAGCGGATTGATGACCTGCAGCGCCGCCTGGTACAGAGTGTTGGTCAAGAAATTGATTTTTATAAAAATAAAATCAATAACTTAAAACTTATTCTTAATTCAAATTCGCCAGTAATACAGATTCGATCTCAGCAGCAACAGGTGGCAAACCTGCGCCGTCGGCTGCCAATAGCAGTGTCCCAGCAACTTGAGCAAAAGCGTCACCGCTTCGCGCTGCAGGCGGGCAAGCTGAATGCCATCAGTCCGCTCGCCACCCTGGACAGGGGCTACGCGATCATCAGCGAGTCTGGCAGCAACAAGATTCTGAGCAGTGTCAGCGGCGTTGCGTCAGGACAAACCATTTCAGGGCGGCTGAGCGATGGCGAACTAACCGCCACCGTACTCTCGGTTAAGTCAGGCGCAGAAACGGACTAACGAGCTAATCGCGGGCAAAGAAATCCTGCACAATCGGCCGCAGCTGATCCATGTCCACCAGAAACGAGTCGTGCCCGTGGATTGAATCCATCTCAACGTAAGTCACGTCTTTTGAAGGATCGGCCTCCTGCAGGCATTCGGCCAATTGCTGCTGCTGATGCACCGGAAACAGCAGATCGGAAACCACGCCAACCACAGTAATTTTTGGTGCCTGAATACGTTTGTAGGCCGCCTGCAGCGACCCGCCGTGGTCTGCCAAATCAAACAGGTCGGAAGCCCGTGACAGGTACAGGTAGCAGTTGGCATCAAACTGGCCCGTGAATTTGTTCGCGTGCGCCTCAAGATACGACTCAATCTCGAAATCCAGCGCGAAGCCATCGCCCGTTTTGCGCTCTTCCGGAACCCGCTCACGCCCGAACCGTTGCTCCCACTCATCGGCTGAGCGATAGCTCACCATGCCGATTTTGCGGGCCAGACGCATTCCGCTGATCGGACCCTCGCCTGCCGGATAGTTCCCGTTATTCCATGCCGGGTCGCGCCGGATCATTTCACGCTGCATCGAGCGCAGCGCAATCGAAAACGGCAGTGTGCGCGGCCCGCTGGAGATAATGAGCAAGCTGCGAGCCATATTCGGAAACATCGCTGCAAAGCCCAGCGTGGTCATACCACCCATAGAAGGCCCGACAACGGCTTCCAGCTGATCGACACCGAGATGCTCGACCAACAACTTACCGGCCGTCGCCACATCTTCGAGACTTAAGACCGGAAACGACAGGCGATAGGGTTCGCCGGTGGCCGGATTCAGGCTGGCAGGCCCGGTGGAGCCAAAGCAGCTGCCCATCGAGTTAGCGCAGATAACAAAATACTTGCGGGTATCCAGCGGTCGCGAAGGCCCTACCATCTGTTCCCACCAGCCGGGAGCCGGATCCTGCTGACACGAGGTAACGTGAGCTGACGGAGACAGACCGGTAAAGATCAGGACGGCATTATCGCCTCTTTCATTGAGCTCACCCCAGGTTTCATAGGCGATCTCGGCACCGTTAAGCATGCCGCCGCGACGCATCTCAAAGCCATCGGGCAATTTCAAAAACTTTCTGCCACCACTCACGAAGGTTCATCCGTCAAAAAATGAGGGCGGTATTATGCGTCAGCGCAACCGCGGGCGGGCTATCGGTTGGTTATAACCTCATAACGACAGAAAGCGAGGAACAAGAAGCAACTATTTGTTTTTACTGGTGAAACGCTTCATCCGCTCACGCTTGCGGCGTTGTCTCGGAGTGAGCTTGTTGCGGATCCCTGCGAACGGGTTGTCTCCGGTCTTCAGCTGCAGACGAACCGGCGTCCCTTTCAGACGGAAAGCCTTACGAAACGCCTTAATCAGATAACGCCGGTAACTCTCCGGTAAACGCTCGGTCTGATTGCCGTGCAGCACGATGACGGGCGGGCGTTTGCCACCCTGATGCGCGTAGGTCAGCTTGACCCGGCGCCCCCGCACCAGCGGCGTCGGATGCGCGTCAACAGCTTGTGACAAGACATCGTTCAATTCCCTGGTCGGCAGATCTTTTAGCGCCGCTTTGCCGGCCTTGGTCGCACTGTGCAGCAGTTTGCGAATATCACTGCCGTGCAGTGCCGACACGAAATGCATATCCACAAAGTCGAGGAACGGCAGCTTGCGCTCGAGCTCGCTGTGAATCTGCCCGCGGTCATAGCCACGTAAGCCATCCCACTTGTTGACTCCGACGGCCAGAGCCCTGCCCCGCTCCAATACCAGGCCGATCAGCGAGACATCCTGATCGGTAATACCCTCGCGGGCATCCAGCAACACAATCACAGAATCAGAATCATCTATTGCTT
>CAYLLI010000012.1:0-21912 GCA_964384295.1 uncultured Chromatiaceae bacterium
CCAATACGATGCCGTCCTGACGGGTCAGGTCGTCAATCACCTTCACCTCGCGCGCACGAAACCCTGCTTCACCCTCTTTATCGAAGATAAAAGGGATATCCACGCCGGTACGGGTCTCAATCTCTTCGTCGCTGTCGGCAAAGGCAAAGCCCAGCATACCCGCCAGCTTTCTGCCCACAGCAGACTTGCCGGCACCCATCGGACCAATCAGAAACACGCTTTTGTTCGCAGCCATAGAGCCGGATTATGCCTGTATTCGGTCCAAGCCACGACCCCGTGGAGTGAAGCCCGTAAAACAAAACCCCGGCGGAGCGCTGAGGCTCACACCGGGGTTTCGGGTTTTTTCAGTTTCGGGTGAAACGGCAACCGCTTAGAAGATGCTTGAACCCTCTTCCAGAATCTTCGGTGTCACGAAGATCAGCAGTTCCGCCTTCTGCGACTGGTAAGACGTGTTTTTGAACAAGTAACCCAGCAGCGGGATATCGCCCAACAACGGTACCTTCGTCTCAAACTCACCGGTCTCAGTCTCATAGATACCACCGAGAACTACAGTCTGACCGTTGTTCACCAGCACCTGAGTCTGCACCTTACGGGTATCAATACTCGGGATAGAGCCGCCAAGCACGTTCGATACCTGCTCACCGACGCTGTCTTTGGTGACTTCCAGATCCATGATGATGCGATCATCCGGAGTTATCTGCGGAGTTACCGTCAAACGCAGCAGCGCATCTTTAAACTGGGTAGTGGTCGCACCACTTGATGAAGCTTCCTGATACGGAATCTCCACACCCTGTTCAATAGTTGCTTCTTTCTGGTTAGCCGTAATAACGCGTGGTGATGAAATGACTTCGCCGCGGCCTTCAGCCTGCAATGCAGACAGTTCCAGCTCGACCAGATAGTCGTCTTTCAACAAAGACAGCGCGATCTTACCGGCGGCATTCGCAACCGGCAGGCTAACGTTGTAACGATCACCCTGGGCAGGCAGGTCGGGCACTGTGAAACCGTTGTCGATGTAAGACTCGGTCAGTGCACTGGTACCTTCACCGCTACCGGAGATGGAGCTCAGCTTAGAGCCGTCGCTGTTGCGGTCGTAGCCGGTGTAACCCCAGCGGACACCGAGGTCACGGCTGAAGTCATCGCTGACAACAACGATTCTCGATTCAATCAGCACCTGACGAACCGGAATATCCAACGTCGCAACCATCTTGCGAATGTCGGAAATGCGATCAGCCGTATCCTGCAACAGCAATGTATTGGTACGGGCGTCAACAGCTACGGTACCGCGTGTCGACAGCAGCGAACCGCCGTTAATGTTGACACCGCCAACACCGCTAATGCCGCCGCCCATGCCAGCGCCGCCGGCACCGGCATTACCGCCCTGGCCGCTGATCAGAATAGCCAGATCAGATGCTTTCGCGTAGTTCACCTGAAGATATTCTGAAACGATCGGCTCGAGTGCCTTAATTTCTTCGCGGGCAGCCAGATCGGCTTTTTCACGCGCGGCAATTTCATCGGCCGGCGCCACAATAATCACGTTACCGTTCTCGCGCATATCCAGCGCTTTGGTTGCCAACACGATATCCAGTGCCTGATCCCACGGCACGCTCTGCAAACGCAGCGTGACGTTACCGGTAACAGCATCGGATACCACGATGTTGCGACCACTGATGTCTGCCAGCAGCTGCAGCACCGAACGGGTATCGATGTCCTGGAAGTTCAGCGTCAAACGCTCGCCGGTGTATTCGCGATCCGGGTTAAACAGTCCCGGAGTGTCGCTCTTCTTGCGCTCAACCAGTTTCTGCACTTCGATCGTGAAGACTTTATCCGTCTGATAAGCCAGTTCCTGAATCGGGCCATCAGAAGCAATCGTCAGGCGAACATCATTCTGATTGCGACGCGCTTCGATCGATTTAACCGGCGTTGCAAAGTCGACCACATCAAATGCTTTCAGCAAGCGATCCGGAACTGAAGTGCGGTTAAACACGACAATCACATCCGAGCCGTCTTTCGTTACGTCAACCGGAACCGAAGCACTGCTCAGGTTCACGATAACGCGGCCGCCACCGTTCTCGGTGCGACGGAAATCGACACTCTCAATCGCCGCATCAGCACGGGCAGCATCCGATTCCTCAGTTTCCTGAATGGCGGTCGCAAACGCTGTAGTTTCGGTCTTCGACGACGACTCCAACGTCACATAGATAGAGTTTCCATCCAGCCGCGTTTCGTAAGAAACCAACTTATCGAGGTTCAGAACAACGCGTGTGCGGTTGCCGGCTTCAGCAACCAGGATGGTATCGAGCACACCTTTGCCGACATCCTGGCGACGACTCTCCAGCGCTGACTTCGTGCCCGGCAGATCCAGTGCGATACGAGCGGGCTGATCAATCGTAAAAGTCAGCGGATCTGGCGCTTCGCCGCTCAGCTCGAGCTGCAGCTGCAGCTTGTTGCCGGCGAGTGCCTGAACCTCAATGTTCTTAAGTTCGTTGCCACCATCCTGTGCGACGGCTGCAGTAACACTCAGCAGTGACACAACCAGCATCTGCACCATGACGGAGACAGCCATGCGCAGGATACTCCGACCCTGAATTCGCTTAGTTGTACTCATTGTTGCTACTCCTGCAGCCCGTCCGAGGGCATCATTTAAATAATTCATTATTCATCCAACCCGATGGATGCAGGACGCCGGTAGAACGTCCCAACCCCGTCAGCCACCAATTCCTCGAGTATCACTTCGGATTCGGAGATACGCGTCACCCGACCCTCGTTCTGCCCGATGTAATTCCCCACAACCACGCGATGCACCAGACCATCGGAGGTCTTCAGCAACGCGTACTGAACATTGTTCTTGTCCAGCACACCCACCATATCGAGCGTGTCCAGCGGGAACTGCTCGAGGTATTCTTTCGTCCGGTTCTGCACAGGCCGGGGACCGGCAGAGCGGCCTTTCGCCTTCGGCCGTGTGTAAACAAACGGCGAACGCATTTCTGAGGCCTGATAACGGAAAGTTTCGTACGGCTTGATCTGCGGCAACGGTTCAATACGGCCACCGGGGCGCGCTTTCACCTCATCGATGTAGGTCATCAGATCTTCGTTGTCCGATCCGGAACAACCTGCCAGCACAACAATTGCTGCCATCAGCAATCCGCGTTGTATATGTGTAATGGATAACATGACTATTCTGACGCCTCGTTCTCATCCAGATAGCGATAGGTCTTCGCGAGCACGGTTAACACCAGCTCGTCACTGTCGGCTTTGTCGCCACCCCGTGCAGGGCTGATATCAATATCGTGCAGCGTGACAATTCGCGGCAGGGCTGCGATGTCGCTGACGAAGTTGCCAAACTCATGGTAGGTACCGTTCAGCACAATGCGGATCGGCTTTTCTGCATAGAAACCTTTGCGAATCTCGCTCTCGGGCTTAAACAGTTTTTCATCGAGACCCGCTGCCAGACCCGTCTGGGAAATATCGACCAACAGGTTAGGAATCTCAGTCTTGCCGGGCAGCTGCTGCAACATCGTGCCGAATGAACGCTCGATATCGGCCAGCTGCTCTTTGTAAGCGCCGAGGTTCGCAGCCTTGCTCTGCTTGGCTTCGAAATCGCGGCGCAAGTCAGACTCTTCAAGCTGAGCGCGTTCCAGTACCGGCATCTTTTGCTCAAACACGAAGTAGTAGTAACCACCGGCTGTCGCAATGATGAATGCCAGTGCTACAAAGATGGCGCGGAACGCGAGCGGCCAGCGACCGATCTCGTTAACGTCGAGATTTTGCAGCTCTTCAAGAAAGTCGGTATTCAGGTTCATGATGCTTCCTCCTCAGAGTTGGCGGCAGACACCTGACGGGCGCGAATCGAGAACCGGCTACCGAGCTCATTCGGGCCACGGTCGCCTTTCATCACTTCAACGATCTCGAGATCCGGGGCTGTCATCCAGCCGGAATCATCAATGTTGCGCATCAATGCCGACACACGGGTGTTCGATTCGGCTGCACCCTCGATACTGAGAGAGCTACCGGACTGCTTCACTTCAGTCAGATACACGCCGTTGGGCAGTGTGCGCACCATTTCTTCAAACAGATGCACAACTTCAGGACGGCTCTGCTGCAGCTGCTCGATAATCTGCATGCGGGCAACCAGGCGGTCCTTCTTCGCCTCGAGGTCTTTGATTTCCTCGATTTTGCGATCCATCAGTTTCATCTCTTCCGAGAGAATCTGATTGCGGCCCCGCTGGTCACTGATGATTGAATTCATGACCAACACGCCGAGAAACACGACAACAGCCGCCGCACCAACGGCACCTGCCAACGCGGCATAAAACTGGTTGCGGCGCTGCTCTCGCAGCTCTTCGCGCCAGGGTAATAGGTTAATTCTTGGCATATCAGTCGAAGCTCCTCAGCGCGAGTCCGCATGCAGTCAGAAGGGCTGTCGCATCACGCGTAACGCCCTGAGACTTGGCACGGGAAGACACTTTCATCTGACCCAGTGGATCACCGATTTCAGTCGGAATGCCGACCTTGCTGGCAATCAGCTCAGCCACTCCGGGAATGTTGGCGCAACCGCCGCAGACCAGAATCTGGTCGGGCTGCTCGCGACCGCCGCCGGAGGCAAGAAAGAATTGCAGTGAACGACTGACCTGCTGGGTCATGTCATCAACAAACGGGTCCAGCACTTCAGGCTGATAGTTACTGGGAAGGCCACCTTCTTTCTTCGCCCGGCCGGCGTCTTCAAGACTGAGGCCGTAAATACGCATAATCTCTTCAGTCAGTTGCTGACCCCCAAAGGCGAAGTCGCGCGTGTAGACCACCCGAAGGTTGTCCAGAACGCTGAAAGTGGTGCTGCTGGCGCCGAAATCGACAACAGCAATCAAATGGTCAATGCCGCCTTCCGGCATTTGATGGGTGAGAAGCTGACAGGCGTTCTCAAGGGCAAAGGCCTCAATGTCGACGACCCTGGGAGTCAGGCCGGCCGCTTCGACAGCGGCACGACGCTGGTCAACGTTCTCGGTCCGGGTTGCGACCAGAAGGATATCCAGCAGGTCAGGATCGTTCTGACTCTTGCCCATCACTTCGAAATCAAAGCTGACTTCATCCATAGGGAATGGAATGTATTGGTCAGCCTGAATCTCTACCCGACTCTCAAGCTCGTTCTCGCTCAAGTTGCCGGGCATCTGAATAACTTTGGTAATGGCAGCGTCACCGCTGATGGCGATAGCGACGTCGCCGGTCTTGGTTGCCGAGCGCTTGGTCGCGCGACGAATCGCCTCGCCTACAGCGTCGGCGTCAACAATCGTCTTCTCATTGATGGAGTTTGGCGGTGTGGGCTCTGCCGAGTAACACTCCACGCGGTAACGCCCGCCGGACTCGGCTAGTTCGATCAATTTGATCGATGACGTCGTTATGTCAAGACCGATTACGGTCTTATTCCTTGACCCGAACATCCGGTATTCCTTTATAAGTCGATAACTTAAACGCCAAACCTAAACTAATATTAGCAATTTGACTTAACTATATATCACGCCAAAACTAATGTGAACGTGATTTTGTTCACAATGTCGGCACCCTTTCAGAAAGCCGTGCCGGAAGTGTGGAACAGTCCACAAAACCCGCCACGCTGGGCTTTGACGCAGATCGATACCGGATCGATAAAGGAATTGACGAATGCAACGGGCCGCTCCCACGGCTGAATTCACATACGGCAACCCCGCTATCATGGGGTTTCGACCACCAAAACGGTGCTGAAACCCTTTAGACCGGAGGCTTTGCGTCCCCACCTTTCGATGGGTTTGCCCACTTTCTGCAGTAAATATGCATAATCACCCCCGCACGGGCAAGGAACGATTTCCAAAACTCTGATGAATGTCGCAAAAAGAATTTTCCCGATACTGATCGCGCTGGGGCTGATTGGCGTAATCGGCGCTCTGGCTGTGGGAATGGGCGCCTATTACTACCTGGCTCCCGGTTTGCCGTCTGCTGACACGATCAGAGACGTCAAACTGCAGGTTCCGCTGCGCATTTACACCCGCGACGGGCGGCTTATAGAGCAATTTGGCGAGCGCAGGCGCAATCCGCTGCCTTACAGTCAGATTCCGCCGATTGTCGCCAACGCGTTTCTGGCGGCAGAAGACGATCGGTTTTACGAGCATCCGGGCTTTGACTATCAGGGAATTGTCCGCGCCGGGGTGAACTTTGCTCTGACCGGCTCCCGCGCTCAGGGCGGCAGCACAATCACTCAGCAGCTGGCACGGGCTTACTTTCTGACCCGCGACCGGACGTTTGTGCGTAAAGCCAAAGAGCTCATCCTCGCTCTGCAGATCGAAAAGGAGTTCAGCAAAGACGAAATCCTTGCGCTGTATCTGAACAAAATCTTTCTGGGGCAGCGCGCGTATGGCGTTGCCGCAGCCGCACAGGTTTACTTCGGCAAAGATCTGAAGCAGTTAAGTGTCGCAGAAGCCGCCACACTGGCCGGCTTGCCAAAAGCGCCCTCGTCATTGAACCCCGTCACCAACCCGGTCCGTGCCACCGAGCGGCGCACTTACGTACTGCGGCGCATGCGCGAACTGAACTTTATCGACACCGAGGCCTATGAAAACGCTTTGAACGTGCCGATGGTGTCCAAACTTCACGGCAGCAACGTCGAGCTAGAAGCCCCTTACGTTGCGGCAATGGCCAGTAAAGAAATGATCCGCCGTTTCGGGAGAGACGAAGCCTACACCGGCGGCTACAAGGTCGTTACAACGATCGACAGCCGGCTGCAACGCTTTGCGACAGCATCGCTGCGCAGGGCACTCCTGGATTACGACCAGCGGCACGGCTACCGCGGCACCGTCGATACGGTCGATCTCGAGACCTTGCCGGCTATTGCAAACGAGTCGGACGAAGCAGCCGACACTGACTCTGCTGGGAAGAAAGTCAGCGACGAGCAACTGCAGCTGCTGCTGAACGGCTACCCCTACTATCGCGAACTCGAACTCGCGGTGGTGCTTGAGCTTAATGACGACAACTCGGTTGAAGTCTTTGTGCACAATCACGGTCGCTTTACCGTCAGCTGGGCCAATCTTAAGCGCAGCCCCTATATCGACGACCGGCGGGTCGGCGACGCGCCGGAACGTGCGGCCGATATCGTAACCATTGGCAGCATCATTCGACTGATCAGCGACTCAGGTGTACTTCCGGCACAGGGTTTGCCGGAGCAACGCTGGCGGCTAGTGCAAATGCCGCAAGCCCAGGGAGCCATCGTCTCGATGGATCCTTTCGATGGCGGGATCACCGCCTTATCCGGCGGCTTTGATCACAGCGTCAGCAAGTTCAACCGGGCCTCGCAGTCGCGACGGCAGCCGGGCTCGGCCATCAAACCCTTTATTTATTCTGCGGCGTTGGAGAATGGGTTCACGGCTGCGACGATTGTCAGAGATGCCCCCATTGTCGTGAACGACAAAAACCTCGAGGCCATCTGGCGTCCGGAGAACTATTCCGGAAAGTTCTACGGCGACACCCGGCTGCGCGAAGGTCTGGTGCGGTCAATGAATCTCGTATCGCTGCAAACATTGCGCCGCGTGGGCGTAAACACCGCGATCGAACATCTGACCCGCTTTGGCTTTCCGAACGACGGTCTGCCACGGGACCTGACCTTGGCACTGGGCAGCGGTGGCGTCTCGATGCTCGATCTGGTCGGCGGCTATTCCGGTATTGCCGCCGGCGGCTTTTACATGAGCCCCTATGTCATTCAGCGAATTGAAGACATCAACGGCAACATTGTCTATCAGGCCGATCCTGCAATGGCGTGCCAGCAATGCAACAGCCAATGGTTTGACGGACGCGAGCAGAAAGCCCGCGAAGACGATGAATTCGCCATTGGTGCCGAAACCGACATTGATGAAGCACCAACGCCGGTGGCGACCGAGAATAGCGACAGCTGGTTCTCTGCCGGCAGCAGCACGCTGCCGCCGGTGGACAACGAAGTGCCTGCTTACGCTACTGTGGACGACATGATCGAGCAGGCAGCGAACTGGCGCCCGGACGCGAGCGAAACACCCGACTTCTTTGCCGGCACGAAAGCCGCACCCCGTATTCTTGAAGACACCAATGCGTACATCGTCTACGACATGATGCGGGACGTGATTAACCGCGGCACAGGTCGCAGCATCCGCGAACTGGGTCGTTCCGATCTGGCCGGCAAAACCGGCACCACGAACGAAGGGCAGGACACCTGGTTTGCCGGGTTTAATCGCGACATCGCCGCCGCTGTCTGGGTTGGGTTTGATGATCCGGGTCGCTCGTTGGGTCGCAGCGAGACCGGCAGCAAGACAGCGCTGCCAATGTGGAAGTACTTTATGAGTGACGCGCTGAAAGGTCAGCCCGAGGCACCGCTCATTCAGCCTGACGATATCGTTACGGTGCGGATCTCCGCAACAACAGGAGAGCTGGCGCGACCGGGCGAAGGCAACACGCGGTTTGAGATATTTGCTGCCGGCACCGAACCCCTTCGCAGCAGCGCAGTTCGCGACACCGGAACGCCGCTCGACAGCAGCACAATCGACGAAGAGCTCGGCGACGGCGACATTTTCTAAGGGTTGCGACGGGCGTCTCCGTTGCCCGGGCAATTAAGTTTTGCCGCAACGGGTCCTGCTCAGGTAAAGTATCTGCAGATAGTGGACAGGGGCCGCTTTGCTCCCTGCCAGACACCAGGATGGTCTATCGTGAGCCGCAAAAGCACACACCGGTCAAAGCAACGCTCTGATCACCAGCGTATTCAGGTTGCGCAGGAAGCCGCCCGACTCATTCACGAAAACGGCATCACCGATTTCAAACTCGCCAAATCCAAAGCCGCCGAAAATCTCGGTCTGCTGCATCACGGAGCATTGCCCAGCAACCACGAGATTGCCGATGCGGTTGCAGAGCACGGCCGCATCTTTTTTGCCGAAGAACAGGACTGGCGACTCAACTTTCAACGGGAAACTGCGCTGTACCTGATGCGCAAGCTGCAGAGCTTCAAACCGCGACTGGTCGGCTCGGTGTTGAGCGGTCAGGTCACCGAACACTCACCCATCGAACTGCATCTTTATTCCGACACCAGCGAGACCGTCGCGATGTGGCTCGATGCACACGGCGTGCCTTATCAAACAGCAACGCGGCGGCATAACATCCAAAAAAATAAGCCGGAAGTGTTTCCGGCTTATCACTTTGTTGAAGAAGATTGTCTGGTGCAGACCACGGTATTTCCGATGAGACGCCCGCATGCGCCGCTGTGCCCGGTGAACGGCAAACCGATGGACCGGGCCGGCATTCGGGATGTGGAGCAGATGCTGGAACCGGAGCCATTCGAGGCACCGGCTCCGGCTTACTACTAGCTGCGACCGCTAATGTCCTGATAGTCGCGTTTCACCGAACCTGTATACAGCTGACGCGGACGACCGATACGGTTCTGCGGATCTTCGGTCATTTCCTGCCAGTGCGAAACCCAACCCACAGCGCGGGCCACAGCAAACATTACTGTGAACATTGAGGTCGGAATACCCAGCGCTTTGTAGATAATGCCGGAGTAGAAATCGACGTTCGGATACAGCTTGCGCTCGACAAAGTACTCGTCCTGCAGGGCAATCTGCTCCAGCTGCAGCGCCAGATCAAACAACGGGTTGTCCTGCTGACCGAGGTTCTCGAGCACCTTGTAGCACATCTTGCGAATAATCGTGGCACGCGGATCGTGGTTCTTGTACACACGATGACCGAAGCCCATTAAGCGGAACGAATCGTCTTTGTCTTTCGCCTTGGCAACGTACTTGTCAACGTTGTCGACGGTGCCGATTTCCTCGAGCATACGCAGCACGGCTTCGTTAGCACCGCCATGCGCAGGCCCCCAAAGTGCCGCAATGCCGGAAGCGATCGCAGAGTAAGGGTTAGTGCCGGAGCTGCCGGCCAGGCGTACGGTAGACGTTGAGCAGTTCTGCTCGTGATCGGCGTGCAGAATCAACAACAGATCGATGGCTTCCGCGGCGATCGGATCCACTTCGTAGTCTTCAGCGGGCACGCCAAAGAACATGCGCAGCAGGTTACTTGAATAGTCCAGCTCGTTATCCGGATAAATAAACGGCTGACCCAGCGTGTGCTTATAAGCAGCCGCCGCAATCGTCGGCATCTTCGCAATAATGCGGTGCGCAAAGATTTCACGGTGACGCGGACTGTCGATGTTCAGACTGTCGTGATAGAAGGCAGACATCGAACTGACAACACCGCCGACCATCGCCATCGGATGAGCATCGTGATGGAAGCCGTTAAAGAAACGCAGCATCGATTCATTGATCATCGTGTGCGTGCTGATGGAATGCGTGAACGCTTCCAGCTCGGGCGCAGTCGGCAACTCGCCGTGCAACAACAGATAACAGACTTCTAAGTAGCTGCTTTTGTCAGCGAGCTGTTCAACCGGGTAACCGCGATACAGCAAAACGCCTTCATCACCATCGATATAAGTAATTGAGCTTTCGCAGCTGGCCGTAGAGCTAAACCCGGGATCAAACGTGAAGATATCCTGCTTGCCATACACAGGACGGACATCAACTACATCAGGACCAACGGTACCGGACATTGACTGGAGCTCGAGCTCTTCGCCGGTGGAGTTATTGCGGAGGGTATATGTCTTATCACTCATGTCGTTATTTTTCCGTTACCTGTTGCGCAGGCTTCGTTGCAGAAGCCGCATGTTACGTTGCCCTAAATACTGTCTTCGACGGCAGATGGCGGACCGTGTCTCGCACGCCGGCAGAATCAGCAGCGGTTTGTCTCGCAAACATAAGCGCTGCCTCACGAAGCGTTGAAGCGCGCCGGTGTGCCACCGGCTGAATGCTCAACACCGTGCTTTGAAGCCTGCTGCTAAAAGCTGTTTGCTCTGCCTTAGTATGCGACCCGATTGTGACAGCGGTCTGACAGGCACGCTGTGATCAAGGTCTTTATTTCTGGCAGTACGGCGGCAACCGTCGCTCGCAAAACTTTCTGAAACATGAACCCTCGCCCGCATTGCGCGAGCCGCTTCAGCGTTCTGCAAACAGGTCTGGCCTGCCGTAGAGCCGGAGATTATAGGCTATTCGGTGGATTCTTGCACATCGCAGAGCCCGGGAAAGGCTCTGGCGGATGGGTGCTAACCTCAGTGCGGCGAATATTCGACCGCTCTGAGAGCTATTAACCCATGTTGTATTTCTTGCGGAACTTGTCGACGCGACCGGCGCTGTCAACGATCTTTTGCTTGCCGGTGTAAAACGGATGGCAGGCAGAACACACTTCAACGGTCAGATCTTCCGCAAGTGTTGAGCGGGTTTTAAACGTGTTACCGCAGCTGCAGGTAACGGTAATTTCGTTGTACTGAGGATGGATATCAGCTTTCATTGCGATAGTCTCAAAAATAACTTGCGGGTAGCCCCGGCGACGCGAATTGCGTTAAGGGCGCGGAAGGATAGCGGCATCGCGCGCATCTGACAAGTCTCAATTGCACCCGCGCCGACTGAGCCTGGGGCTTATCCACACAATCTGTGGATAAGTCTGTGGATTTCATCCCGCCTTCGGCCTTAAGTAGCTATCAGCGCTGCAAATCCAACAAATTGGTCAAGAAATAGCCAATATCAATAATGCTATTAAAAACAATAATTTACCATCATTATTGCAAAGCAAAACTCAAGTTCAAAAGCTTATCTGCATGAAATGTTTAAAAACTGTGACAGATGTGCATAACACTGTTCATTCTTAGACTAATTCAACGCCAAAATGACGAACTCGGCGCAAATCAGACACTTATGCCGACTTAACCTAATCCCGAATGCGAATCCTGGCTAATCAGGCAGAAACAGCGCCTGCAAATCATCGAGAAACCGGAGCCCGAGCGGGGTCGGCTGAAAGCCCGATGACGTCTTGTTCAGCAGACCTTTCGCCACCGCCTCATCGAGCCCGGCCTGAATCCCCAAAAGATCAGCAGGAACGCGGTCGGCAAAATCCGCCGCCGCAAAACCGCCGGTCAACCGCAGATTATTCAGCATGAACTCAAATGCGGCGGTCGGACCATCGACATCCGCGCGCATCGCAAACCGCTGATCATCCGCCGCCGTTTGAAATCGAGCCGGTTTGGCATGCTTCGCATAGCGCAAAATCGAACCATTCGATCGCGTCACCTTGGCGTGAGCACCGGCACCGATACCCAGATAGTCGCCGTAGCTCCAGTAGTTCACATTGTGCTGACACTGCCTGCCCGGCTGCGCATAGGCCGAGACCTCATAACGTCCATAGCCGCCTTCATTCAGCATGGATTGCGAGCTTTGCAGCATTGCCCAGCTGATCTCGTCATCGGGCAACCCTTCCGGTGGCGTTTTCCCGAACCGCGTGCCGGGCTCCATCGTCAGGTGATAGTGCGACAGATGCTCAGGGGCTAACTCCAGCGCTTGGCGAAGATCATCTTCCGCGCCACTGACCGTTTGATTTGGCAACGCGTACATCAGATCGAGATTAATGTTCTCGAAACCGGCGTCACGCGCCGCACGAAATGCCTCTTTGGCTTCAAGAGCCGAGTGCACCCGCCCGAGAATAGCCAGCTGTTCCGTAGCGAAGCTCTGCACACCCAGTGACAAACGATTCACACCGGCTTTCAGGTAGTTACCGAAGTCATCGTGTTCAACGGCGCCGGGATTGGCTTCGAGTGTCACTTCAGCATCCGGTTCCAAACCAATCACATCGTGCACCGCTGTCAGCAGCTGCTCGACAGATGCGGCCGAGAACAAACTGGGCGTGCCACCGCCCATGAAGATACTGCTGATTGAGCGACCTTCAGCCAATGGCGCGTCCGCTTTAAGATCACACAACAATGCCTGCAGGTACTCCTGCTCGGGCATTTGATCGGGCACGGGGTGACTGTTGAAATCGCAGTACGGGCACTTGCTGACGCACCAGGGGAAGTGCACGTACAGCGCCAGCGGAATACCGGCCGACGCAGTCACGACTAAACGTTCGCCTCACGGAGTAAACCGCACAGTGCCCGCACGGCTTTGCCGCGGTGACTGCGGGCGTTCTTCTCATCGGGCTTCAGTTCCGCAGCGGTAGTCGCCGCTTCGATGTTGGCCGCGTTGACCGGATTGCCGGAACTGAAATCGCAAAACAGCGGGTCATAGCCAAAGCCGCCAACCCCTCGCGGCGCAAACTCAATCGCGCCGTTCCAGAAGCCATCAGCCACAATCGGTTCGGGGTCATCAGCACTGCGCACATAAACCACCACACAACGAAAACGCGCGGCCCGCTCTTCCGCCGGCACATCGGCAAGCGCTTTGATCAACTTGGCATTGTTGTCGGCATCAGTGGCATCCGGGCCTGCGTAGCGTGCCGAATAAACGCCGGGATCACCGTCCAGCGCATCAACCTCAAGGCCCGAGTCATCAGCAATTGCCGGCATTCCCGACTGCTCAGCCGCATAGCGCGCTTTCAGTAACGCGTTTTCCAGAAACGTCGTACCGGTTTCGTCGGCGGGGATTAAACCAAGGTCGGTCTGCAGCTCCAGCTGAAAGGTCTCGCCGAGCAGCTCGGCAAACTCTTTGGCTTTACCGGCGTTACCGGTGGCGAGAACGATACGCTTCATCGCCGAGCGCTACTGCTGTGCCCGCCAGGCATCGAGCGCCGCGAGCTGTGCGACTGTGATTTCAGAGACCCCTTTCTCAGCCAGCGACAGCAATTGATCGAGTTCGCCGCGCTGAAACGCATGACCTTCAGCGGTGCCCTGCACTTCGATAAAACCGCCGGCTTCGTTCATGACGACGTTCATGTCGGTTTCGGCATTGGAGTCTTCCGGGTAGTCCAGATCAAGCACCGGCATGCCCTCGTAGATTCCCACCGAAATCGCAGCCACCTGGCCGAGCAGCGGGTTGCGCGGAATCTTGCCTTCCGACTGCAGCCGTTCCACCGCCACAGCCAACGCGAGCCAGGCGCCACAGATCGACGTCGTGCGCGTGCCGCCGTCGGCCTGCAACACATCGCAATCCAACGTGATAGTAAAACCGTCGAGCGCATCAAGATTGGTTGCGGCGCGCAGCGAACGACCGATCAATCGCTGAATCTCCTGCGTGCGGCCGCTTTGCTTGCCGGCAGCGGCTTCACGTCGCGAACGTGTGTGCGTGGAACCCGGCAGCATGCCGTACTCAGCTGTCACCCACCCCTGACCTTTCCCTTTCAGAAACGGCGGCACCCGGTCTTCAATGCTCGCCGTGCACAACACACGGGTGTTGCCGAATTCGGCAAGCACCGAACCGGCCGCATTGGCGGTGTAATCGGTAGTAAGCGTCAGAGCGCGAAGTTCATCGGGCTGGCGACCGCTGGGTCGGGTGGGCATAGCACTTTCCTCATTCATAAAGCCCCGGCGAACAGGGCAGCAGAATGCAATGCTAGCGCTAAAGGGTCAGGCTGTCCCGCTAAACCGTAATGCGGCGGCTGAGGTGTTGTCGCTATGAGGTGCGGTCGTCTGCACGGCGCGCTCACCGAGATCTTCAAGATGCGGTCCGAGCGGACCCTCAGAAGTCGTAATCGATGCCATCTCGTCCTCGGTCAAACCGGACCAGAAACCGTCGGAACAAACCAGCAACACATCGCCGTCAGTCAACGGCTTGTATTCGGTAATGCTCATGGCAGGCAAAGCAGCATCGCCACCGAGGCAGCACTCGACAAAGTTGCGCATCGGGTGCGTGGACATTTCGTCTTCTGTAATCAAACCTTCCTGCAGCAGCACTTCCACATGACTATGATCCCGGCTGCGTTGAAACACCGTGGCATCGCGATAGTGATAAATGCGGCTGTCACCGACGTGCGCCCAATACGCGTAACCGTCCTGCACCAGACACAGCGCACAGGTCGCCCGCGGGCGCGCATCCACTGACAGCTGATTACCCAGCTCAACAATCTCGGCATGTGCTTTGGCGATAATGCCGTGCATGAATCCCTGCGGATCAAACACCGGCAAGGAAACATCGGCAAACTCCCGCCGGAATACCTCGACAGCAATTCGCGCGGCTTCGGCACCGCCGGCATGACCACCCATGCCATCAACGGCCACCAACAACGTCGCGTCGGGTGACGACATCACGGCAACTCTGTCCTGATTTTCCTGACGGTTACCGAGCAGGCTGATTTGAGCGGCGTCAACGGGCAAGAGAGATCCTTCTCTGAATACAAGCGCGCTACCGTGCTTAACACGCGACAGCGGTGGTTAGTCGGGCTCACTGTGCTTACACTATCGGCACAGCGGCGTGGTATGAGGCAAATAGTGCCACACTGACCCGCCGCAAAGGCTACAAACCAGTTCACACAACGCACAGATAGCGCAGCGGAAACCGAAGGAATTACAGGCATGATCAGCAGCATGACGGGCTTCGCCCGGGTCGACACCGAAGTGGATGCAGGCACCCTGTCGTGGGAGATTCGCTCGGTGAACCACCGCTATCTCGAAACCAGCTTCCGGCTGCCGGAAGGCTTCCGCCCTATAGAACCTGAACTGCGCGCATTGGTCGGTGAAAAGCTCAAACGCGGCAAGCTCGATGCCTCGCTGTATTTGAAAACCGGCGACACACAAGAAACGCAGCTCGAACTGAATGAAGCCCTGGTCAGCGAGATTGTGCGCCACGGCAACCGTGTGGGTGAACTGATTGGTAACGACGGCAACATCAACCCGCTGAGCCTGCTGCGCTGGCCGGGTGTGCTTGAACCCAAAGCGGTCGACACCGAATCACTGTTGCAGCCTGCAGCAAACCTGCTCGCGCAGGCACTCGACAATCTCGCGCAAAGCAGAATCAGCGAAGGCGAAAAGATCAACGCAATGCTCGAAGACCGGCTGCAGCAGATTCTCGATATCGTTGACACCGTCACCGCGCGGCTTCCCGAGGTGCTTGAGAACACCCGCACACGCATGAAAGAACGCGCCGACGCGATCGAACAGAAAATTGATGCCGACCGGCTGGAACAGGAACTGCTGATTCTGGCGCAGAAGCAGGACGTAGCGGAAGAACTCGACCGGCTGAAAGCCCATGTCGCCGAGATTCGCAGCATTCTGCAAAGCGAAGAAGCGGTGGGTCGACGCCTCGATTTCATGATGCAGGAACTCAATCGCGAGGCAAACACACTCGGCTCAAAGTCCGCAGACGCGCTGACCAGCAAGTGCGCCGTCGACTTAAAAGTGCTGATTGAGCAAATGCGGGAGCAGGTGCAGAATGTTGAGTAACGTAACAAGGCGCACGGAGAACCGGGGAGCACGATCAATGAACTCTTTTACGAAGCCCGCTTTGCTGTTGCTGTCGCTGCTTGCGACAACAGCCGTTTTCGCCGACGCGGGCACCGGCGACTTCCTGGGGTACACACTGGGTAAAGATTACCGTGTAGCAAGCGCCGAAACTGACGTGACCCGCACCAACGGCACGCTGGCGGTCAAAGCTGCAAACCCGGTAAAGCCGAACGTTATTGAGGACGTCACGCTGATCATTACAGCGCAAACCCGCACCATCGGCTACATCGCAGGATCCAGCTGGTTTGATACTGAAGAGCAGGCGCGGGAATTTGCCAAAGACTACGTGAACCTGCTGCACGCGAAGTACTTCGACTGGGCCTTCGGGCGCGAGAAGATGGACTCCAATCTGCGCATCAATGAAGTGAATCTCGACCGGCAGCCCTACAACCTGCGCTTTCGGCTCGATGAGGAAGAAATTGACGGCAAACCCCAATGGCGTTTTTCAATGACGCTCGGCTGGTTGCCGGACAGCAAGGAAGCGCAAGCCTGGAACAATATGGTGAACACGCAGCGTCGCGCTGTCATCGAACAGGACCGCCAGAAGATGCTCGACAGTTCGGATCTGACAGGACTGTAAACGCGTGACCCAAAGCTCAACCGGCAAGCTGTTTGTGATTTCAGCCCCTTCGGGTGCGGGCAAAACAACGCTCGTGCGCGAGATTATGGCGGCGGATCCCCAGCTTAAATTCTCGGTGTCGTATACCACCCGCGAGAAGCGTCATAACGAAGTGGAGGGTGTCGCGTATCACTTTGTCGATACCCCGACGTTCGAAGCAATGGCGAACAACAACGAGTTTCTCGAGCATGCCAACGTGTTCGACAACCGCTACGGCACTTCAGGCGAGCAAGTGCGCGGCTTGCTGGCCGACGGCCACAACGTGATCCTCGAGATCGACTGGCAGGGCGCGGAGCAGGTGCGGAGCAACATGCCCGAATGCCAAAGCATTTTTATTCTGCCGCCCTCGGTTGAGGAACTGTCCCGGCGGCTGCGCGGGCGCGCCACCGACAGCGAAACCGTCATTGCCCGGCGACTGCAGGACTCACTGGCCGATCTGGCGCACTGGCAGGAATTCGACTACGCCGTCGTTAATGACGAGATTCCTAATGCAGTGGCTGCGCTGCAGGCAATCATTGCGGGCGACGGCGAGAGCCACAGAACGACCACCGATACTGTAAAAAGCGCAGCAAAACAGCTGCTTAACTAATCCGTGCGGGCAGATTATGCTTGCATGATGGCGCGGGTGGCGGTAATCTCGCCCGCCTTTCCACAAAACCGAATGAATTGAACGGAACACCACGATGGCACGAATTACTGTTGAAGATTGCATGCAAAACGTCGACAACCTGTTTGAGTTGGTCACGGTTGCTGCCAAACGCGCCCGCCGCCTCGCCAATGGCGCAGAGCCGATGGTTGAGTGGGAAAACGACAAGCCCACCGTGGTTGCACTGCGGGAAATCGCCGAAGGTCTGGTTACTGCAGACATCCTCGACGAAGTCGATGAGCCGAAGGAAGAGATTCTGGCTGTTCAGGACGCCGAAGAAATCCTTGCCAACACCCCGATTCCTAAGCTGACTGACAACTTCTAGAGTCAGCTCACAAAGCATGAACACTAAACGGGCCCGCTGGGCCCGTTTTTCGTATCCCGAACCGCAAACCGCTTCGCTTCACAGCGGAATTCGCTCCTATATACTGATGTCATACAAGATTCAGCCGGTCAGCTGAGGTTTGCCGTCGCATCAGGAAACGCAATGGAGTATGCAGCAACAATTAAAGGTGCTCTGCCGCGGGTGTTCAGAAACACCGGCTTCAGACAGCTGTTGCTGAAAATCGATTACCTGCCCGAAGACCAGCGCGGCCGGATTACCGAAGCATTTGAGTTCGGTGCTGAAGCGCACTCCAGCCAGACCCGGGCATCCGGCGAGCCGTACATCACCCATCCGGTGGCTGTGGCCTCGACGCTTGCCGACATGAAGATGGACCCGGACTGTCTGATCGCCGCCATCCTGCATGACGTCGTGGAAGACACCCCGGTCGAGTTGGAAGAAATTCGCGAACGCTTTGGTGACGATGTTGCCACGCTGGTGGACGGTGTCAGCAAGCTCGACAAACTGAACTTCACCAGCCGCACCGAAGCCCAGGTCGAAAGCTTTCGCAAAATGATGCTGGCGATGATCGGCGACATTCGTGTCATTCTCGTCAAACTCGCCGACCGCCTCCACAACATGCAAACCCTGGATGCGCTGCGCCCGGAAAAGCGCGCCCGCATTGGTCGCGAAACGCTTGAGATCTACGCCCCGATTGCGAACCGTCTCGGTATCAACACGCTGAAAACCGAACTGGAAGATCTCGGGTTCATCAACACATATCCGTATCGTGCGAAGGTCATCGAAAACACGCTGAAGAAATCGCAGGGCAATCAGCGGCAGCTGGTGCGCAAGATTTCGGACCGGTTCCGCAAGTCGCTGCGGGAAGCCGAGATTCAGGCCAGCGTGTACGGGCGGCGCAAGCATCTGTACAGCATCTACCGCAAGATGCGCGACAAGAAACGTTCGCTCAACGAGATTGTTGATGTATTTGGCTTCCGGCTGATCGTCGACGATGTCGACACATGCTACCGCACGCTCGGCATCGTGCATCAGCTGTACAAGCCGATGCCCGGGCGCTTTAAGGACTACATCGCCATTCCCCGCGTGAACGGCTATCAGTCGCTGCACACCACGCTGTTCGGCCCGAACGGCATTCCGGTGGAAGTACAGATCCGCACGCGCGACATGGACATGATTGCCGAGAGCGGTGTGGCCTCACACTGGCAGTACAAAGCCGTTGATTCCTCAGTCATTTCGCCACAGACCAGAGCGCGCGAATGGCTTCAGTCGATTTCAGAAATGCAGTCGGCGGCAAGTCCCGAAGAGTTCATGGAGAACGTGAAGGTCGACCTGTTCCCCGACAAGGTCTACGTGTTCACTCCCCGCGGCGATATTCTGCGCCTGCCGCGCGGTGCCACCTGTGTGGACTTCGCTTACGCCGTGCACACCGGCATCGGCAATCACTGCGTTGCCGCCAAGATCGACCGGCGCCTCGTACCGCTGAGAACGGTGTTGAAAAACGGCCAGACGGTGGAAATCGTCACGTCGAAACGGGCGCAGCCCAATGCGGTGTGGGTGAACTTTGTCGTTACCGCCAAAGCCCGCTACAGCATTCGCCAGTACCTGAAGAACCTGCGACGCAATGAAGCCATTGAACTCGGACGCCGGCTGCTCACGCAAGCGCTCAGCAACTTCGGTAGCTCGCTGCGCAAGGTGAGCCGGGCGCGCATGAAGTCGGTATTGCGTGAATTCAATCTGCGCAAGACCGTTGAGCTTTACGAACAACTGGGTGTTGGCGAGCGTTTAGCGCCTCTGGTTGCACAGATGCTGGTGCAGGAAGACGACCGCGACCAACACCCCGACGGACTTGCGCCACCGAGCATTGCCATTGCCGGCACCGAAGGCATGGTGGTGAGCTACGCACGCTGCTGCAATCCGCTGCCCGGGGACGCCATCATGGGCTACCTGAGTTCCGGTCGCGGGGTGGTGATTCACCGCAACGTTTGCGGCAACCTGAGCCAATACAGCAAGCAGCCGCACAAATGGATTCCAATGCACTGGGCCGAAGACCTCGACCGCGATTTCTCCAGCGAGATTCGGGTTGAAGCCGAGCATAAACCGGGCGTGCTTGCCGAAGTGGCTGCCCGGATAGCCAATGCCGGTTCCAACATCGAGCAGGTCTCGGTCGACGAAACCGAAGAAGACTTCGTGGAACTGCACTTCAACATATTGGTGAAAGACCGCGTCAATCTCGCACAGGTCCTGCGCAAGATTCGCAACATGCGCAACGTGCGCAAGGTCACCCGCACCTGCGCTTAAAACCGCGCACTCGGCGCGGGTTTCTCATATAGAATTGCAGCACGTATTCACGCGATGCCGCCTACCGCGGCTGCAGTCAGGATCAACACCATGCCCAAACAAGCAATTCACACCGATAAAGCGCCTGCCGCCATCGGCGCCTATTCACAAGCCATTAAAGCCGGCGACACCGTCTACATTTCCGGTCAGATTCCGTTAGATCCCGCCAGCGGTGAGATCTGCAGTGATGACATTCGGGACCAAATTCACCAGGTGTTTAAAAACATGCAGGCAGTCACCGAAGCCGCAGGTGGCACACTGGCAGATGCCGTTAAGGTCACGGTGTTTCTGACTGACCTCGGCAACTTTGCTGCCGTCAACGAAATCATGGCGGAGTACTTCCCGGAACCGTTTCCGGCGCGGGCGGCGCTCGAAATCAGCGCACTGCCAAAAGGCTCGCTGGTCGAAGCGGACGCCATTCTGTCACTGTAGCCGTTCCCTAAGCGAGTGACCGCAGCGGCCAAACTGACAGACCTGAAAGGCATCGGGCCGGCGCTGGCTGAAAAGCTGGCGCGGCTGAATGTTTACACCCCCGATGACCTGCTGTTTCTGCTGCCGCTGCGCTACGAAGACCGCACGCAAATAAGCACTGTCGGCAGTCTGCTGCCGGGGCAGCGCTGCGTGATTGAAGCGGAAGTGGAACTCACCGAAGTCGTGTTCCGGCGCCGCCGCACGATGCTGTGCCGGGTGTCCGACGGCACCGGCACGCTGACCCTGCGGTTCTTCTACTTCTCGAAAGCCCAACAAAACACGTTGTCGCGGGGACAGAAGGTCCGTTGTTACGGCGAAGTCCGCGGCGGCCCCGGCGGGCTGGAAATGGTTCACCCGGAGTACCAGCTGCTGCGCAAGAACGAGCAGGCTCCGCTGGAGGACAAACTCACTCCTGTCTATCCCACCACTGAGGGGTTGCAGCAGTTCCGGCTCCGCTCATTGCTGGATCAGGTGTTGAGCAATCGCATCGGTGAACTCCCGGAACTGCTCCCTGCATCAATACGCGAAGCCGAAGGTCTGCCATCGCTGCAGGCCGCACTGAGTGGTCTGCACAACCCGCCGTCGAATGTGTCGTTACAAGACCTCAGCGACGGCAAGCATCCGAACCAGCGGCGACTCGTGCTCGAAGAAATACTCGCGCATCATCTGAGCCTGCGGCGCATTAAGCTCGCGAACGACAAAGAAGCCGGCCTGCCGATGCCGACGGACACCGACCTGCTGCAACAGTTTCTCGACAAGTTGGGCTTCACACTCACGGGCGACCAGCGCAAAGCGCTGGACCAAATCAATCGCGACCTCACACAACCGCATCCGATGATGCGTCTGGTGCAGGGGGATGTCGGGTGCGGCAAAACCGTGGTAGCTGCCGGTGCTGCACTGAGTGCTATCAGCGCCGGTTACCAGGTTGCCATCATGGCCCCGACGGAGTTGCTCGCAGAGCAGCACCGCGACAACTTTCAGGGCTGGTTCCAACCACTGGGCATCACGGTCGCGTGGCTGACCGGCAGCATCACGGCAAAGGCGCGACGCGCGACTTATGACGGCATCGCACAGGGTCACGCACAGGTCATCGTCGGTACGCATGCGCTGTTTCAGGAAGCCGTCAAGTATCACAAGTTAGGGCTTGTCATTGTCGACGAGCAGCACCGGTTTGGCGTTGAGCAGCGGCTGTCGCTCATTGAAAAAAGTGGCCT
>CAYLLI010000012.1:22012-25246 GCA_964384295.1 uncultured Chromatiaceae bacterium
GTGCCTGAAGCCACGTTGATGATTATCGAGAACGCCGAACGCATGGGGCTTTCGCAGCTGCACCAACTGCGTGGCCGGGTGGGCAGAGGGTCCGGCAAAAGTGCATGCGTACTGATGTACAAGAGCCCGCTCTCAAACGTGGCGCATAAGCGCCTGAACGTGATGCGCGAAACCAACGACGGCTTTGTAGTGGCTCAGCAGGACCTGGAACTGCGCGGACCGGGCGAAGTGCTGGGCAAGCGCCAGACCGGCGTGATGCAAATGCGGGTTGCCGACCTGGTGCGCGACGCCGACCTGCTGCCGGCAGTGCATCGTGCCGCGGAACTGCTTGAAAACGATGAAGCCACAACGCAGGCGATCATCGATCGCTGGATTGGCAGTCATCAGGAGTTCGTCCGCGTGTAGCGCGATACAGCGCACACTGGTGTGGACCCGAATCGTTTACACTGCAGCCATTCTTACTTGTTGGAATACCAGATGAACGAACAGGCGAAAAACGTGGGCGTCGACTGGCTGAAGCAGCTCGGCGAGTACGCCCGCCTGATGCGTCTGGATAAACCGATCGGTATCTGGTTGCTGCTGTGGCCGACCCTGTGGGGGCTATGGATCGCCGGCGACGGCACACCCGACTCCACCGTGTTTGCGGTGTTTGTTGCCGGCGTTGTTGTCATGCGCTCGGCCGGCTGCGTGTTTAACGATTTCGCCGACCGCAAACTCGACCCGCTGGTTGATCGCACGAAAACACGACCACTGGCAGCGGGCACGGTCACCCCGCAGGAAGCGCTGATCCTCTGTGGTGGTCTGCTGTGTGTGGCACTCGGTCTTGCACTCATGCTGAACCGGCTGGCGCTCATGCTGGCACTGGGTGGTGCGGCACTGACGCTGATCTATCCGTTTGCCAAGCGCTTTTTCGCAGCACCACAGTTCATTCTCGGTGCCGCCTTTGGCTGGGCAATTCCGATGGCGTTTGCCGCGCAAACCGGTGGAGTGCCCAACATTGCCTGGCTAATGTGGGTCACCGTGCTGATCTGGGCTGTGGTCTACGACACGATGTACGCGATGGCCGACCGTGATGATGATCTGCAGGCGGGCATCAGGTCCACCGCAATCCTGTTTGGCGATGCCGACGTATTCATCATCGCGATGCTACAGCTAATCATGCTGTTCGCACTGAAGCTCATCGGCGAGCAGGCCGGTCTCGGTGGTTGGTACTCAGCAAGCCTGGTTTGCACCGCAGGTTTCATGGCGTACCAGTTAAGCCTGATCCGACATCGGGAACCGGAGCAGTGCTTTGCCGCTTTTCTGAACAACCGGTACCTTGGCGCCGTTATATTTGCCGGCATTGTTCTCAGTTACTCACTCGTCTGAAGGCAAGCAACACCCGGGCTAACTCAGCGTCCGGGTGACGACCCACGCCTGCACGTGTGCAGCGCCAGCCCGATACAGCACCTTCGATAACTCGGACATTGTTGCCCCGGACGTCATAACGTCATCCACAACGGCGACTCGTTTGCCGGGAATGTGCTTCACACCCAGACGCGTTAGCCCGAACACACAACGGACGTTCGCAGCCCGGTCTTTCAGCGGCAATCCGCTCTGCATCGGTGTGCTGCGAACCCGCCGGCACAACTCCGCGTTCACCCGGTCACGCAGCGAAGCAGGCAAGCACGCAGCAATCTCGGCAGACTGGTTGAACCCGCGCCGGAACAAGCGCCAGGCGCTCAACGGCACCGGCACAATCCAGTCCGGCGGTTCATGCTGACCCCGTAAAACCGCAGCCCCCAACAACGAACCGAGCACAGCCGCTGCAGCACGCCGGCCGTTAAACTTCAGGGCTTGCACCAGAGAGCTTGCCGGATACTGATAGGCGCAGGCGGCCACGCAGTCACTAAGCAGCGGTTTAACCGAGCATTCAGCACACAGTGGCCGGGGCGACGCCGGCTGCAACACATTAAACACACCGTTCGACTCCGCAGGCCCGTGAGCCTTCGCTGCGGTCACAACAGGCAGGCCGCATCCGCGACAACCATTGAGCCAGGGCATGTCTGCCGCGCAATTGCCGCAAAGCCCCTGCAAACGGGAGCCCTGATCAGACGCAAAACCAGACGCCACGGCATCAGGGAATGACTTCAGTCCAACACCGCAGAGCATGCATACCGGGGGCCAGAAACCGCACAGCGCACTGTCAACAGAAAACCCGGTCATTGGTTGACAGCCCTCGCAAACCTCTGAATACTCTGCATTCTCTGGCACAGCGCTCCTGCCTGACCACCGCTAAATCTGCGCTAAACCGGCACAATCAGCCGGGGCCGACAACGCGACCCTATAGGACTGAACACTATGACCGTAACAGCCGCTCCCCGTAACGACTGGACCGTAGAAGAAGTTAAAGCCCTGTACGAACTTCCGTTCCCGGACCTTCTGTTTCAGGCACAAAGCGTGCATCGCGCCAACTTCGACCAGCATGAAGTGCAAATCAGCACGCTGCTGAGCATTAAAACCGGCGCATGCCCCGAAGATTGCAGCTACTGCCCGCAAAGCGTGCGCTTCGACACCAACGTCGAAGAAGAGCCGCTACTCGACTGCCGGGTGGTGTTAGAAAATGCCAAAGCAGCAAAAGCCAAAGGTGCGACGCGCTTTTGCATGGGTGCTGCCTATCGCAGCCCGAAGCCGAAACAAGTCAAACAGATTGCCGAAATGATCAAGGCGGTGAATGACCTCGGTATGGAAACCTGCGCGACACTCGGCATGCTCACTCCTGAAGCAGCGAGCGAACTCAAAGAGGCCGGGCTCGACTACTACAACCACAATCTCGACAGCTCCGAGAATTTCTACAAAGAGATCATCACCACCCGCACGTTCCAGCATCGTCTGGACACGCTGAAGAACGTTCGTGACGTCGGCATGAAAGTCTGCTGCGGCGGCATCATCGGCATGGGCGAGAAAGATCAGGACCGCATCGAGCTGCTGCACACGCTTGCGACGATGCCGGAGCATCCGGGCAGTGTGCCGATTAACCAGCTGGTTGCCGTTGAAGGCACACCGTTGGAAGGTGCGGAGAAAGTGGATGGCATCGACTTCGTCCGCACCATCGCAGTTGCCAGAATCCTGATGCCGAAAACACACGTACGGTTGTCAGCAGGCCGCACCGAGATGAGCGACGAAACACAAGCCATGTGTTTCTTTGCCGGTGCCAACTCGATCTTCTATGGCGAGAAGTTGCTGACCACCGGC
>CAYLLI010000013.1:0-24741 GCA_964384295.1 uncultured Chromatiaceae bacterium
GAGCGGGGTTTTAAACCAGGTACTAACCAAACGGGCCGGCAGGCCGTCGAGTGCCTGCCGGCCCGGTTCCGGTGCCAGCTCGGTGTGTTGCAGGCGCGTTCTAATCTGCTGTTCAGAGACCACGCTGCAATGCTACCAGCTCTGCGCTGACATCTGGCCTGACATCTGGGCTTACGACTTGATGCCGCCTTTGCAGAGTTCGGCCGGGTCCAGCAAGCGATCCAGCTCTTCGTCGGACAGGTCCGTCTCTTCCTTCGCGACATCGCGAACAGGCCGGCCTTCGGCATAGGCTTTCTTGGCAATCGCCGCGCCCTTGTCGTAGCCGATTACCGAGTTCATTGCGGTAACCAGAATCGGGTTACGTGACAGCGCGTTCTGCAGGTTGTCGTTGTTGACAGTGAATCCGGCGATGGCGTCATCCGCCAGCGCGACCGAACCGTTTGCCAGAATCTCAATGCTCTGCAGCAGGTTGTAACCCACCACCGGCAGCATCACGTTCAGTTGGAAGTTGCCTGACTGGCCCGCCACGGCGATCGTCGCGTCATTGCCCATGACCTGAGCGGCCAGCATCGTAACAGCTTCGGGAATCACCGGATTCACCTTACCCGGCATGATGGAACTGCCCGGCTGCAGCGAAGGCAGCGCGATTTCGCCCAATCCTGCCAAAGGCCCGCTGTTCATCCAGCGCAGGTCATTGGCAATTTTCATCAAAGACACAGCCAGTGCTCGCAGCTGTCCGGAGATCTCGACCGCTGTGTCCTGCGTTGCCAGCGCTTCGAAGTAATTGTCGGCCGGTTTAAACGCCAGGCCGGTCTGTTCGCCGAGAATGGTCGCCACTTTCGCACCGAACTTCGGATGCGCGTTGATACCGGTGCCAACCGCGGTGCCGCCCTGTGCCAGGCCGAGCAGGCGTGGCATAGACGCCTCAATACGGTCAATGCCGTGCTGAATCTGACTGGCCCAGCCGTTCAGTTCCTGACCCATGGTCACAGGCATGGCGTCCATCAGATGCGTACGGCCGGTTTTAACAACGTCGGCGGTTTCTTCGGCTTTGGCCACAATCACGCTGTGCAGGTGCTTCAGTGCGGGCAGCAGCTTGTCGGTAATCTCGATCGCAGCACTGACGTGCACTGCGGTTGGAATCACGTCGTTACTGCTCTGCCCCATGTTCACATGGTCATTCGGATGCACGTCGCTGCCGCTGTTGGCGGTTGCGAGATTCGCAATGACCTCATTGGTGTTCATGTTGGAGCTGGTACCAGAGCCAGTCTGGAACACGTCGACCGGAAAATGGGCATCGTGATCGCCGTTGGCGACCTCAAGTGCTGCCGCCTGAATCGCCTGGCAGACACCCGTTTTCATAAGCCCGAGTTCGCCGTTGGCGCCGGCCGTCGCGTATTTAATGAGCCCCAGAGCCTTAATAAAGGCGCGTGGCATGGTCAGACCGCTGATCGGGAAGTTGTTGACTGCACGCTGGGTCTGGGCTGCCCACAGCGCTGACTCCGGAACCTGCAACTCGCCCATGCTGTCGCGTTCAATCCGGTAAGCCTGATCACTCATTGGTGTTTCTCCATTCGTTTTGAAGCCTGAGGCTTCGTGATGTTTGAGCCGGGCCCACGCGAAAGCTTTGGTGCCGGCAAAATTCGGAAGTCATTCGTGTATGATTCGAGGCCGTGAAGTATAGGTATTCGCTGCGGCATTCTCTAGTCGTGGCAATCGCCTTCTCACGACCCTTCAACCAGCAACGCCGGACCTGTCGTTCCTAGCGGGCGAATCCGGCGTTCCTGCACTGACAACACCGCTATTTTGACTTGGGGCCGGGCTAAAACATCATGGAACAACCACCACTGACTGCAATTTCACCTCTCGACGGGCGCTATGCCCGTAAGTGCGAACCGCTGCGCGAGCTGTTCAGCGAATACGGTCTGATTCGTAACCGCACGCTCGTTGAAGTTCGCTGGCTGCAGTTTCTGGCGGCCCACCCCGGCATTCCCGAAGTACCGGCCATCTCAGGGCCTGAAAAGGACTTCCTGAACAATCTGGTCGATAACTTCAGCGGTGAGGACGCCCGGCGCGTCAAAGAGATTGAAAAAACCACGAACCACGACGTAAAAGCCGTCGAGTACTTTCTCGCCGAGCGCTTTGGCGATACCGGCGAGCTGGCTGCACTGAAGCCCTTCCTGCATTTCGCCTGCACCTCCGAAGACATCAACAACACGTCCTACGCGCTGATGCTGCGTCAGGGCCGCGACGAGCAGCTGCTGCCGGCACTGCGCAAGATCGTCGGCAAGCTGCATGCGCTGTCACAAGCTACGAGCGAGCTGCCGATGCTGTCGCGCACGCACGGTCAGACAGCGAGCCCGACCACGCTCGGTAAAGAGATTGCCAATGTGATCTATCGGCTGGAACGGCAGATGAAGCTGCTTGCCGACGTGCCGCCGCTGGCGAAAATGAACGGCGCTGTGGGCAATTTCAATGCCCACGTTGTGGCCTACCCCGATGTGGACTGGCCTGCCGCGTCTCAGGAGTTCATTGAATCCCTGGGGCTCGCCTACAACCCGTATACGACGCAGATTGAGCCGCACGACTGGATGGCTGAATACTGCGACGCGCTGGCGCGGATTAATACCATTCTGATCGATGCCTGCCGCGATATCTGGGGCTACATCTCGCTCGGCTACTTCGCCCAGCGCCGCGTCAAGAATGAAGTCGGCTCGTCAACGATGCCGCACAAAGTAAACCCGATTGATTTTGAGAATGCGGAAGGCAACCTGGGGATTGCCAACAGCCTGCTGAACCACTTTGCCGCCAAACTGCCGATTTCCCGCTGGCAGCGCGATTTGAGCGACTCGACCGTGCAGCGTAACTTCGGCACTGCCGTCGGGCATGCGTTTCTGGCCTATCAGTCAATGCTAGGCGGTATGGATCGCCTCGAGCCCAATGCAGCGCGAATTACCGAGGACCTCGAGGATCGCTGGGAACTGCTGGCAGAGCCCGTGCAGACCATTATGCGCAAGCACGGCTTTACCGATGCCTACGAGCAGCTGAAGGAACTGACCCGCGGTGAAGCGATTGATGCCGCGCGGATGTCGGAGTTTGTGGCCGGGCTCAATATTCCGGATGACGACAAGGCGACCTTAAGCGCCCTGACACCGGAGTCCTACATCGGGATTGCCGACGTTCTGGCAAAAGCGCTAAAGAACTAATGTAGAACTGATCAAGTACGGCTGATTTGCCAGCTGCGGAGCCTCACGACCCGGCTGCCGTATCCGTAAATCTACTTAAGAAATGCCGCTAAAGTTATGTAAATACGGCATATATTTTCGCGGATGTCTGGTTAGACTAGTCCGAAAGTGACGTGGCTAAGTCCCTGAATCTGAACACCGCTTTGCCGTTAATTCATTCAAACAGACGATGTGCTGTTTCGTGACAGAGTCGGCAGCGTTATGCAACAGATTCAACCAGACTGTCAGCCAGTTTCGAAAACTGCCGGTTGAGCGGGGAGCCAATCGAAACGGCAGGCTTCGGGAGCCGAAGTGCCGGCGTCGCAAGTAGTCATGGATGACGTCCGCCAGCGGATTGCAAATTGGAAGTGCGATATGCCTTATGGTCAAAATCAGCGTCAGGTTTTGTCTTCGTTTGAAGATACCCGCGCAGCAGTTACTCAACTGGCAGCCTTAGCCGAGCGCTGCCTGTCGATTTATACCCCGGATCTCGAACCCGGCATTTACGACGACGAGGAGTTTCTCGAGGTGGTGAAGCGCCTGGTGCTTGCTAAACGCTATGCCCGTGTCCGGGTACTGATCTCCAAACCTTCGCGCACCAATCGCAACGGCAATCGCCTGGTCGCACTGGGGCGGCGCCTGAATACGTACATCGAATTCCGCAACGTTGACGAGAAGTTTCGTGAAAAGCATCAGGAGGCCTACCTGATTGCCGATGATCAGGCCCTCCTCTTCCGTGCCTCCAGCGGCAAGTGGGAAGGCATTGCCGGCACCCACGAACCGGAAATCGCACGGCGTCAGCTCAGTATCTTTGATGAGATCTGGGACGCGTCCGAGTTCAAATACGAACAACCCGAAGCACGCGTGTACTGACCGGTGGCCGCGTATTCTCGAGCAGCCGCAAACGGCATAACTGTTGATGTCTGCGGACCGGAATCCGCGCACAACCGCCTGTAGGCTGTCCCGATGCCTACCACCCTGCAACAACAATCTCTGAATAACCTGCACCTGACCGTGGCCGCTGTCATCGAGGACAACGGCCGCTTTCTGGTGGTTGAAGAATACGCCGGCGGTGAGCTGGTGATTAACCAGCCTGCCGGTCATGTCGAACCGAATGAGTCACTGCTTCAGGCAGTCATCCGCGAAACCAAAGAGGAAACCGCCTGGACGTTCACGCCGACGGCATTTCTGGGCGTGTACCTGTGGCAACACCCTGTCAGCGGCGAGCATTTCCTGCGCGCCGTGTTCTCGGGCACGCACAGCAATCATGCTCCGGATCAGCCGCTCGATGATGGCATCGAGCAAGCGGTCTGGTTAAGCCGCGACGAACTACTGGCGCGAAGCCCCGCTTTGCGCAGCCCGATGGTGCTGATGGCGATTGATGCTTATGCGTCAGGCGAACTGCAGGCAGTAACCGCTGCTGATGGACTGAGTATCGACGAATTGCTGCATCAGGCCGTCAGCGTAGAGAACTGATTTCGTTCATCGTGGGGCTTCCCGGCTCCGATCAGCGGTACAATTCGCACTATGAACTCCGCAGAGTCCCAATCCGGCGCAAACACGTCCCGAAAAGGTAAAGTCATCCTCGGTGTCTCCGGGGGTGTGGATTCGGCCGTGTCTGCCTATCTGCTGCAGCAGCAGGGCTATGAGGTCGAGGCGCTGCACATGACCAACTGGGATGAGGACGACAGTTATTGCACCGCTGCAGCCGACTATCAGGATGCCCGCAAAGCCTGTGAACACCTGGGTATCCCCCTGCATCGGGTGAACTTTGCGCAGGAGTACCAGGAACGGGTGTTTCAGGACTTTCTTGCCGAGTACCGTGCAGGCAGAACCCCGAACCCGGACGTGCTGTGCAACCGCTACATCAAGTTTGGCGAGTTTTATCAGTACGCTCAGCGCCTCGGCGGTGACTTCATTGCCACCGGCCACTATGCCCGCGTCCGGCACAGCGCAGAGGGCTCGCAGCTGCTGACCGGTCTCGATCCGAATAAGGACCAAAGCTACTTTCTGCACGCGATATTTCAGGAGCCGCTGCAGCGCACTTTGTTTCCATTGGGCGACATGCCCAAGCCCGAGGTCCGCAAGCTGGCCAACCGGATCGGGCTGCCCAACTTTGCGAAGCGCGACAGCACCGGCATCTGTTTTATCGGCGAACGGCCGTTCCGGGAGTTCCTGGGTCGCTACCTGAGCGACAACACGGGTGCGATTGAAACCGAGGACGGCCAGGTAATTGGTGAGCATCAGGGGCTCATGCATCACACGCTGGGACAGCGGCAAGGCCTGCAGATTGGCGGGGTGCGCGGCTATCCGGATGAACCCTGGTACGTCGGGGGTAAAGATCTGGAGCGGAACGTGTTGATTGCTGTGCAGGGCCGGGATCACCCACTGCTCTGGTCCGCTGCGTTGACCACGGAAAAAGCTCACTGGATTTCGGGAAATTCGCCTCAAATCACTAATTTAAAAGTAAAAACTCGTTATCGACAAACCGCCGGCGACGCCACTGTTGAGTACCGGCCGGACGGTACCGTGGACGTCCGCTTTATCGAGCCGCAGTGGTCAGTCACACCTGGTCAGTATGCCGTTTTCTATGACGGCGACGTCTGTCTGGGTGGCGCGGTGATCGCCGCTGCCAAATCCGCCTCGGCGCCGGCCGGAACAGAGTCGCCGGTGAACGCAGCCTGAGTGGCTCTGCGCTTCGCGATTGATAAAACTCAGCAGCAAGACGACGCCGAATCCGCTATAATTTGCCGCCTGAATTGCAGGGCAGGCGCGTTAGTCAGGCGCTGAATCACTGCCCCGCAACTTCCGCATTACCGTTTCAGAAGCAAGCCTGCGACGCCACAGCTGTCGCCGGGCTTCCGGCTTCTGACTGTTGTGACTTTATAGACACGGAGATAACCATGGCCCAGCCTGCCAATACGCAGTCGACCATTAGTGTTAATGGAAACGATTACACCATCTACCGCCTCGACGCGATTACCGAAGGCCACGTTGCAAAACTGCCCTTCTCGCTGAAAGTGCTGCTGGAAAACCTGCTGCGACATGCCGAAGACGGCGACGTCCAGCCCGAAGACATTTCAGCCCTTGCCAACTGGGACCCGCAGGCAACTCCTAGCCAGGAAATCTCTTTCACGCCGGCGCGCGTGATCCTGCAGGACTTCACAGGCGTTCCGGCGGTGGTGGATCTGGCTGCAATGCGAGACGCAGTGGTCAAGCTCGGTGGTGACGCCGAATCCATCAACCCGCTCTCTCCTGCTGAACTGGTGATTGACCACTCAGTGCAGGTCGATAACTACGGCAGCGCCAACGCACTCGACCTGAACACCAAGATCGAGTTCAAGCGCAACCAGGAGCGTTATTCGTTCCTGAAATGGGGTCAGGGCGCATTCGACAACTTCTCCGTGGTGCCGCCGAACACCGGCATCGTGCATCAGGTTAACGTTGAGTATCTGGCCCGCGTCGTGTTTGACGCGCAGAAAAACGGTGTACGCGTGGCCTATCCCGACACCTGTGTCGGCACCGACTCGCACACCACGATGGTAAACGGCCTCGGCGTTCTGGGCTGGGGTGTCGGCGGTATCGAAGCAGAAGCTGCCATGCTGGGCCAGCCGGTCACGATGCTGATTCCGCAGGTCATTGGTTTCAAACTAACCGGCGAACTGGCTGAGGGTGCTACGGCAACCGATCTGGTTTTGACGGTGACTCAGATGCTGCGCGAGAAAGGCGTGGTCGGTAAGTTTGTTGAGTTCTTCGGCGACGGTCTGTCAAACCTGCCGCTGTCTGACCGCGCAACGCTTGCCAACATGGGCCCTGAGTTCGGCTCAACCTGCGGCATCTTCCCGATCGACGGCGAAACCATTCGCTTCCTCGAAACCTCCGGTCGCGATGCCGACCAGATTGCACTGATCGAAGCCTATGCCAAAGAGCAAGGCATGTGGCGTGAAGACGGTGCTGAAGATCCGATCTTCACCGATGTGCTGGAACTCGACATGGGTACGGTTGTGCCGTGCATTTCCGGTCCCAAGCGTCCGCAGGATCGCATTGAACTGACCAACGCTAAGGCCCAGTACGTGGCTGACCGCGAATCCGCCGACGAGAAGTCTGTGGAAGTCACCACGCAGGACGGCACGTTTGATCTTAAGGATGGCGCTGTGACGATTGCTGCTATTACGAGCTGCACGAACACGTCAAACCCTGCCGTGATGGTTGCTGCCGGTCTCGTTGCCCGCAAAGCCCGTGCAAAAGGCTTGCAGACGAAGCCGTGGGTCAAAACCTCACTGGCACCGGGCTCTCGCGTTGTCACCAACTACCTGACCAAGCCCGGTCTGATTGATGACCTGGCTGCGTTGAACTTCAACGTGGTGGGCTACGGCTGCACGACCTGCATCGGCAACTCAGGTCCGATGCGCCCGGAAATTGAAGCGGCGATTAAAGACAACGATCTCATTGCTACTGCAGTGCTCTCCGGCAACCGTAACTTCGAAGGCCGTATTCATCAGCTCGTGAAAATGAACTACCTGGCGTCACCGCCGCTGGTGGTTGCTTACGCGATCGCAGGTTCAATGAACCTCGATATCGTTAATGACCCGATCGGTCAGGATCAGGACGGCAACGATGTGTTCCTGAAAGACATCTGGCCGAGCCAGAAAGAAGTCGATGAAATCGTGTCTGCCAACATTAACCGCGAGATGTTCATCAGCTCGTACGAAGAAGTCTTCGCGGGTGACAGCAACTGGGCGCAGGTTCAGTCTTCAACAGGCCAGATCTACGCGTGGGACGATGCATCGACTTACGTGAAGAACCCGCCCTACTTCGAAGGCATGACGATGCAGCCTGAAGCCAAAGGCGACATCACCGGTGCCCGTGCACTGGCTCTGCTGGGTGATTCGGTCACGACCGACCACATCTCCCCTGCCGGTGGCATTCAGCCGGACAGCCCTGCCGGTCAGTACCTGCAGGAAAACGGTGTCAGCCCGGGCGACTTCAACTCCTACGGCTCGCGCCGCGGTAACCACGAAGTGATGATGCGCGGCACGTTCGCCAACATTCGCCTGCGCAACCAGCTGGCTCCGGGCACCGAAGGCGGCTGGACCACGATGCAGCCTTCCGGTGAGCAAACCACAATCTACGATGCTGCGATGGCTTACAAAGCCGCCGGTACTCCGTTGGTCGTGATTGCCGGTAAAGAATACGGCACCGGTTCATCACGTGACTGGGCGGCGAAAGGCACGCTGCTGCTTGGTGTGAAAGCCGCCATTGTCGAAAGCTTTGAGCGTATTCACCGCTCGAACCTGGTCGGCATGGGTGTGCTGCCGCTGCAGTTCAAAGACGGTGACAATGCCGAGTCTCTCGGACTGACCGGTAAAGAGACCTTCGACATTAAAGGTCTTGAAGGCCAGCCGGACGAAGTGACCGTCACGGCAACGGCTGAAGACGGCAGCGTTAAAGAGTTCCAGGTTCGTGTCCGCATCGACACCCCGAAGGAATGGGACTACTACAACAACGGCGGGATTCTGCACTACGTGCTGCGTCAGTTGGCGGCGTCTGCTGCAGCAGTGGCGTAAACCACGCAATAAAAAAGCCCCGGTTCGCGCAAGCGGCCGGGGCTTTTTCTATGCGCAAACAACTAGCGCGGCCACGCAGGTCCGCTGAACCAAAAATTGTCGACCGCTTCATCCAGCGCCCGATAGTCCGGCACGAATCGTCCCACCAGACTCCAGAAGCGATTGGAATGATTCATGTGGCGCAGATGGCACAGTTCATGAATCAGCACGTAGTCGGCCTGCTGCGGCTCCAGCAACAGAATCGCCGCGTTCAGACTGATTGTCCCGTGACTGGAGCAACTGCCCCAGCGGGTCTTCTGATTGCGAACCTGGACCCGTGCAGGCGCAAGCCCGGTGCGTTCAGCGCGTTCCGCCAACATGCCCGGCAAGTAGCGTTTGCCGGTGGTGCGTAACCACTGTTTCATCACCGGCCAACACAACGGAGGCTCGATCTCCGGCGCAAACACCTCCAGCCGGTCACCTGCGATGTTAAAGCCGGACTTTGCCCGCTGACTGTAATGCACTTCAAACGTGCGCCCCAATGCTTTCAGTTCAATCGACGACGGCAGCAATGGCCCCTGACGCTCAATCCCATCCAGCACTTTCGCGCGGGCCTTACTAATCCAGTCTTTTTGAGACGTCACAAAGGCCTGAATGTCTTCGGCTGACACGCCGTGAGGAGCCACGATTTCGACACCGCCGTGGGGCAGGACGTAAATCGCAAGGCGCCGTGCGCGGCGGCTGCGGCGCACTTCCCAGCTATCCGCGGTTACCGCAGCCGACGCCTTCGGTTCAGCGAATAACGGCATTTGTCGCGACGTATCGGGCATGAATCCATGTTACCTGACTCTTTCGCAAAACCGCAGCCGCTCTTGCTACACTCGCGCCACCTGAATCACGGATTCCATTACTCAATGCATGACCTTATCGACATAGGCGCCAATCTCACTCACGACAGCTTTGACGCGGATCGTTCCGACGTCATCAGTCGGGCGGCTGCCGTCGGCGTTCAGAGAATGATTGTCACGGGTGCCGATGCGGAAGGCAGCAAGCAGGCGGTTGCACTTGCCGCGGAGAACCCCGGTGTGCTGTGGGCGACGAGCGGCGTGCACCCGCACCATGCCAACGAGTACGATGCGGACTGCGACGCGCTGTTGAGAGAGCTGGTGCAACGTCCGGAGGTGGTCGCGGTTGGCGAGATGGGGCTGGACTACTTTCGTAACTTCTCGTCACACGAGGAACAGGAGTCCGCGTTTGAGCAGCAACTGCAGATTGCCGCGGACTGCGGTAAGCCTGTGTTTTTGCATCAACGCGATGCGCATGATCAGTTTACGGCGATTCTGAACAACCACCGGCAGAACCTGTCGGGGGGTGTCGCCCATTGCTTTACCGGCACAGCAGAGCAGATGCATACGTATCTGGACATGGGCTTTTACGTTGGCATCACCGGCTGGATCTGCGATGAACGCCGCGGGCATGATCTGCAGGAAGCGGTGAAGACCTTGCCACTGGATCGGGTGATGCTGGAAACGGATGCCCCCTATTTGTTACCGCGGGACTTGTCGAAGGCACAAAAACAATCCATCAACGGCCGGCGCAACGAGCCTTCCCTGCTTCCACACGTTCTTCAGGTCACGGCCCGGTTGATGGATGTTGCTGCTGAAGAACTCGCCGCTGCCGCCACCAATAACACCTGCAAACTGTTCGCGATTTAGTTCCAGCGAGACGACAGCAGCTATTGCTCAGGGCGCTGGCTCTTGCCCTTCACACTGGCCTGACTGGCCAGCTGTTCCCAGATGCGATTGTTCTCGCTATCGGGATTTGCCCGGCTTTCCGTCAGTCGCTCGATCAATGAGTCGACAAACACGGCATGGCTGGGTTGCCCTTTGCTAAAGCGCGACCGGTCGGTGAAGGCAATAAAGCCGCTGACCGGAACGTCTTCCAATAACGACGAGACAGCCGCGACCCGGTCGAGCAGGCCGCGCTGAGGGTTCTTAAAGGTGAAGCGTTGGTTGTCGTGGATGACCGTCCACTCATCCATCGCATCACTGCCGAATACATTGCCCTCCACATCTTTGGTGTCGACGACGACGATGCCGTCAGACGTGAGCACCAGATACTCGAACTGAATTTCGCCCTCGTTGCCATCCGGCAGAACGAAATCGTGCAGCAAGTAGTCGCTGGCGGCGCACATGCGCGCGCTGACGGTGCGGGCAGCCCGGCGTTTGATGATGAACACCAACAATCCGGCAGGCAGCAGCACCAGCACGGCAATCATGGCAATCGATGGCAAGTCGGGCATGCTGATTACCTGTTCAGAGTGAGTCAGAGATAACCGGCAACTGAAGCCGCTGTCGCATCTACGGTGTCAAACCGGGATGGCAGCGTCAGAATCCGCGCCAATTCGTCGGGCAAGTCCAGCTCGGCGTCAATCAACGGTTCAACAATCGCCTCGAATTTTGCCGCATGGGCCGTCGCAACCAATGCCCAGTAGTCCTCCCTGTCGGAGTCTGTCAGGCACTGCCGATAGACATAAAACGCCGTTGCGGTATGGGGACACCAGGCAATGCCGTCGCGCTGATACTCTTCGACGATCTGTGCCTCGATCTGCTCATCCGACACCGAGAAGGTGCGCAATTTCTGAGTCAGGTTATCGGCGTCACCCCACAGGTTCCGCAGCCGCTCCATGTTGCTCGGGTTGCCGACGTCCATTGCGGAAGCCAGCGTTGCAACGCTCGCGCGCGGTTCCCATTCACCGCTGGAGAAATAATCGGGAATCGTGCGATTGGCGTTGGTCGCCAGGACAATGTTGCCGATCGGAAAACCCATCGACTTCGCCCAGGCACACGCGAAGGCGTTACCCAGATTGCCGGTCGGAACAATGTAATTGCTCACTTGGCCGGTTTGACGGTAGTGCAGCAAACTGGACAACGCGTAATACACCGACTGCGGCAATAGCCGGCCGACGTTAATACTGTTCGCTGAACACAGGTTGTGCTCGGCCGACAGCGCCTGATCGGCAAAGAGCTCTTTCACAATGCGCTGACAGTCATCGAACTCGCCTTTTACAGACAGCGATGTCACGTTATCGCCCCAGCAGGTCAGCTGATGCTGCTGCCGCGCAGAGACTCTGCCATCCGGGAACAACACGAGCACACGAACGCCCGGCTTGCCGTGGAAGGCAGCTGCCACTGCCCCACCGGTGTCGCCCGAGGTGGCCACCAAAATCGTCAGCGGGCCGCTCAGCGTCCGGTCCGCAGCAATACGGGTCATGCACGCCGCAAGAAAGCGCGCGCCAAAATCTTTAAACGCAGCGGTCGGCCCGTGGAACAACTCAAGCACCGACAATTTGCCGGCAGCAAGCTCGTGCAGTGGCGCATCAAAGGTAAACGCTTCGGCACAAATCTCCGGAAGTTGCGCTTCGAGCGAAGAGCCGGCAAAAAACGGCTGCAGCATTTTGGCTGCCAGCTGATCGATAGCTTCGATGCCGTCAAAATCTTCGGGTTGGTATGCCGGCAACTCTAAAGGCACATACAGACCGCCGTCAGGCGCGGTACCGCTCATGATGGCATCTTCGAGAGATACCTCCGGTCCGCTGCGTGTGCTTCGGTACATCATTAGCCCGCGGCTCCCAGATAACGCGCAAGCCTTAGTAGGTCGGCAAACACACCGGCGGCAGTCACATCGGGTCCCGCCCCGGGCCCCTGCACCACCAGCGGGTTTTCGCTGTAGCGTGCGCTCGCGAAACTGACAATGTTGTCGGTCAGATTAATGTGGGCAAACGAGTGATCTGCAGGTAATGAACGCAACGATACGCTCGCCGTTCCGTTGGGAATATCCAGCTGACCCACATAGCGCAACACTTCGCCTTTCGCCTGTGCCTGCTGCAACCGCTCAAGCATGCCCGCGTCATAAGCCGGCAACGCATCAAGAAACTCATCCGGACTGCCCTGCTCCAGATCATCCGGCACCAAACTTTCAATGCTGATGTCATCAAGCTCGATACGCATACCGAGCTCGCGCGCGAGAATGCTGAGCTTCCGCGCCACGTCCATGCCGGACAAATCGTCGCGCGGATCCGGCTCTGTATAGCCGCTGTCGCGCGCTTCGCGAACAATCGCAGAGAACGGTGTTGAACCGTCGAACACGTTAAACAAATACGCCAACGTGCCGGAGAAAATGCCTTCGATCGAACGGACTTCATCACCGGTTTCGATCAGGTCGGTCAGTGTCTGAATGATCGGCAGTGCAGCACCGCAGGCAGTTTCATAGAGGAAATGCACCTGATTGGCTTTGCGCGCGGCTTGCATCGCATCAAACGCTGCCAGCGGTCCGCTCTGCGCTTTCTTATTCGGCGTGACAACGTGAATACCCGCGTTAAACCAATCAGCGTAGCGCCCGGCCACAGCTCCGTCGGCGGTGCAATCGACCATCACGGCATGCGGCAAATGGTCGGCATTCACGTGGGCTTCAAATTTCGCCCATTCCAAAGGTTCGCCGTGTTCGGCCAGCTCGTCGCGCCAGTTCCTGAGGTCAATACGGCGTTCGGCCAGGTACATGCGCGACGACGTCGCGATGCCGCGCACCCGATAGTCCAGGTTAAACGTCTTCAGCAGATGCTGTTCCTGTGCAGCAATCTGATCCAGCAGCGTGCCGCCGACATTGCCGGGGCCAATCAGGCCAACAGAGACCGTCTCAGCCGACAAATAGAACCCGGCATGCGCTGCACGCAACGCACGGGTCGCCTCGGTCTGGCTGATAACCGCAGAAATATTGCGCTCGGAAGAACCCTGAGCGATCGCATTCACGCTGATGCCGGCATTACCCAACGCACCGAAGAATCGCGACGCAATGCCCGGTATGCCGCTCATACCATCGCCCACCACGGCGATGACGCTGCAATTGCGCCGCAGCTCGATGGACTGAATCTGGTTCTCCGCCAGCTCGCTTGCGAACGCGTCTCTGACGACAGCTTCGGCCGCGGCAGCCATGGCCTCGGGCACTGCAAAACAGATGGAATGCTCGGAACTCGCCTGCGAGATCAGAATGACGGAGATCTGCGCCTCACGCAGCGCACCAAACAAACGGTCAGCCGTGCCGGGAACACCGATCATGCCGGTGCCTTCCAGGTTGATCAGCACGACGTTAGCAACCGTCGTCAGACCTTTAATACTGAGACTGGACTGCGGGTCTGCGCTGATCTTTGAACCCCGGGCGTCGGGGTTAAAAGTGTTCTTAATAAAAATCGGAATCTCAAGGGCGACCGCCGGAGACATCGTCTGCGGATGGATTACCTTGGCACCGAAATACGCCAGCTCCATGGCTTCGTTGTAGGACAGTTCATGAATAATCGTGGCGTCCGGCACCCGGTTGGGGTCGGCGCTCATGACACCATCAACGTCAGTCCAGATGGCGATCGATTCGGCGTGCAGTGCGGAGCCCAGAATGGATGCAGAAAAGTCGCTGCCATTGCGCCCGAGAACGGTTGGCAAACCTTCTTTATCCGAACAGATAAAGCCGGTAACAATGACAATTTCGGGAGCGTCGCCGGCAAACAGTTCGGCCGCATTGGCGCGGGTGACCGTCCAATCAACTGCAGGCCCCAGTTCGCCATGGTTGACGGTAATCAGCTTGCGGGCATCAACCCAACGGACGCTCCGCCCTGCGGCATCCTGCCCCGCCTCCTGCGCCAAATGCGCCGCCAAAAGGCGTGCTGACCAAAGCTCACCGCAGCCGGCAACAATGTCACGGGTGCGCTGTGGCGCCGACCCGACCAAAGCCGCCGCCTGCAGCAAGTCACGAATGTCTTGCAGTTCGGGCTGCCACTCCGCTTCCACCGCCGCCTGATCGGAAGGGTTCGTCACGAGCTCCTGCAGGGCGCTGCGATAGCGCGCTTCGATGGCCGCCAGCGCAGCCTCAATGCCATCGGCATCCGCCTCAGCGGTAGCAACCAGATTCAGCAACGCATCAGTCATGCCGCCCATTGCAGACACCACAACAGCCTGCTGGCTGCCGGGTTGCGCCTGAATCAAGCCGGCGACACGACGGAAACAGGTCACGTCCGCGAGGCTTGAGCCGCCGAATTTGTGAACCTGCCAGTTGGAATGGGCCATGCTGTCTTGCCTGCTAATGAGTCGGGGTGGTTACGATTGACGGGAGCAAACGCATCAAACCACCGACACGTCGCATAACGAGGCGGAATTGTACTGTTTGCAGCGGTTTTTTGAACCCCTAAGCCCGATATCGGAACCCGGCGGGATGCCAGACGGGGCTTTCACCGGTCGCAGCGGCAGGCACCGAAGTGCGCAGCTGAAAAATAAGGGTCAGCGACAGACCGCCCGGAAATCACGGAGCAAGTGCTTGCAAGGGGGTGAGCATGCGTTAACAATGCTGGCATGCAAATGTCGCGACAAGAATTTATGGACTGGCCGAACAAGGCGATCACATTGATCGGTATGTCCGGCGTGGGCAAAACGATGCTGGCCAGCAAATTGCCGCGCAGCAGCTGGTTCCATTTCTCCGGGGACTACCGCATCGGGACCAAGTATCTGTCAGAGCCGATTCTCGACAACATCAAACGACAAGCGATGGAAGTGCCGTTTCTGCGTGACTTGCTGCGCAGTGACTCCATTTATATTGCCAATAACATCTCGGTCGACAACCTGGAGCCAATCTCGACCTTTCTGGGTAAAGTCGGCGCTACCGAGCTCGGCGGGCTGCCGCTTGAGGAGTTCAAGCGACGCCAGCGTCTGCATCGTGAGGCCGAAAACCAGTCGATGATCGATGTCGAAGAGTTCATCGAAAAAGCACATGATATCTATGGATATCAACACTTTGTAAATGATTCCGGAGGTAGCCTCTGCGAACTGCAGGACAAGAAACCGCTGGAGGTGCTGGCAAAGAATTCGGTGATTATTTACTTGCGGGCCGATGATGAAACGGAGCAACGCATTATTCAGCGGTCTGTATCGGCACCGAAGCCGATGTATTACCAGGAGTCATTCCTCGACGAGAAACTGGCGGAATATTTGCAGCTTCAGGACGCAAAGGATGAGAGCGAAATAGCGCCCGACGCTTTCGCGCAATGGATTTTCCCTGAACTGCTGGTGCATCGCCGCCCGCTGTATCAGGGCATCGCCGATGAGTACGGCTACACCCTGAATGCGAACGATGCGGCCGGCGTCAGCACCGAACAGGAGTTGCTGGAGCTGCTGGGCGACATCATCGCGGCCGGTTAAGCCTTGGTCGCGAAACAATACGTCGATCTGAGCAGCGCGCGTATCGCGTACATTGACTCAGGCAGCGGCGATCCTGTCGTGTTTCTTCACGGCAACCCGACCTCCTCTTTCCTTTGGCGCAACATTCTGCCCGGCATTGCCCCTTTAGGGCGCTGCATAGCGCCGGATTTAGCGGGCATGGGCGACTCCGGCAAGCTTGCCGCGGGGCCTGAAAGCTATCGGTTCGCCGATCATGCAGCGATCCTGAATGAGTTTATGGATCGCCTTGATCTGACTGCAAACGTCACTCTGGTCATGCATGACTGGGGCACTGCACTCGGCTTTGACTGGGCGCGGCGACACGCGGACGCAATCAAGGGCCTTTGTTATATGGAGGGCTTTGTGATGCCGCTGGAGTGGTCCGACTGGCCGGAGTCCATTCGCGGTTTGTTTCAGAGCCTGCGCTCGCCGGCTGGCGAGAAAAAGATCCTGGAAGAAAACTTCTTCGTTGAGAAAATACTGCCGGGATCGATTCAGCGCCGGCTGAGTGACGCTGAGATGGCAGAGTACCGCCGCCCCTTTGTCACCCCGGGCGAAGACCGACGCCCTACCCTGAGCTGGCCGCGGGAATTACCGCTGGCTGGCGAACCGGCCGATACGGTCGCTATTATTCAGGCATATTCCGAGTGGCTGGCCGACACTGAGCTGCCGAAATTGTTTATCAATGCCGAGCCGGGAGCGGTTTTGGTGGGAAGACAACGGGAGTTCTGCCGTGCGTTTAAACAGCAAAAGGAAGTGACGGTGAGTGGAATACATTTTATTCAGGAAGACTCGCCGAGCGACATCACCAGTGCTATTAAAGATTGGTTGATCAATGACCTGAACACCTGATATGGAGCAGACATGGCGTTTTGGCAAGACAGAATACTGCCCAACCTCATCGATAAAGGCATGCGGAATGACGTGATGGCGGCACAGAGGCATCGTGCAGCGCCGCTTGCCACGGGGCGTGTGCTGGAAATCGGTATGGGCGCCGGACTGAACCTGCCGCTTTACGACCCCGCAAAGGTCACTCACATTTTCGGGCTGGAACCGTCGGCGCTGCTGCGCGATAAAGCCACAGAACTCGCAGAGCAATCCCGCGTGCCGGTCGATTTTGTGGCCGCCGGAGCAGAATCGATACCTCTGGATACGCACAGTCTCGACACCGTTGTCAGCTCCTGGACGCTCTGCTCGATTCCCGATGTTGAGGCGGGGCTGCAGGAAATCCGGCGGGTGCTCAAGCCTGATGGGAAGTTTGTCTTTCTCGAACACGGGAGGGCACCCGACGCTGCTGTAGCGACGTGGCAGCGCCGGTTACGACCCGTTAGCCGGCCGTTGCTCGGCTGCGACCTGAGCTACCCGATGGAGCAGCTGATTCGGGACGCCGGGTTCACTATTCCAACGCTTGAAAAAGGTTACCTCGACGGCCCACGGATTATTTCCTATCACTACATTGGACAAGCTGTACCTATCTAGGCAGACTCGGAATCATCTTGTTTTAAGGATAACGTTATGAACTTGAGAAACGCTTTTATCGCCTTAGGCGCATGCATCACTCTGGCTCAGCCGGCATTTTCAGGCGGTCACGAAGGCGCGGGTGCCGCAGCAGCCCCGGCGGACGAAACCGCCGCTGTGCAGCTGGCAATTTCGCAGATTCAGGCAAACCGACAGCAAGTCGTTGCAGAGAACCTGCCGCTAACCGCTGAGCAAGCACCGCAGTTCTGGGAGATTTACCGCGACTATGCGGCAGATCGCGCCAAACTGGCCGACAAAGAAGTGGCATTGATTCTTGAGTTCCGGGACAACTTTGATGACCTGTCCGACGAGATGGCGAAACGCTTGCTCGACGACTACCTCGAGGTCGACACGAAAGCGATTAAGCTGAAGAAAAAATACCTCAAAAAGTTTCGTACCGTGCTGACTGAAACGCAAACGCTCCGCTACTTCCAGATCGAGAACAAACTGGACGATATTCTCGCCTACGAGACAGCGCAGATTATTCCGCTGGCCTACTAGCGTTCAGGTCAAAGCAGGAAAAAGGGCCTTCACGGCCCTTTTTTTTGCCTCGCGTTTTCTGTGCTCTAAGAATTAAGCACAGAGGCCCAATCAGAACCCCGGCAAAGCTGACAGTAACGCATTGCTTAAGCTATGCTTTGTACCCGTTTTAACTACAACAAGAACAACTCATGTCCACAGACACTCAGGATTTTTCCGGCAAAGGCCCTTTGGCGGGTATTCGCGTACTCGAGGTTGGTCAACTGATCGCCGGTCCGTTTACCGGCTGTTTTCTCGGCTATTTCGGCGCAGAAGTTATTAAGGTGGAAGCGCCGGGCGACGGCGACCCGATCCGCAAGTGGCGGATGCTCGGTGATGACGGCACGTCACTGTGGTGGCGCAGTCTCGGACGCAACAAAAAATGCATTACCGTCAATTTGCGCAGTGACGAAGGACGGGACATCGTGCGCCGTCTGGCTGCCGAGTCGGATGTTCTGATTGAAAATTTCCGCCCCGGGACGATGGAACGCTGGGGTCTCGGGCCGGATGAGTTAAGTGCCGAGAACCCCGGTCTGATCTACTCGCGAATTTCAGGGTACGGCCAGACCGGTCCCTATGCATCGAAAACCGGCTTTGCTTCGGTCTGTGAAGGCATCGGCGGCTTCAGGCACATCAACGGGTTTCCCGACCGGCCGCCGGTGCGGCCCAATCTGAGCATGGGCGATACGCTGGCAGCGCTGCATTCCGCGCTGGGCATTTTGATGGCCGTCGTCAAGAAGCAGAACGATCCTCAGCACAAAGGCCAGGTCATCGACGTCGCCATCTACGAAGCCGTGTTCAATCTGATGGAGTCCATGGTTCCCGAATACGACTACGGCGGTGAAGTGCGTGAATGCTCCGGCTCGACCCTGACGGGTATCGTGCCGACCAACACCTACGAGTGCGCGGATGGCAAATACGTCATCATCGGCGGCAACGGCGACTCGATCTACAAACGCTTGATGGAAGCCATCGGACGCGAAGACCTGGGTGAAGACCCGCGCATGGCTGACAACGCCGGCAGAGTCGATCATGAGCCCGAGATTGATGCCGCTATTGCTGCCTGGACGAAGCAGTTTGACTCCGAAAAAGTGCTCGATGTGATGGCAGCAGCCGAAGTTCCGTCGGGGCCGATCTATGATGTCGCCGACATGATGAACGACGAGCACTTTCAGGCACGCGGACTGTTTGAGGAAGTCGATGTCAACGGGAGCTCACTCAAGATTCCTGCAATCGCACCGTTTCTCAGCGACACTCCGGGCGGCACCGAATGGGCCGGACCGGAAATCGGGGCTCACAACGAAGAGGTGCTGCAGGGTACACTGGGTTTCGATGCGGAAACGCTGGCTCGCTACAAGGCCGACGGCATTATCTAAGCATCAGCGTCCGGCGACTCAAACTGAGCTTTGGTCCATGCGATCACCCTCGCCCGCAGCGCATTGTCTGCAGCCATGGGTGACGCCTGTTTCTCTTTGCAGTACTCCCAGTACTTGCCGGTAACACCGGCAACCTCAGGCGATGCCGCCAGATACACGTAGGTCTGCGCCGAACGCTCCGGATCGGGAAACAACGGCCGGAAAATTTTCACGCCCAGCTTGATGATGCCGCGACAGTGACGGAACACGTCGGTACCCACGAAATAGCCGGGCGAAATCGAGTTGAATGTGACCGTATCGGCCGGAATCCGGTCTGCCCATTCCAGTGTGGCATGCACCATCGCAAGTTTCGCCCGGTGGTAAGCCTGAAACGCCCCGCCGTTCGAATACCGATGGCCACGCCAGATTTTTTGGCAGTCCATGTCATCGAAATCGATACCCGGACCGGCTTTGTGAGCCTCAGACGATATCTGCAGAACACGCGCCGGGGCGCTCTGTTGCAGACGCGGCAGCAGAGCTTCGGTTAACTGCCAGTGCGACAGATGCATGATCCGCATGTGTTGTTCGAGCCCGAGCCCGTCGCCGATGAACTCCGGGTTCATTAAACCGGCATTGTTAATCAGCACATCAACGCGATCGAAGTTATCCAGCACGTGCGCGGCAAATTGCGACACCTGCCCGGGCTGCAGCATGTCGCAATGGCTAAAACTGACGCTGCGGTTTCCTGTCAGGCGAATAATCTCCTCGCATGCCTCAGCGCCCTGCTCGCTCTCACGGTCGTTCATCACAACCGTGGCACCCAGTGCCGCCAGCTCACGGGCGGCGATGCGCCCCATCCCGCTCGCAGCACCTGTAACAATGCAGACTTTTCCATCCATTGAAGGCAAATTGCCCATACGTTGATCTCCGGGTAACGTCGGCAAAAGTGTATGCGATTACATGTTTCTGTGCATAATCGGGGCGATGCTTTTCCTGCTGTGTCGAATCGATGTCTGACGAACTGCTGCCCTATTTACTGAACCGCGTGACCGCGCGCATTAACGCCGCCTGGATGACACGCCTGCGTGAACATGGTCTTACCGTTGCGCGCTGGCAGGTGCTGAGCGTGCTATCGCGTTATGACGGCTCACGTGTTGGAACGATTGCCGATCTGGCAGGCACCGAGCAGCCGGCGACCAGCCGGGTTGTGGATCAACTGGAACGGGATGGCATTGTCGAACGCCGTGCCGGCATCGATGACAGTCGTTCCGTCGAGGTCTGGCTGACGCCGGCCGGTCGCAAATTGTTCACGCAGCTTGTGCCCATGGCGAGTGAGTTTGTCACCGAACTCACCCGCAATTTCTCGCGCGACGACGTCAACACCATCAACGCCAATCTGGAACGACTGCTAAGCGATATAAAGGAGCTGCACTAATGGCAGAAACATCACCCGGGCTCACGCTCATCGAGGGCATGCTTAACGGACTGATTGAGCGTACCAACGCTCAGGAAGTGAGTATTGACGACCTGCCGCGGATGCAACTCTGCACCCCCGATGGCGAAGACGCGGGCTATGTCAGAGTCTGGCGAACCAGCGCGGAATCCGCCGTCGACCGAATCGTCCACGTACAGCTGCTGGCCGGACCCGTGCGCACACAGCTGTTGTTTGCCTTTGCTGATGAGCGCTCGCCGGTGCCGCATTATCATGCACAGACCGTTGAATTCCCGCCCGACGGTTGCGTCTACAACGTGGACTTCATGCCCCGGCTGGACGCTGTAGAACACCCGGCCTACTTTACCGACGTGTTCAGCGGGCTCACCAAGCCATATCTCAAAGCAACAACGAAACCGGAGAACAGCTGCTCCAAAGCGCTGATGAATCCGACGATCGCGCCGTTCTTATCACCATGGGGAATTGTCAGCCACCGCACCGACGCAGCCGAGCTTGAGCGGGTCAAGCCGTTTCTGGAAGCCTACCTCGATCATTATCTTTACCTGGTTGACGAGCTGACATACGCTGCAGCATCGACCGACACACTGGTTCATCGGCACAGAAAGCATCTCGAGCGGTTCTTTGACGATGATCTTGATCCAAGGGCCTGGCGCGGCGTGTACAACCTGGTAGGCGATAGCGTCGGACAGCAAATCAAACACGTGCTAAAAACCAGCCTGCGAAACTAACGCTAACGGGCACAGCGAATTCTTTAAATTGGAGAGACTATGAACATCGCGATTATCGGCGCCGCTTACACAGGGCTGAAAGCCGCTTCCTATCTGAAAAGCAAAGGCCATACCATTTCAGTAACCACCACGAGTGAGCATCGGGTTCCGGATCTCGAGAAAGTGGCGGACAGGGTTATCGTCATGAAAGGCAGTGACCGTGACAAAATGCGCGAACTGTTGACCGGCCAGGATGTAGTGCTGATGACCGTTGCCGGTGGCATGGTTGAACGCGATGGCCAGTACGTCATGGATCTTGATCTCTACACCGACGCCTACCTGGGCACGGCTCAGTCGCTGGTCGAATCGCTGGATGCCGCGCCAGATCTGAAACAGATCGTCTTCACCAGCTCCTGGAGCGCGTATGGCAATGCAGGCGGTGCCGACCATGTGGATGAGGACACGCCGGCAACCCCCGCCAGCCCGTTTCAACAGGTCTATGTCGACACCGAAACGCTGCTGCTTGATGCGCAGACCGATACGCTGAAAACCTGCGTCTATCGCACCGGCACGATCTATGGACCCCAGGTCGGTTTCGTACCCCGCGGGATTGCGTCGCAGGCACTGCCCATGGCAGGTCAGACGGTGCCTTTCGACGGCAACGCTCCGGTTGCGATCGTGCATCGCGACGACGTCGTGCAGGCGCTCGACTTCGCGGTCGAGAATCAGCTTTCCGGCCTGTACAACCTGATCAATGACCTGACAGAAACCAAGCGCGAATTTTTTGCGGCGATCACAGAAGCCGCCGGCGTAGAGCCCATTAACTGGGTGGGCGACGGCACCGGGCCAAAGAATCTTGCAAACGCCAAGATCAAAAACGCGGGATTTGCGTTTCTTGATCCGCGGGCCGATTCAGAAGCAGAACTGCTTGCCGGCTGATGGCCAGACGGCAGCCTGCCCACGCGGGGCGGGCTGTCATCACCCTTCAACAACCACCCCATTCAGGAAACCTGTATGGCCCGCAAAAACCACGAGCGACCGGCGGGACGCCTGGTCCGCATCGAACATGAATCGAATCTGCTGAAAGGCAACCCGCTGAATGACCCGTTTTTGCGCACCGTTGACGTGTGGTTGCCGCCTCAGTACGACGAACCCGAATTCGCCGGGACTCGTTTCCCGGTGATGTATGACCTTGTCGGGTACACGGGCACCGGTCAGTCGCACACTCAATGGAAAGGCTTTGAGGAGAATGTCCCGGAGCGACTGGCGCGCCTTACTGAAGACGGCAGCCTCGGCCCGTGCATTGTGGTGTTTCCCGACTGTTTCACGGCGCTCGGGGGCAATCAGTACATCAACTCGTCGGCCATCGGACCCTACGCGGACTACCTGACGCAAGAGATCATTCCGTTTATCGACGAGCAGTTTCGAACACTCGCCGACCGACGTCACCGCGCGTGTTTCGGTAAGTCGTCCGGCGGTTATGGCGCGCTGATTCACGGCATGCACTATTCGGACTACTGGGGCGCGATTGCGTCGCACTCCGGCGATGCCCATTTCGACTTTATCTACCGCAGTGACTGGCCGAACACGCTGACGCAACTGGCACGGTTCGCACCAAAGCCCGCGCCGGCCGACCAAAAAGAGCTGGTGAACGCCGGACTCGATGATGGTCGCGTCGCGGCTTTTCTCGACTACATCTGGAAACGCTCGCGCCCGAACGGCGCGGAAATTCATTGCCTGATGAATTTATGCATGGCGGCGACTTACGATCCGGATCCGGCTGCCCCCAACGGCTTTCGAATTCCTTTCACGCCCCACACCGGTGAGCTTATTGCCGAGCGCTGGGAAAAATGGCTGGCGCATGACCCGGTGCATCTCGTCGAGACCCATGCAGACAGCCTGAGGCGTCTTGAGGGCATCTACATTGATTGCGGCTGGCGCGACCAGTATCACATTCATTTTGGTTCACGGATCATCTCCGAGCGTCTGACCGATTGCGGCGTCGATCATCACTACGAAGAGTTCGATGGTACCCATTCCGGCATTGACGGCCGCATGGACCTCAGCCTGCCTTGGTTATTTGAACGAATAAAACAATAAAAACAGTTATTTACGATAAATACATGTAAGGCTTTCGACACAGCGGCTTACAGCAGTTATTGCCGTTGCTCAGCCTGATGTGCGATGCCCGTCACAGCACAAAAAAACCGTTCACTCCATACTTTTTTACCGGGGTTAACCATTTGGGCTCGCATGACGGCAGTCGACACACAGCAGGACATCTTCAGTGACTACAGCGCGCTGCTAAACGCGTTGTTGCCGGCTGCGCGCGGCATTCTGTTTCATGACCGCAAAGCGCGGCCGTTTTGGGAGGACTCCGTCTCCCGCGCATTTGAACCGAGCAAAGCCTTTCAGTTTGCCCTGTTGCAAACCCTGAAGACCGGCGAACTGCCCGATCAGGCGGACCACATTCTGGTCGATGGCGGCGCCGCGTATCTGTTCCGGATTGTCGGCGACGCTCACAAAACGCTCGGCGTCGTTACCGTACTGGTCGACCAAAACCTCATGGACAAACCCCGTAGCTGGATCCATAACCAGATTCGCCCTGCTCTCACCAGCCTGAGCCGCGAGCTGGGCCTGCGCTACCGGCTCGTGAAAACGCATCGCAAATACGAAGAAACGGCGTCCGACCACCGGTTCCTCCAAACGCTGGGTGAACATGCCCGTAGCGCAAAAACCTGCGAAGACGCGCTGGTCTCAATCCTGACCTGCACCGCAGAGCATCTTGAGCTGCGCGGAGTCAGCCTTATCGTGCCGGGACGGGATATTAACCTCGATTCCGGCAAAGTCATTATTGACCCGCGCGAGGCAGGCATGCTGATTGACTCCCAGCAGGAACGCTATCTGGAAACCAGTCAACCGGAGACCCGGGCCTTTCGCGAAGACCCGCACAGCGGCTATATCTGCAGCATATTTGAAGCAAGCCAGTACCCGATCGGGTTGCTCGCCCTCGCGCCCAAGACTCCGCGCGATATGCTGGAACGCCTGCAGGAAATCATGGAGCCGTTAGCGAGCAGTATCGAAGCGGTTATTGATCGCGACTTTGACTCTTTGACGGGGCTCCCGAAGTGGAGCGTGTTTAAGCAACACCTCGTCACGGCTT
>CAYLLI010000014.1:0-4355 GCA_964384295.1 uncultured Chromatiaceae bacterium
TTCCACCTTTTAAACTTTCAGACGCTTGGGAGCCTGGAGAATTGATGTCGAGAGTTCGGCTGGGTGCGGAGACCTCAGCAAAGCCCTGCTTTGCTGAGGAAAGTTCCACCCTTTAAATTTCCAGACGCTTCGCGGTCTGGAAATTTGGTGTCACCTTTTTTTCTTCTTCGGAATATAAAGATCCGTCAGGGTCCCTTCGAACGCCTCTGCCGCCATCGCGACAGACTCCGACAGGGTAGGATGTGCGTGAACGGTCAGACCAATGTCGGTCGCATCTGCGCCCATCTCGATCGCCAGGCCCACTTCGGCGATCAGCTCACCCGCGTTGGTGCCGACAATACCGGCGCCGATCACGCGCTCGGTCTGCGGATCAAACAAAACCTTAGTAAAGCCTTCGTCACGACCCAGAGCCAGTGAACGGCCGCTGGCAGCCCACGGGAAGGTGCCCTTCTCGTACTTAATGCCTTCGGCTTTGGCCTGAGTTTCTGTCACACCGACCCATGCAACTTCCGGATCGGTGTAGGCGACTGACGGAATCACTCTGGCATCAAATGCCCGCTTCTCACCGGCGCAAACTTCAGCAGCCACCTTGGCTTCATGCGTCGCTTTATGCGCCAGCATCGGGTCGCCGACAATGTCGCCGATCGCGAAGATGTGGTTCACATTGGTGCGCATCTGCTTATCGACGGAAATGATGCCGCGTTCGCTTACTTCAACGCCGGCTTTATCAGCGCCGATCTTGTTGCCGTTGGCGCTGCGCCCGATGGCAGTCAGGACCTTGTCGTAGGTAACCGGCCCGTCCGGCGCGTTCTTGCCTTCGAAGCTCACTACGATGCCGTCGTCAGTAGCCTCCATTCCGGTAACTTTGGTTTCCTTCATGATGGCGGCGTACTTGCCTTTGATACGCTTCTCCAGCGGACGGACCAAGTCAGGATCAGCACCCGGGAACAGCTGCTTCGTCAATTCCACGACCGAAATCTCAACGCCCAGTGAGGCGTAGACCGTTGCCATCTCAAGGCCGATGATGCCGCCACCGATCACCAGCATGTTCTTCGGCAGGTCTTCCAACGCCAGCGCGCCGGTAGAGTCGATGATACGAGGGTCTTCAGGCCACGACGGCAGTTTTGCCGGCTCGGAACCGGCGGCGATGATGCATTGCTCGAACGCAATGACTTTTTCCGAACCATCGTCGGCAGTCACTTTGACGTGATTCGGCGAGACGAACTCGGCATAGCCGTTCTCGACAGACACCTTGCGCTGCTTCGCGAGCGTCGCCAGACCACCCACCAAACGCTCCACCACGCTCTCTTTCCAGCCGCGCAGTTCATCGAGATTAATCTCAGGCTTACCAAACTTCACGCCGTGTGACGCCATCGCGTCGACTTCTTCAATCACGGCCGCCGCGTGCAGCAGCGCTTTAGACGGAATACAGCCGACGTTCAGGCAAACACCGCCCAGCATCGGCCAACGCTCAACCAGCGTCACTTCCAGGCCCAGGTCGGCCGCGCGGAACGCAGCGGTGTAACCGCCGGGACCGGCACCGAGCACCAACAGACGGGTGGTTTGATCCACATTACCGTCATAGCTGCTGGCAATAACCGGTTCGGGCCGGGAGGCCGTTTCAGCAGAGATTGATTCGGATTTACCTTTGTCATCTGAGTCGGAATCCGAGGGCTTCTCTGCTGACGATTCGTCACTGGCGGCGCCTGACTCGGCCTCCAACGTGACAATCAAATCGCCCTCAGACACCGTGCCGCCCACTTCAACGTGCACTGCCTTAACAACGCCATCAGCAGGTGCCGGCACATCCATTGCGGCTTTATCGGTTTCCAGTGTAATCAGCGCGTCTTCTGCAGCAACGGTATCGCCGGGAGCGACCGCAACTTCAATAACGTCAACATCGGTGAAATCGCCGATGTCGGGAACGTTAACTTTCAATTCTTCAGCCATCGTTCCCGCCTATAGCAACTGGTCGACATCAGCCAACGTGCGGCTGAGGTGAGTAATAAAGCGCGCACCTGTGGCGCCATCAATCACGCGGTGGTCGTACGACAGCGACAACGGCTGCATCAGGCGCGGTTCAAACGACTCACCCTGCCAGACCGGCGTCATCTTCGAACGACCCGCACCCAGAATGGCGACTTCCGGCGGGTTAATGATCGGCGTAAAGGTACCGCCACCAATACCGCCGAGACTTGAGATCGTAAACGTGCCACCGCTCATCTTATCGATGCCCAGCTTGCCCTCGCGTGCAAGACCACTGAGTTCAATCAGCTCGGCAGCAATTTCATACAGTGACTTCGATTTCGCATCATGAATCACCGGCACCATCAAACCATTCGGCGTGTCGGCTGCAAAACCGATGTTCACGTAGTCTTTCCAGACCAGGCTCTTGCCGTCATCACCCATTGAGGTGTTGAACACCGGATACTCTTCCAGCGTGAGCACAACGGCCTTTACCATAAAGGCCAGCGGTGTCAGTTTCACACCCTGGGATGCCGCATCCTCTTTCAGCGCCTGACGTTTCGCTTCCATCTCGGTGATGTCCGCTTCATCGTTCTGCGTGACGTGCGGAATGTTGACCCAACTGGCGTGCAGGCGCGGACCGGAGATCTTCTGAATTCGGCCGAGCGGCTTAACTTCAATATCACCGAACTTGGCGTGATCCACTTTCGGCAGTTCGGGCAACGCGGGAGCGGAACCCAGACTCAGCTGGCCTTGCATAACCGCCTTAACAAAGGCTTTAACGTCTTCTTTGAGAATCCGGTTTTTTGCGCCGCTGCCTTTGACCTGGGGCAGATTGACGCCAAGCTCGCGCGCGAACTTGCGCACTGAAGGGCTGGCATGGGCCGATGCAAAGCCGGCCTCATTAATGGCAGGCAACTTGCCGGGCTGAGCAACGGGAGCCTGCGGTGTCTGAGCTACCTGCTGAGCAGCCGGGGCCGGTGCAGCAGGTGCCGGGCTTTCCGGCGTTTCGGGTTCAGATTTCGCCGGCTCATCCGTCTTTTCGGTCTTGTCCGTGTCATCCGCTGCAGCAGCAGACTCATCAACCTCGAGAATCAGCACCAGGTCGCCTTCCGATACGGTGCCGCCCTCGGCAACCTTCATCTCTTTAATCACGCCGGCGGCCGGTGCGGGCACATCCATTGCCGCTTTATCGGTTTCCAGCGTAATCAGCGAGTCTTCAGCATCAACAGAGTCGCCATTGGCTACCAGCACTTCAACAATCTCAACATCGGTGAAGTCGCCGATATCGGGGACTTTTACTTCTAACAGGTTACTCATCAGCAGGTCACCGGATTAGGTTTGTCTGAATCAATATTCATTTTCTTCATGGCGTCACTGACCAGGCTCATCTCGAGCTTGCCCTCATCGGCCAGAGCCTTCAGTGCAGCTAACACGACGTTGTCGCAGTTGACTTCGAAGTGCTGACGCAAAGCATCGCGACCGTCACTGCGGCCAAACCCGTCGGTACCCAGGACACTGAAGCGTCCCGGCACCCACTCGCGAATCTGATCCGGCACAATCCGCATGTAGTCGGTGGCAGCAACAAACGGGCCTTCGGCATCGGACAAGCATTGAGCCACATAAGGCTTACGCGGAGTGGATTCCGGATGGCGCGTATTCCAGCGCTCGCAGTCGATACCGTCGCGGCGCAGTTCACTGAAACTGGTCACACTCCAGACATCGGCAGACACGCCGTACTCGGCTTCGAGCACATCGGCTGCGGCCTCCACTTCGCGAAGAATCGTACCTGAGCCCATCATTTGAAGTTTGATGTCGCCTTTGCGGCTTGAAGGCAGCCGGTACATACCTTTCAGGATGCCTTCTTCAGCACCCTCAGGCATTGGCGGATGCACGTAGTTCTCGTTCATCGTGGTGATGTAATAGAACACGTTCTCCTGCTCGGCATACATGCGACGCATACCGTCATGAACAATCACAGCAAGCTCGTACGAATAGGTCGGGTCATACGATACGCAGTTCGGTACGGTGGATGACAGCAAGTGGCTGTGACCGTCCTGATGCTGCAGGCCTTCGCCCGCGAGCGTGGTGCGCCCCGCAGTACCGCCAATCAGGAAGCCACGCGACTGCATGTCGCCGCCTGCCCAGATAAAGTCGCCGACCCGCTGGAAACCAAACATCGAGTAGTAAATGTAGAAAGGAATCATCGGCACGCCGTGATTCGCGTACGAGGTACCGGCGGCAATCCACGAGCACATCGCTCCGGCTTCATTGATACCTTCTTCCAGGATCTGACCTTTCTTGTCTTCCCGGTAGTACATCAGCTGTTCGGAATCCTGAGGGGTATACAGCTGCCCGACCGACGAGTAAATCGCGACCTGACGGAACAT
>CAYLLI010000014.1:4365-11360 GCA_964384295.1 uncultured Chromatiaceae bacterium
GGTACGGGCCTCATCGGGCACGATCGGCACGATGTACTTACCGATGTTTTTGTCTTTGACCAGCTTGGTCAGCATGCGGACCAACGCCATCGTGGTCGAAATCTCACGTTCGCCCGAACCGTCGAGCTGCTGCTGGAATTCTTTCAGAGGCGGTACGGGCAGTACGTCGGCTTTCGCAATCCGCGACGGCAGATAACCACCCAGCGCTTCGCGACGCTCATGCAGGTACTTGTGCTCTTCACTGCCTTCATCCGGCTTGCAGTACGGGACGTCTTCAAGGTCGGCATCCGCAACCGGAATGTTGAAGCGGTCGCGGAACGCCCGCAGATCATCAAGCCCCAGTTTCTTCGTCTGGTGAGCCGTCATCTTGCCTTCGCCTGACTCACCCATGCCGAAGCCTTTAATGGTCTTGGCAAGGATGACGGTGGGCCGGCCGTTTGCGCGCGATGCTTTGTCGTAAGCCGCGAACACTTTCAGTGAGTCGAGACCGCCGCGATTCAAACGCCAGATCTCATCGTCTGACATATTGGAAACCATTTCTTTCAGCTCGGGATACTTGCCGAAGAAATGTTCGCGGACGTAGTCGCCGCCCATCGCTTTGAAGTTCTGATACTCGCCGTCGACGCACTCTTCCATCACACGACGCAGCAGCCCCTGCGTGTCGCGCTCCAACAACGGATCCCAGCGGGAACCCCACAGTACTTTGACCACGTTCCAACCGGCACCCAGAAACGCCGCTTCGAGCTCCTGAATAATTTTGCCGTTACCGCGCACAGGGCCGTCGAGACGCTGCAGGTTGCAGTTGATCACAAACACCAGGTTGTCGAGCTTCTCCCGCACCGGCATGGTGAGTGCACCCATTGACTCAGGCTCGTCCATCTCGCCGTCACCTAAGAAGCACCAGACTTTGCGGTCTTTCGCTTCCGCGATGCCGCGACTATCGAGATAACGCATAAAGCGCGCCTGATAGATCGCCATCATCGGGCCGAGACCCATCGATACGGTGGGGAACTGCCAGAAGTCCGGCATTAACCAGGGATGCGGATACGACGACAGGCCTTTGCCGCCGACTTCCTGGCGGAAGTTATTCAGGTCATCCTCTGTCAGTCGTCCTTCGAGATAGGCCCGCGCGTACACGCCCGGAGAAGAGTGACCCTGGATGAAGACAAGGTCACCACGATCGGTTTCGTTGCCGGCGCGCCAAAAGTGGTTAAAGCCCACTTCATAAAGCGTCGCTGAAGAAGCGTAACTGGCGATGTGACCGCCGTACTCGGAACTGACGCGGTTGGCGTGCACCACCATCGCCATGGCATTCCAGCGAATGTAGGCTTCGATTCGCCGTTCAATCGACCGGTCACCCGGGTAACCGGGCTGCTGAGCAACGGGAATGGTGTTTAGGTAAGCAGTGTTGGGGCTGTAGGGCAGATACGCTCCGGAACGGCGCGCATGGTCAATCATGGTCTCAAGCAGAAAATGCGCCCGGTCAGTGCCATGAGCTTGCAAAACAGAGTCGATGGATTCGAGCCACTCCTGAGTTTCCTGAGGGTCGATATCGTCGTAGCGATTAAATTCAGTCACGGACAACCTATGTATAAGTTAGTGTTCGGACAAATGCGTCGCCCGAACGTGGTCATTCGGCAAATTATAGCCAAATTAGTTGCACACTCATTGCGAAAGCGGCGGCAAATCGGCAGAAGACCGACTTGTTTGCCCGCAGAGTCGGTTATCATCCGGTTTTCCCGTTTTTCGGTCAAGCCAGCACACCATGTCGAAACTCCTTCCTGCAGCAGCAAAACCCCGTGTAACTCAGACATTTGCAGCGCTTTCAGAGAGCAGTCTCAGCGCCTATGACGCGCTGGTCCTGGTCACTCCCGAGAGCCTGTCGGCAAAACAGTGGGCCCAACTGCCTGATGCACCGGCGCTGAAAAAACTGCTCGAACGAACGGTAAATCAGGGTGGCGAGCGGAAAATCCGCAGCCATCTGAGCAACCGGGCAGCAACGCAGATCACGCTGCAACAACTCGACCCTAAGAAAAACGACTCCGCATTCGAACTGTTATCGATCGCGCGGAAGATCGTTGCCGCAGCGCTGGAAGACAAACCGTCGACCATCGCCATTTCAGCCTTTGGGTTTAGCGATGATCAGGCACGCGAGATAAACAAGTCGTTGCTGCTTGCTGTTCTGGCTGCCAGCTTCGCCATGCCGAGCTTCAAAAGCGCGAAGGCAAAGAAAAGTGCGCTCCGCAAAATTACCGTCTTCGGTAAAAGAGACAAGAAGCTGATTGATCGCACGGTTGCTGAAGCCCACAGCTTGAACCTGACACGCTGGTTAACTGCGTTACCACCCAACGTGCTGGATGCAAAAAACTATCGCAAAGCCGTGCAAAGCCTTGCCAAAGAACACGGCTGGAAAACCCGGTTTTACGACGAAGCAGCACTGAAGAAACTCGGGGCAGGTGCGTTCCTTGCGGTGAGTCAGGGTAATGCACGGGCGGATGCCGGGATTCTCCACATCAAATACCGGCCGCCCGGTCACAGCGGCGATCCGGATCTGGCACTGGTTGGCAAGGGCATTGTGTTCGATACCGGCGGCACCAATCTGAAACCGTTCAAAGCAATGCTGGACATGCATGAAGACATGGCCGGTAGCGCAGTCGCGCTGGCAACGCTACAGGCTTTGACCACCCTCAAAGTTCCGTATGCGGTGGATTGCTGGCTGGCTATCACCGAGAACCGCATCAGTGCCAAAGCCTATAAATCACGCGACGTGGTAACCGCGTCAAACGGCACCACCATCGAAGTTATCCATACCGACGCAGAGGGTCGCATGGCATTGGCCGATACGCTGGCCATGGCCGGCAAGAAGAAGCCGAAGCTGATTATGGATTTTGCCACCCTCACGGGCACCTGCGTTGCGGCTCTGACCGAACGTTACACCGGTGTGTTCAGCAACAGGGAAGACCTGCACAGCACCATCATCGATGCGGGCAAGCGCAGTGGTGAGCGAGTCTGGCCGTTTCCGTTGGACAAAGACTTCGATGAAGATTTGCAGTCACGCAATGCCGATGTGCTGCAGTGTGCGCCGTCAGGTGGCGGTGACCATATCCATGCGGCGCGTTTTCTGCAGCGCTTCGTGCCGGATAAAACGGCCTGGGTGCATCTGGATCTGAGTTCAGCCAGTCGCCCGGGCGGCCTCGGGCAGGTGCCCGGCGGACCAACCGGCTTTGGTGTGCGCTTTAACCTGGCGCTGCTGCTGGATGAGAAAATTCTCAGCGGACTGAAACGCTGATGCCGTCTTTAATGAAACAACGCTTCAGAGGCTTCATGCCTGTCGTCGTCGATCTCGAAACCGGCGGATTCAATTCAGCAACCGATGCCTTACTTGAGATCGCTGCAGTGCTGGTCGACTTCGATGACGCCGGTAACCTGCAGATCGTGAGCAGCGAGCGCTGTCACGTTCAGGCGTTTGAAGGGGCGAACATTGAACCGGCCTCGCTGGAGGTTAACGGTATTGACCCTAACCATCCGCTCCGCCCGGCAATTCCTGAGAAAGATGCCTTGCAGCGTATTTTCCGTTCGGTTCGAAACCAGATGAAAGAGGTCGACTGCAACCGCGCGATTCTGGTTGGCCACAACGCCCATTTTGACCTGGGCTTTTTGAATGCCGCTGTCGAACGAACCGATATCAAACGCAATCCGTTCCACCCTTTCAGCGTTTTTGATACCGCAACGCTCGGTGGCGTGGCTTACGGACAAACCGTACTGGCCAGAGCCGTTGCAGCGGCAGGTATAGAGTTCAATGCAAAGGAAGCGCACTCCGCACTCTACGACGCAGAAAAAACGGCGGAGCTGTTTTGCGGCATCGTGAACAGCTTCAGGCCGATGTACGAGGCAGCGCTGGACTAGGGAATACCGGAGCAGGTTCCAAATACCGAGCATAAAAAAACCGGCCGAAGCCGGTTTTTTTGCGTTTGGACGCTACGCTAGTTTGCCTCGCGCAACATGCCGGCCTCTTGCAGCTCTTTCTGCAATTCACCCGATTCAAACATCTGTACCACGATGTCAGAACCGCCAATCAGCTCACCCTGAATGTACAGCTGGGGAAACGTCGGCCAATCTGAATACTCTTTCAATCCGGCGCGCAGCTCGGGATCTTCCAGAATGTTGACGTAGGCGAACTTAGCAGCGCACTGCTTCAGCGCGTTGACCACCTGAGAGGAAAAACCGCACTGAGGGAAATCCGGGTTGCCTTTCATGTACAGCAGCACGGGAAATTCTTTCAACTGAGACTCAATTCTTTCGTTAATCGACACAATCTCTTCCTGATAATGTAGTTAAAGCCAAGCGCAGAAGCGCTTCGCGGTAGCGATAATCTGAGACTTATTCTAAGTGATTTAGTGCCAAAGAAAACCGGCAAAGTAGCGAAACCGCCGCTACTCAGTCATGCGGACGATACGGCGGCCGGTGCTCCAGTTCCTTCACCAGTGCCCACTGCTCGTCCGGCGAGAGCTTAGACCAACCCCGGATTTCATCCACAGTGCGGCGACACCCCATACAGGTGTGGTCTTCCGCCAGCGTGCAAATGTTGACGCAGGGCGACATCGGGCGGGTATGTGGAGGTGCTGAAGACATGGGTAAATACTAGTTAAAACGGGTACAGCCAACTATTCGCCGAAGGTCATGAATTGGTTTCGCTGCATTGAATTATGTTGTCCTCTCCCCTATCCTTCCAACGTTTGAAACGGCCAAACTGCTGCCACGAGCTTGGTGAGCAGCTTTCTTCACACGCAAAGAGGGATCCCATGAATCCACTAAATTCGATCGCCGGTACGCTCATTTCCGGTTTGGTTCTGGCGCTTGCTATCGCCGCTTTCGCAGGGCTTGGCAACGGCTTTAACATCAACGCAATCGTTATCTGGGCGCACGTCGCAGCCGGCATCACCTGGATCGGTTTGCTGTATTACTTCAACTTCATTCAGGTGCCCGGTCTTGCAGCTGCAGCTGCCGACGAAGGCGGACCCGGCGGTGCAGGCATTTCCAAGTATATCGCTCCGAACGCGCTATGGTGGTTCCGCTGGGGCGCGCTGGCAACCTGGCTGACCGGTGCTACGTTCCTGATGATCAACGGCGAACTGCACAATGCATTCACGTTCACTGGCGTGTACGGCACGATGATCGGTATCGGCGCCTGGTGCGGCACCATCATGCTGTTTAACGTGTGGGTCCTGATCTGGCCGAACCAGAAGAAAGTACTCGGCATGGTCGAAGCCACACCGGAAGAGACCGCCAAAGGCAAACGCATCGCGTTTCTGGCGTCGCGCACCAACACGCTGCTGTCGATTCCGATGCTGATGAGCATGATCGGCTCAGGCAACCACGGCTTCATCTTCTAAGCAGATACAAGCCAGATAAAAAAGCCCGGCAGAATCGCCGGGCTTTTTTTTGCCTGCATTTCTTTCTCTGGTTCCGAAGCGCCCCTGCTTCGCTATACTTGCTGCCATGAACGAATTGTTATTTTCTCAGGATGAGCTGGGCTATTGGCCGGATGTCGCTGCAGATGTCGCGAAAGCCTTGCAGGAAGACATTGGCAGTGGCGACCTGACGGCGGCTCTGGTGCCCGAAGCCGAACAGGCCAAAGCGACCGTAATCACCCGGGAGGACGCCGTGGTCTGCGGTATCGCCTGGTTTAATGAAGTGTTCCGGCAGCTGGATTCGACCATTGAAGTGGAATGGCTGGTCGAAGAAGGCCAGCGCGTCGACAGTGATGACAAGCTGTGCATCGTGCGGGGCCCGGCCCGCGCTATTCTAAGCGGCGAACGCAGTGCCCTGAATTTCCTGCAGCTGTTGTCTGCGGTTGCACCCTACTCCGGCGAGTACGCTTCAGCGGTCGCTCATACCAGCGCCAAAATTCTCGATACACGCAAAACCATTCCGGGGCTGCGACTGGCTCAGAAGTACGCGGTGAAGGTCGGCGGTGCTGTCAACCATCGCGTCGGTTTGTACGACGCCGTTCTGATTAAAGAAAACCACATTATGGCGGCGGGCGGCATCGAAGCGGCTGTGCAGGCAGCACGGGCACAAAGCCCGGACGCCCTTTGCGAAGTCGAAGTGGAAGACCTTCACGAAGCTGAAATCGCACTGCGGGCAAACGCCGATCGGCTATTGCTCGACAACTTCAGTCATGGAGAACTGCGGGAAGCCGTGCAGCTACGCAATGACATCGCTCCGTGTATCTCACTTGAGGCCTCGGGCAACGTCAGTCTGTCGACGGTTGTCGACATCGCCGAATGCGGCATCGACTTTATTTCGGTGGGCAGGCTCACGAAAGACATTCGCGCCATCGATCTGTCGATGCGCTTCAAACTGTTTACGGAAGACGAGTAACGCGCTGCTAGTCGGCGTATTCGACGTTTTGCGCGCGCAGAATGCGCTTGGGCTCTGATACGCCGTAGCCCTGAGCAAAATCGACCCCCATGCCTTTCAGCATGGTAATGATCTCGTTGTTCTCCGCGAACTCGGCAATCGTCTGTTTGCCGGTCAGATGACCAATCTCATTAATTGAACGAACCATTTCGCGATCGATCGGGTCGTGCAGCATCTCTTTGACAAAGCTGCCGTCAATCTTCAGGTAATCCACCGGGAAATGCTTCAGATAACCAAACGAAGACAAGCCCGTACCGAAGTCATCAAGTGCGAACATGCAGCCAAGCTCTTTCAATGCATTGATAAACCGGCTGGCCTGCGCGTAACTGGCAATAGCGGCCGTCTCTGTAATCTCAAAACAGATTTTCGATGCATCAATACCGCTGCGGCGGAACTGATCGATGACAAACGGCAAAAACTTGTCGTCAGTAAAACTCTGACCCGACAGGTTAATTGAACACATGGTCAGGCGCTCACGTTCGTCGGCTTCCGAGATCAGCCACGACAGCGCATTTTCAACGACCCATCGATCAATATTCGGCATGATGCCGTAACGTTCTGCCGCGGTAATA
>CAYLLI010000014.1:11370-23956 GCA_964384295.1 uncultured Chromatiaceae bacterium
AGCAACAACTCGTAGTGCTCACCGCGCTCGTCCACATTCAGCGGCAAAATGGTCTGACGGAACAGTTCAAACCGGCCTTCTTCCAAAGCATTGTTGATGCGCGCAGCCCATTGAATCTCGCGACGACGACGCATCATATCGATGTCGTTTTCCTGATACGTGTAGATGCGGTTACGGCCCGCTTCCTTAGCAGCAGCACAGGCACTGTCGGCAATGGTCAGCAATGCCGCGGCATCCTCGTTATCGGCCGTGATCGGCACAACACCAACGCTGGCGGTCAACGCAAAGCTGCGGTCTTCCCAGCTGAACTTGAATTCCTGAATGGCATTGACCAGATCTTCCGCCGCATGCACGGCCTCATCCATCGTACAGCTTTCCAGCAATACCCCGAACTCATCACCACCCAGCCGAGCAAGACTGTCGCGCCAGCGAATCTTCGATTTCAACAAAGCGCCGATCTGGCCCAGCAGTGAATCACCGGCTCCGTGACCACAGGTGTCATTGACGATTTTGAACCGGTCGAGATCAAGGTAGCAAAGCGCATACGAAGTCTCGCCCGCGCGGGCACTCTTCAAAGCGCGCTCCATGCGCAGTTCAAACTCCCGACGGTTCACGAGACCGGTTAACAGGTCGTGACTGGCGTGATAGCTGAGACGGCGGTTCAGCTCACGTGCTTCACTGACGTCGTGGAAAACCAGCACACCGCCGGTGACATTGGCACGGTCGTCACGGATCGGCGAGGCGGTACTTTCAACGTAGATTTCGTTGCCATCGCGACGAATCAACAGACTCGGACGAACCGACTTAATCGACCGGTTGCGATCCATTGACTGCGCCAGCGGATTTTCCAGCGGCTCGCACGTTTCCTCATGAAAGCCGCGAAACACTTCGTCCAGGTTGCGTCCGAGCGCGTCGTCAATTTTCCAGCCGGTCAGATCCTGCGCAACGGGATTCAGATATTCGATGCGGCCTTCTGCATCGGTGGTAATCACACCATCGCCGATGGACTGCAGGGTGATCTGGGCGCTTTCTTTCTCGCGAAACAGCGCCTCCTCATAGACTTTCTGCTCAGTGATATCGGTTTCAACACCGACAATGCGGCGCAACCGACCGTGATCGTCAAACAGGGCCTTCGCGCGGCACTTCATCCAGCGCCAGTCACCATCGTAGCGCTGCATACGGTGAGTACTTTCAAACAACGGCGTATCGCCCGCCAAATGAGTACGCAACACGGTTTGCACCCTTGCCAGATCGTCCTGATGAATCAGCCGGCGCCAGTCCGGCGGACTCATCGCCAACGCATCGTCGTCGTACCCCATGATGTGTTTCCACTGAGGCGAAAACTCAATCCGGTCGGCGCGGGCGTCATAGTCCCACAAGCCATCGTTGGCAGTGAGCGTGACCAGCTCACGCCTTTCGGCAGCGTCCTCAATCTCGCGATTGGACCAGAGGCGCTCGAGTCCCGATGCAAAACTGGTTCCGGCAAGCTTCAGCAGCAGCTTATGATCGACATCCATCGCCTCAAGCGGCTGTCCGAAACACAATGCCAGAAAACCGGCAGGTCGACCCCGCACGTGAAAACCGATCAGCATCATCGACGCAATGTTCAGTTCGGCCAATCGCGCGCAATCCAGCTCTGCTCCGGCGGGTGGCTGCAACGTATCCAGCACTTCAACCAGGGCAAGATGCTGTAACTGCTGCGCCAACCACGGCCACTGGGTCAGGCGTTCGTTCTCCAGTTGCGACGGATTAGCGGTACTGAAATCGGAGCGCGCCACATGCACGCATTCAAAGGTATTGCTGTCGTCAGCAAGCAAAGCCAGCGCGACGGCGCCGGCGCCCGTGCCGTCCAGCAAGCCCTGAACGCCGGAGGCAATCGTCTGCTCCGCCGTATCGAAAGTGATCGTTTGAAAGTCGACAGCGATTTTGGTGAAAGCGACGTCAATGCCGCCGCTGGTACGGGACCCGTTAAGCGCCCGCTGCAACCCTGTCAGTGTCGAAGTGTGGTCAACCAAAAAACGCTCCGGATGCGCATACTGCCCAAAAACACGAACCCCTAAGTCGAACTGTCATTTTTACACACTTCCGGGGTTTTACAAGCGAAACCAACCCCTTAAAGCGCAGCATCATTTCGCGTCTGACGGGCTGCGCAACAGTCGGGCAGGCAGTATTTTCAGCAGATGAAACAGGTTATTCGAGGTCCAATACAACACCATGCCGGCAGGGAATGTGTAAAAGAGCAAAAAGAACGCGCCCGACATCAAAAACAGCTTGATACGCTGCTGGCGCTGCAGGTCAGCACTTAATGCGGCCTCTTCCTGAACAATGGCGGCAACAATCGTCAGCGCCGTCATCGCGAACGGCAACAGGTTCAGCTCACCGCCAAAGAACGGCAACACAAACGGCAAAGCAGCAAAACCATCCGGCTTCGCCAAATTCTCTATCCACAAAAACCCGGCCTCACCCAACGGAAAGCTCTCCGCCAGCATGTCAAACGCGGCGATAAACACCGGAATCTGAATAAGAAAACCAAACAGACTGCGCAGCGTGTAAAACTGCGACACGTTGTGTTCTTTATAGACGGCAAGAATCCGGTTGTGCGCTTCTTCACCTTTGTAGTTCGCTTTAATCGCATCCAGCTGTGGCTTCAGCAGCGTACTGGTCGCGTTCACCTGCGCCTGCCAGCGATCCGCAATATAGGTGAGCGGAAACATCAATACTTTTACCGACAGCGATAACAGAATAATCGCAACACCGTAATTTCCAACGACGGAATACAGCGCTTCCAATAAGAACAGCAAGCCAAAACTCAGCAATCGCAGCCAGTCCCAGATCGCCGAAAACAGCACGCTGCGCAATTGAGGATCGGCCGCCGTCAGCGACGCCAGGTCGGTCGGGCCTGTGTAAACGAAAAACCCGGATTCGGACGCTAGCTGCACTGACACCTGCGGCCGGTTTTCAGCCATCAGCCCGAACTCGCCTGCAGTCGGCTGCTGCGGCGACAGCAGCCACAGCCAGTAGCGGTTGCGCAGCCCAAGCCCCGATGACTCAGGTAATTCGATGGCAGCAATACCGGACTCCGGCGGCTCCAGATACTCGAAACTACTGCTTTGAATCGTGACCGGCTGAACCTTGCTGTAGATGCTGCCGAAACCCGGCAGCTGTTCGGGGATAAACGCGGAACCGGACTCAATGCTGATGACCAGACCATCGGCACCCCGGGCTAGAAACTCACTTTGATAGCCCTGCTTCGGCAGACGGTAAACCAGTTCAATGGGCTGACCGCCGGAAACCACCGCAGCGCTAAACACCAGTTCAATCGCGTCCGGCAACTCAGAGCGCTGCACGGTAAATTCGGCTTCCTGAAGTTGCTGCGACAACGCCGGTTCATCTTGAATGCTCCAGCGCAGAAAACCGTCTTCAGGGCTGAACCACTCAGCGCGCACGGCACTCTCAGCATCGCAATCCGGATAGCAACTCACCCACCGCACCGGCACACCGCCGCGGCTGGTGAAAGCGATTTGCTGCGCGCCGACCTGCACAGCAAACTCACCGGCAGTTGCCGAAACACAGACCAGCGCTAGTCCGGCTGATAGAAGCCAACGAGTCATTGATAAAAACGTCGCATTTCGAGCATCACATCCTGTGCAACGTCGCCATCGATCGACACACCCGCTGCGGGCTTGTAATCAGCACCGAGAACCTCGACCAACCCGCCGGGGTAGGTCACGACAACTTTGTCGGGCTGCACGATGGCATGCGAGTTATAGCTGCCGGCCACCATCCACGACCAATCCGAAGTGTCGAACAAGCTCTTGCCGCTGGCGAAGTCCGCCGGCTCGTTGTCGCAGCCAAAAAACTCCTGCAACAGCGTGACAGGAAGATCCTGATGCGCACTGCGATGCGTAAATGCTTGCGGCGCTTTGCCGGGCCAGCGGAGCATCAGTGTCGAACCCAGCTGATAACGGCTGTAGTTACTGGCATGCCCGATGTAACCCAGACCGAGTTCATCAAACTCATAGCCGTGATCGCTGGACAAGATAACCAACGTATTATCAGTGACACCCGCTGCCTCCAGCTCTGCCAACACTTTGGCAATCTCGCCGTCCGCCAGTTGCAACCCGCGCCGGTAGCCCGCCTGCACTGCCTGAGCTTCTGACAGTAACGACTCGTCCACCCCCGGTGGCGGCGGCAAATCAGAACCCGCATCAAAGTAGACGAAACCGAAGAACGGCTCCTGACCTGCAACCCCGTCAAACCAGCGCGTAAAGTTCTCCGTCACGGCGAGCGTCGACGCCACATCATCACCGACGGCAACGTTTTGCAGTTGATCCTGGTTCAACGCGAAGACCGTCCGGTCAATCTGCGACGGACTGCCAAAACCGACACCACTAAATAAACCCATTGTATAGCCGGCCTCGTTCACCAGACGCATAAATTCCGGCGGGCGTTGCGCACTATAAAACGACTGCCAATAGGTACTCGGCAGCCCATAGAACATCGAGAAGAAACCCATCCGAGACGAATTGCCACCGCTGTAGTGATTTTGAAAATCAAGACTCTCCCCGGCAAACGCCGCAATCGTCGGCGTCAGTTCCGCACTGATCTGATCCCGGCGCATCGCGTCAACCACAATGAACACAATGTTAGGCAGTTGTTCCGGTATCGCGCACTGCAGGGGCTTGAGCGGATACCGCAACTGCCCGGCATCCGGCAAGCGCGCCATGTTGCTGCTGCGCCGCCGCTCCATCTCTGCTTCGTCCATCAGGCCCAGTTGCACCATTCGGCGTTTCGCCTTTAACGGAAAGTACAGCGGCAGCACCCGGGTAAAGCTGGTGACAGGCACATACGCCGTCGCATCGGACCAAATATGAATGCCCTGCCCGACCAATGCACCGGAAACCAACACTGTCGCCAGCCACACCCCGGGCTTGCCGCGGCGAGGCCCGATGCAATAGCGCCAGATAATTCCGGCCAGCAAGGTTTCAAAGACCAGCATCGACAGCAGAACGACAGCCGCAAAAAACCAGGTACTGGTTTCAAAAATGGCAACGGTCAGTCCGCTCATGTGATAACGGTACTGAGCAAAAATATTGGTATCGAGAATCAGCAGCGTCAAAGACACAGCGGCAATGACAATACCCGCCCCGGAGACCCAGCGTCGCGGGGCGCGCACCAACACAAGCGGCAGCGATAGCAACAACAAAGGGAGCGTGCCCAGCACGGCAAACTGGCTAATCGAAGCCAGCACCATATACAGCCACGCTAGAGAGTCATCAGGTAGCTGTGTTGCAAACAGATAGCGCAGTCCGACCAGCAAAAAAATCGCGGCATTCGAAATTCCAAACCAGCCGGTCCAGCGCCATAACGTGGCGCGCGGCAGGTCCGCCGGCAATGGCGCGGGCGCGCCGGATTGATCGGTCATCGGATACTTCCTGTCTGCAGATTAATCATTGTGCCTTCGTGTTTGGCTGCGCAGCCTTTTTTGCTTTCGCCAACTCAAGCATTTGCTGTATCGCTTTAGCGCCGGCTTCCGGGCTATGTCCGACATTAAACAGCCACTCGTTTCGAATGCGTTGCATGCTCTCGCGGAATGCGTCAGGCGAGCCCACCAGCCCCTGAATGGCCTCGGGCACAGCGCTCAAATCATCAGGAGAAACAATCGCGCCGATTTTATCGCGAATGTAGGATTCAAACGGTTCGATGTCGAGCTCCGGCCACACATCGTTGCGGGCTTTAACGGGCACATCGATATACAACACCGGTTTCTCCAACCCCAGCGCATAATCCATCCCCGCACCGGACCAGTCAGTAATCATAATGTGAGAGTCCAGCAGTGAGTCGTTGTCAGCCATTTGCTCCTGCAACTCAAAGGCCGGGTGAGAGGAATACGCGGCAACCACACGGTCGATTACCTCGGGCGACACCCAGCGGGTCTGAAAATGCGGGCGCAGCGTCACGTGAAAGCCGGCCTCCAGCAAAATACCGGTAAGCTCGACACCGCAGACGTTCAGAATCGTATTGTCACCCCATGAGGGCGCCAGCAATACGCGCACACCGTCAGTCGCCGACGTTGCGGGATCGCGCCGTTCCAGCATCAGCTGCTCAACCCGGTGATAACCATGTTCGAACAAGTCTTTAGCCGGCAGGTTCTGCATGCCTTCGCGCTTGCGAATCTCTTTGGTGTGATGCGGGCCGGCACACAGAATGCCGTCGTAGTGGTCGTACGTGTTCGCATGGTCGGCCATGTGCGTGCTCACCAGCGAGTGGAACATGAAGCCGTAATAGACCGGATGAATGGAACGCTTCAGCTGCAAGTTGTGCAAATCGCACATCGTCGTCACCATGACGTCGGCATCCAGCCACTGGAAGAACGCCGTCCGGACTGCTCCCGAGCCAATGTTAAAAGCACGGATTCGCGGATGCGCGAGCTGCAGCACAGGATCATCCGCGGTCGACGTCACATAGATGACGGATTCATCGAGCTCGTCGGTCAGATAATCAACCACGGGCTTAAAGTGATGCCAGTCCTGACCGCTTTCGGCATAGATCACAATGCGACGTTCAGCGCGCGGAATCGCTTTAAACGCCCGCGACGCTTGCCAGTTCTTTAAGCCCTGAAACATTCGTAATGTGTCCCTCTATTGGCGCGAGGCAAACTCCGGAAAAGCGCTACGCACAAAAAATCCATCGGTCAGTTGCCTGACAGATGGATTGTAAAGGGCAAAACGAAAAAGGTCAGGTGCTTACCCGACAGGACCCTCAGGGTGCCGAGGGAGTATCGGTTGAATCCTGCTCTTCAGTCGCTTCAGTTGACGCCTCAGGCTTTCTGCCTGTGACGATATTCTTCAGCTTGTACCAATAGGTTTTCAAAGCCAGACCCACGGTTGCGAACAGACCAAGAATCGCAGACAGGATCATGCCGCCGGTACTGGGATCGAGGTACGCAAAGGCAGGCTGAGCCGCCAATGAAACCGCTACAGCTGCAAGCGCCGTCGTATCACGTCGCAGCACCCGCTTACGCGTTGTCGATAAGCTCAGTGCTTTCTTCACAGTATTCATATCTTCACTCTGTCGTTTCTGATGACGCAAATCTTACCGCAGCCTCATGGTCATTTGGCGTCAATATTCGTCCCCGTGACTCGCGAACCGCATACCGCTAGAGATTGGGGTAAACGCGCTCCCGCGCGCGCTCCAGATGCGACGGATCGTCAATTTCACCCCAGACCAAATCACTGATTACCGGGCACGCAACAGGCATTTGGCGGCCGGCATGCACCAGCGCATCGGTTTCGTAGTCGACGCGCAGGTTGTCCTGATGAAACTCCATCTCGGCGTATTCGCGCATGTAGCGGAACAACTCCGATGAAATCCGACTAATTCCCACCAGTTCACCGGACGGATCGGCTCCGAGCGCATCCGGATCTTTCGACATGGCGTACAGGTGTTCGTTAGCACCCTCACCCTCGGTTTCCACGTAAACCTCGTCGCCGGCATGCGTCGGGCCGGACAACAACACGGCTGCATCCGGACCGTCCAGCAGCACATCCAGCGCCCGCTGCTCATAGATAATGTCACTTTCGAGCAACAAAAACGGGCCGTCGATTTTGTCCCGCGCGCACCAGAGTGAATACATGCTTCCGGAGTCAGCGTATCTGGCATTGTGAACCGTATTGATATCCGGGTCGGTTGACGCCAGTTCCTCATAAAACTCGGACAGGTGTCCGGTGACGATCAGAATTCGCTGCACGCCGGCAGCGCGAAGCCGGGCGATCGACTCGACCACAATCGGCTCATCGCCCAGCTGCAAAAAACCCTTCGGAAGGCCGCTGTGCGCATCACGCAAGCGTGTGCCCATACCCGCGGCAAGAATGACCGCAAGATCTACACGATCCTCAGACCCGCTCATGCAAAACAGTCCTGGAGCAGCGCGCAGAGTCGCGGCACGTCAGCATCGATATCGCCCATGTGCGCAATCCGGAACACCTGACTCGCAAGTTCGCCCTGACCGGCATAAATCACGAAGCCTTCTGCTTTCAGAACGTCATGCAAGCGCTCGTAGGTCCAGCAATCCGGCAACAGCCAGGTCCACAACACCGCGGAGTAGTCTTCTTTCGGTAACAGCGTTTTTACGCCGAGCGGTTCCAGCACGTCGGCGATATGCTGAGCACGCTCCACATACTTCATGCGGCGCTTTTGCCAGCCGCCTTCCTGCTCGAGCTCGTGCAGCGCTACCGCAAGCGCGAACGCCGGCTGAACAGCCTGAGTAAACGGCGAAAACCCGCTGCCATGCTGCGCCTTGTGGTAACTGTGCATATCCAGATAGACGCTGCCGGCCTGGCTGTCCCGCTGCCACAGGTCGTTGCGGGCCAACACAAAAGACAACCCAGGCACTCCGTGGACACATTTGTTGGCCGTCGCAGCGACTGCCGCAACATTCCAACCTTCAAACTCAATACTCTCAGCAGCAAAACTGCTGACACCATCAAGCAACAGGTCAAGATTACGCTCACGGCACAACGCGCCCAATGGCTCAAGGTCATTCAGCCTGCCGGTTGTCGTTTCATGGTGGACCACAGCAACTGCTGACACATCGGCATGTTCTTCCAGCAGCGCTGTCACCACAGCCGTATCAATCGGCTGCAGCCAGTCGCCCTTCGTACACAGGTACGGTTTGCCCTGCATCTTAAGCATGGCCGCCATGCGCTCACCGTACACGCCATTCGACACCACCAGGGTTTTACCCTGACGAGGCGCAAAGCTCTGCAACATGCCTTCAACGGCTGATGTACCTGAACCTGTCAACACGGCAGCCTCATAACCACCCGCGGTTTCCGGGTATACCGTGGCAAGATCGCGCACGATCGACTGCATCAACTCAGCAAATTCAGGTTCGCGATGACACCAGTCGCCGCGGCCTAACGCGGCACGCACACCATCGGTTAGCGTCACAGGGCCCGGGTTCAGTAATACCTGTCTCACCATGGTCTCGTCACTCTTTGTTCAGGATCCAATCAGCGCTTGCAGCCGACGCGCGACTTCCACCGGCGTCACATCGGGGCGGGGCAAGCCTTCGGGAATGCCCGGCCGCATCGGCACATGCACAAACTGCAGCGCCTCTGTCTGCTCGCGCAGCAGCTGCGCAAGCACTTCCGGCTCGGCAACACTGCGGACGTCGGAATACCCGCAACTGCTTGCGATACCGCAGAAATCGACAGAACCTGCCACTGTGGACTGGCCGCCGGTCGACTCATGCAGACCATTGTCCAGCAAAATATGAATCAGGTTAGACGGTCGCTCGTACCCGACCGTGGCCATGGCCCCCATCCGCATCAGCGCAGCACCGTCACCGTCCAGCACGATGACTTTCCGATCCGGCTGTGCGATAGCCAGACCCAGCCCGAGGACGCTGATGCAACCCATCGAGCCAACCATATACAGCTGATTCGGTTTGTCGCCGACCGCAAACAACTCACGCCCGGTGTAGCCCGTTGTGGCGAGCACAACATCGGCATCTCCCACTGCCGCTTGAACGGCTTGCAGCAATTCCCTGCGTGTCGCTACGGGTCCGGCCGGTTCGGCAACAGATGGCGTCAAAGGCCTTGCTTCCGGCTGCGATTGCAGCGTCACGCTATCCACGCTGCCTTTGCGCATGACCAGCGCATACGGCCTGCCGGTTTCGTCCATGTAGTTTACGGCGCGCTGAAGTGCGGGCTGAATCTGGTCTTCCTCGACAGGAAAAAACTCCCAGGGAATCCGCATCAGTTCGAGAAGCTCGGTGGTAATTTGCCCCATCAACTCATGCTGAGGCTCGTCAGGAGCCCCGCCCGGCTCTCCGCGCAACGTCGGAATCAGCAATACCGGCAGTTCAAACGTAAAGGTCAGCGACGTCAGCGGGCTAACGGCATTGCCCAACCCCGAGTTCTGAAACATCACCACACTGCGCTGTCCGCCGAGCTGCGCACCGGCGCCAATCGCAACCGCATCACCTTCGTTCGCCGCACCCACATAGCGCAGATCCGGCGAATCGATGACGTAGTTAATGAACGGTTTCAGATACGAACACGGCACACCTGTGTACAGATTAAAGCCGTGCTCCCGTGCTGCTTCAATAAAACTCTGCGCCTTAATCATTTTGTTCTTCGCGCTTTGTGTCCGGTGAATAAAGGTCGGTACTGCCGTGCTTACGAAAAACGCCCGGCGGCAACCAAATCATCAAGGCTGTCGATATCGAGCCAGTGCCCGGTGGTGTACACCACTCTGACCGCTTCGCCGCTCGCCGCTAACGCCGCCAGCACATGGTGCAGCTTCGCAGTCCGGCCCTCTGCACTCCCGACAATATCGGCAACAGCCTCACGGAACCGCGGCATCGCCGAATGCGACACGCGCAACAACCCCGTCCACTCGCCGTTGATCGCATCATCAGCAAGCTGTTCGCCGGCATCGGTCAACAACACGCGATGATTAAACGCCTGTCTTGAGTATGGCTCTGAACAGCTGACGTAATCGGCCGCGCGACTCCGGTTAACCGACTCCTGCCAGTTCGTGTCGACCGCGATCACAAAGTCTTCATCGGGTTCGGCGAGTTGATCGAGAATATGACGTTTAAACAGCACGTCGCCGAACGACACAAATAGATCGCCCGCAATATCAGCATCCGCCTGCAAGGCCTCGTTCAGCGAATACAGCTCGCCGGTATCGGCATAGTCTGCATTGTCAACGTAATTGACGGCCGGCAAATCCACCTTATCCGCGAGATACCCGCGCACGACCGAAATATTTTTGATACCGCTATTGTTGTAGGCGGAGATAATGTGGCCGAGCAAAGGCTGGCCCTGAATATCCACCATCGCCTTCGGCTTGCTGGCCGTCAGGTCGCCGAGCGCCGAACCACGCGAAGCAGCGAGCACAATGGCTTGCGACTGTTCGCCGGTTTTCGGCAGATAGCGTTCTTCGGCTTCCTGAAGTTCCGAAGCGCCCTGCAGCCGGAAGATTTCTTTGACCGGAACAACCTTGTCTTCAACCGCAACCAGGGTCTGCTCAGCCATCAGCGCTTCCGCCGTTTCCTGATAGGCAACGATCGCAGCGCGCAGCATCTGGTTCGCCCAGATCGCCATCGAAAAACCGGCTTCGCGCAGCACGTCTGTCGGCGTTGAATAGTATTTGGTGGGAACGATCACCACCGGGGAACGATCCGCCCATTCTCTCTTAAAGGCCAGAACTTCGCTCGGATCACGCAGTGCGCTGTGAATCAAAATGCCGTCTGAGCCGGCTTCGTGATACGCCTCGGCCCGCTTCAGCGCCTCACTTAAACCCCAGCCTGCAATGAATGCTTCAACGCGGGTGATGATGCAAAAGTCATCGTCAGACTGCGCATCTTTGCCCGCTTTAATGCGGCTGCAGAACTCATCGATCTCGGCCAGCTGCTGTTTCTCACCGTCAATGAAACTATTGGTTTTCGGATACAGCTTGTCTTCGATGCAAACGGCAGCAATGTTGCGCTGTTCAAGTTTGTTCACCAGACGCCGGACATTATTGAAGTTGCCGTAACCGGTATCGCCATCCAGCAGAATCGGAATACTGGTCGCATCGGCCATGAACTCCAGCATTTCCAGCACCTGAGTCCAGCTGGCCTCATTGCTGTCGCGCACGCCGTACTGAGCGGACATGCAGAGCCCGCCTGCCCAAAGAGCCTTAAAACCGGCTTCCTCGCCGATCTTCGCGCTAATTCCGTTGTGTGCTTCGAGCAGGAACTCGAGTTCAGGAGAATTGAGGAGCTGTCTAAACTGTGTTGTGCGTTTCATGGGGCGTCAGTTTACCGGACTCACACCTTAACTACACACGCTAAAGGGAATCTTTCTTTTGCAGGGTCAGACACAAGGAGCAGCTATTCGCCCGAACGGTCGTCCTTGTGATCGGTCGCACTCTTAAGCTCACCCGAGTACTGCTGGCCATCGGCGACCATATCGCTGAGCCCGACTAACTCCATGACCTGACTGAAGTTCAGCATATTATCGAGCATTCCCGCGGTGGTCCCTTGAGCGCTAAGCTCCTGCAGGTAGTCCTGGGCGGCTTTGGTAATAACCCGAACCATGGCCCCCGGATAGATCACCAAACTGAATCCGAGCTCACCCAGCGTCGATGCTGGCATCAGCGGCGTGCGCCCGCCTTCGACCATATTAACCAGAAGAGGGACTTTGCTGCCCAACCGGTTACTCACCTGGCGCAGTTGCGCCTCATCACGGGGTGCTTCGACGAACAGCAAATCGGCGCCTGCGTCCGCATACGCCTCGGCACGATCGAGCGCAGCATCAATTCCTTCCACCGCCAGAGCGTCAGTGCGCGCGACAATCATCGTATCGGCGTCGGCGCGGGCATCCAATGCCGCATGCAGTTTTCCAAGCATCTCGTCGACACCGACCAGAGTTTTACCGGCAAGATGACCACAGCGTTTCGGCAGAGTCTGGTCTTCAAGCTGAATCGCAGTCGCACCCATCCGCTCAAACAGTTTGACGGTACGTTGCACGTTCAGCGCATTACCGAAACCGGTATCGGCATCGACAACCAACGGCAAGTCCACCCGCTC
>CAYLLI010000015.1:0-235 GCA_964384295.1 uncultured Chromatiaceae bacterium
CGTTTCCCAAACTCGTCCGAAGCCGCATTAACAAAAGCCATTTTTGAAACTTCAGAAAACTCAGCATGGCTGATCCCCAGTCGCAAAAGTGATCTGGCAAGGGGGTGCAAGACGAGATAAAGAGCCGAAAGCATCTTCTTCTGAATTTCGCTAAGCATGCATTGCAATATAGGTATCAGAATGCGGCGAGTCAAAGAAAATAGCCATATATGCGCTATTTCGACCATAAATGGTT
>CAYLLI010000015.1:245-23909 GCA_964384295.1 uncultured Chromatiaceae bacterium
GGTTTGACGCAGGAGGCAGTCTATTTAAAACAACAGCTTAGAGAAGCTCATGACCCTTAAGAGTATTTACCATATATGGTCGAAAAAGCTCATATCTGGTTGTTTGCGAGCAGATCTTCAAGTTCCTCCTCGGTCATCAACGGAACGCCGAGTTGCTCAGCTTTGGCCAGTTTAGAGCCCGCGTTTGCTCCTGCTAACAGGTAGCTGGTCTTAGCCGAAACGCTGCCTGCGGCTTTACCACCCAGCTTCTGAATCGCCTCCTTGGCTTCGGTGCGGGTCATCCCTGTCAGCGTGCCTGTCACGACAACCGTTTTCCCGGTCAGCGGCAGATCCGGAGCCGACTGCGTCGTATCAATGATCGGCCAGTGAATGCCGTAGGTGTTTTGCAACTCATCAATGACCTCACGGTTATGAGGCTGCTGCATAAAGCTGTTTATGTGTTGAGCGACAACGGGGCCAACATCGTCAACTTCCTGCAACGCTTCTTCGTCCGCCGCGATGATTGCGCCAAGGTCGCCAAAATGCCGTGCGAGATTAAGCGCCGTTGCTTCTCCGACTTCCCGAATCCCAAGTGCGTACAGAAACCTTGGCAGTGTGGTGGACTTGGCAGTATCTCGGGCAGCAACCAGATTTGCAGCAGACTTTTCCCCCATTCGATCCAGCTCGGCCAGACGCTCAGCAGACACGCTGAACAAATCAGCAAAGTGCTCTACATCACCCGCGTCGACCAGCTGCTCGATCAGCTTACTGCCCAAGCCCTCGATATCGAGCGCTTTGCGGGAGACAAAGTGCTTCAGCGCTTCCTTGCGCTGCGCGGCACAGACCAGACCGCCCGTGCATCTTGCTACCGCCTCTCCGTCAACGCGAACCACGTCGGAACCACAAACCGGGCAATGGGCTGGCAGCGATACAGGAGCTGGCGCACCGGTTCTCTTGTCGGGCACCACGCGCACCACTTCGGGAATGACATCGCCCGCACGCCTGACGATCACAGTGTCCCCGACCCGGACATCCTTACGTTGTAGCTCATCTATGTTGTGCAGTGTTGCGTTAGAAACGACCACTCCCGCCACGGCAACGGGCTTAAGCCGCGCTACCGGTGTTACTGCACCGGTTCGCCCGACCTGAAAATCAACCGCCTCAACCACAGTAAGCTCTTCCTGCGCCGGGAACTTGTGTGCCAGAGCCCAGCGGGGCGCACGTGACACCTGTCCCAGCTGTTGTTGCAAAGCGTAGCTGTCGACTTTGTAGACCACCCCATCGATCTCATAGGGCAATGAGTCACGGCGCTCGCCGATACTGCGATAGTATTCGAGACAACCGGCAGCGCCATCAACAACAGCGACTTCCGGACACACCTTGAGCCCCCACTCCTGCAACTTCTTCAGCGCCTTTGAGTGCTCCGAAGGCAGTTCGCCCCGCTCGATAAGCCCTACTCCATAAACAAAAATATCCAGCGGGCGGGTTGCGGTTATCGCCGGGTCCAGCTGTCGCAAACTGCCGGCGGCGGCATTTCGCGGATTGGCAAACACCTTGTCACCGCCCTCGCGGGCGCGTTCGTTGTAGGCCTCGAACCCCGCGGTCGGCATAAAAATCTCACCGCGAACTTCCAGGACTTCCGGATAACCGCTGCCGCGCAAGCGCAGTGGAACCGAGGCGATCGTTTTTACGTTATGCGTGACATCTTCGCCCGTTTCACCATCGCCGCGAGTCGCCCCTCTGACAAGCACGCCGTTTTCATACAGCAAGCTAATCGCTGTGCCATCCAGCTTTGGCTCCACAGAGAACCGGATCGTCGCTGTCGATTTCAAACGCTCCCGAATACGCCGTTCAAAATCCTCAACGTCCGTATCCTGAAACGCGTTGTCCAGTGACAACATCCGCTGCTGATGCCGGACCTCGGCAAAGCCATCCATGGGTTTTGCGCCCACACGCTGGCTGGGCGAATCCGCTGTAAGCCAGTCCGGGTGTGCTTTCTCGATCTCGAGAAGCTCTTTGAAAAGCCGGTCAAACTCGGCATCCGGAACGACAGGATCATCCAGCACATAGTAGTGATACTGATGCTGCTCAATCTCAGCCTTAAGCGCCTTATAAGCCTCAGCGGAAACGGGTTTGCTCATAGCTGCCGGGCCACACCCGAACGCTGTCGCTCATACTCGATGACTTCTTCACGCAGGTAGCGCTCACGTTGAATGCTCATACGCAGCCCTGCTTCGTCGAGCAGGATGCCATCCAAATCGGACGCCAAGTCACGCGACACCGCCAGCATGTCGTCAAAGGCCTCAACACCGCCGGAGACAATCGGGAGAATCATGAATATGCTGACCCCCGGATAACTGGAATCATGAATTTGTGTCAGGTCAAAAGAACCCGGCTCAACCAGGTTAGCGATACAAAACGTGCCGGCATCAACACCGTCGCTATCGGCACGATGAAAAATGCCGAGTTCGCCGTGAACCAATCCACGTCCCCGCATCGCCAGAATCAGCTTCTCTGCCGGAAACGCTTCGTCGTGCTCCGGCACGAGTCGAATTGCGACAATCTTTTTCTCTACTGCAGGCTCATTGGGCTCCACCTGACCTACCTGATGCAGACGACCAAACTGCTGAGGCTCTGCAGGTGTATCCTGCGGGCTCACGTCCACGGAATCATCGGCATCAAGCACGGGCTCTTTGCGCTCCCGTGCGGTCGGCAGCGGCAACTTAGGCCGGTAGGAAAAGAGACGGCTGAACACGCCGCGAGAATGCAGAAAAACGCCAACCAGAATGACTAGCCCGATACACAGCAAGGTCAAACGCAATGACATAGAGACGCTCAATCAGTAAGCACAGCACCCGGAACGACGACGAGCCAGGAATTTACAGTGCAGCCAGTTTAACCGCTTCGTCAATATCCACGGAAACAAGACGCGATACGCCCGGTTCATGCATCGTGACACCCATCAACTGGCCAGCCAACTCCATCGTGATTTTATTGTGCGTGATAAACAGGAACTGAACATGTTCTGACATCTCGCGAACGATATCGCAGAAGCGGCCAACGTTGGCATCGTCAAGCGGTGCATCAACCTCATCAAGCAGACAGAATGGTGCCGGGTTGAGTTCAAAAATCGCGAACACCAACGACACTGCTGTCAGCGCTTTCTCACCACCGGATAACAAATGAATGCTGCTGTTGCGTTTTCCGGGAGGCTGCGCCATTACCGAGACGCCAGCGGTCAATACATCATCGCCTTCCAAAGTCAGGTAGGCATGGCCACCGCCGAACAGGCGCGGGAAGATACGCTGCATACCCGCGTTGACGTTATCAAAGGTTTCCTGGAAGCGACTGCGTGTTTCGCGGTCGATCTTCTTAATGGCATTTTCAAGCGTCGTGAGTGCCGCAGTCAGATCCTCAAACTGTGCATCGAGATACACCTTACGTTCAGACTGCTCTTCAAACTCTTCGATCGCCAGCAGGTTCACATTGCCGAGGCGCTCGATACTGCGACCAATTTTCTCCAGCTTCTCTTCCCAGGCCGCTGTAGAGGCATCCTCGGGAAGCGCATTGAGCACATCCTCGAGAGCCATATCCAGCTCGGCAAACTGCTCGGAGATACCCTCACGACGCACTTCGATTTCGCGCACTTTCATGCGGCGGCTATCGACCTGCTCACGGGCTTCGCTGACACGCTTATCGCTCTGCGAGCGCTGGCGTTCGAGCTCATTCAGCATCGAGTTCGCAGCATCCAGGTTCTGATGACGCTGTTTGAGCTCAGCATCCACCTCCAGCTTCCGCTGCAACCCACCCTGCAGTTTTTCCTGCAGTTCCGCTAACGGCCCGGCGTTTTTCTCAATGCTTGAGTTCAGGCTTTCAATTCTCTGTGTAAGCTGAGTGCGCGCCAACTGCGCACGCTCAAGCGTAGTGCTGGCGGACTCGCGGCTCGAACGGCGGCTTTCCAGTTCAATAGTCAGTTCCTGCAAACGCTGACGCTCGCCCTCTGCCGCTTCGCGCGCAGCCTCAACGGCCGCGTTCAATGCTTCCTGCTGTGCCTGCAGAACGTCGCGTCGCTCGGAATGACCGGAACCTTGCTCACCTGCCTGCGATAGACGCGACTGCGCCTCCCGAATCAGGTTACCCACGGACTCAAACTGACGTTTGGCTCCCTGCAGCTCTTCGAGCAAAGCAGACTGCCGGCTGCGGGTTTTATCAACGTCCTGACGGAACGCGTTCAACGCCGCATTGGCTTGTGCTGCCGCCTGAACGGAAACATTGTGATCGGCCTGGAGCTGACCGCGCAGTTGCTCCTGCTGCTCCAACTGACGGTTGGTATCGATGCGCCGTTGCTCGTTGCGCGCCACGGCCGCTTCAAAGCTCTGGATTTCTGATTGCAGGCTGCGCATTTCCTGCTCGCGGGTGATCACGCCGCCGCTTTCATCTTCAGCACGATTAATCCGCACCCAATTTTTGCTAACCCAGAGACCTTCAGGGGTAATAACGGACTCCGTATCACCCAGGCTATGGCGCAGGCGCAAGGCTTCACCCAGGCTATCCGCCAGTTTCACCTGCTTCAACATACCAGCGACACTGCCGGCATTACTCACTTTAGAAAGCAGCGTCGGGACGTCCGAATAGCTCTGCGTCTCCGAACTCTGACTCTCACCAAGCAACACCAAATCCGCGTCGGGCAACCCGCCGTTCAAATGCGCTTCAAAATCGCCAACATCGACGGCCTGAAGCATGCTGCTCAGAACCGTCTCTGCAGCTTTTTCCCACGGACTTTCTACGCTGATCTGCTGACCCAGACGGGGCCGGTCGCCCAATGAATGGGTCTTCAACCAACCCTCTACCGCCTCTTTGTCCTGACCCAAAGCGGCTTTCTGCAACGCCTCCAGCGTCATGAACCGGGCTTTGTGCGACTCAAGCTCATTCCGCGATGCTTCAAGCTCGGCAGTGACTACTTTCTCCTGCTCGCGCAGGTTATTGATCATGGCGACCACGTCCTGCAACTTGCGACCAAGACTTTCCGCCTTGCCCGATGCTTCAGATTCGGCACGAATCTTGTCAGCAAGATCATTCTCGAGCGTATCAACCGACAACTCAGCGAGCTCACCCTCCAGAGTCTGGCGGCGCCGCGCGAGCTCTTGCTGCTGCTCATCGAGATGATGAATACGGGCTTCTTCCACCTCCGTCGTGCGCGTTGTTTCGAAGATCGCGTTATTCACTTCCTGCCAGGATTCACGCCAGCGATTCAGTTCACCTTCTGACTTCTCCAGCGCCTCATTACTGGTTGCCGTCGCAGACCGCAGACGCTCGAGATCGGGACTGATCTCATTCAGACGTTCATCCAGACTGCGCAGCTGCTCTTCATCCACCTCAATTTCATGGGTGATCTTAGTCAGCTGTTCCTGTGCTTCAGCCAGATCAGCCTGCTGACGCTCGGTGGTGGCCTTGTTGTGTTCAATGCCTTGCTGCAACTGAGAGATCTCGAGATCGGCTTTGTAGTGGGCAGCCTGCACTTCGCTGAGTGCCTCACTGACCTCGTGCTGCTTCTCTCTGGCAGTCTCCGTTTCAGCCTCAACGCGACGCTGCGAAGCCACGGCCGATTCGTAACCGGTCTGATACTGCTCATACTCTGCCTTCGTCGCCTGCAGAGCCTGGTCGTGCTCACGCAAACGAATGGCAAGGCACTCGGCATCCAACTGATGCTGTTCCTGCTTTAGATTCTTATGACGTTCGGCCTGCTTCGCCTGACGCTGCAAATGAACAATCTGCTTTTCAACTTCTTCGCGCAGGTCATTTAAGCGATCGAGGTTATCACGGGTATGGCGAATGCGATTCTCGGTTTCACGGCGGCGTTCCTTGTACTTCGAAATGCCGGCTGCTTCTTCAAGATGAGCACGCAAATCTTCCGGCTTAGCTTCAATCAGCCTGGAGATCATGCCCTGCTCGATGATCGAGTAACTGCGGGGGCCAAGGCCTGTGCCCAGGAAGATAGCGATAATGTCCTTGCGCCGGCACCGGACGTTGTTCAGGAAATACTGCGAGGTACCGTCGCGCGACACATTGCGGCGAATCGATATTTCACTGTACCCGGCAAACTGGCCCGTAATCGTGCCGTCGCTGTTGTCGAAAAAGAGTTCAATCGAGGCGTTGCCGACCGGCTTGCGCTGCGATGAACCATTGAAAATAACGTCGGTCATCGAGTCGCCGCGGAGGTTCTTGGCTGAGGTCTCGCCCATCACCCAGCGAATCGCATCGATCACATTCGACTTGCCGCACCCGTTTGGTCCTACGACACCGACGAGATTGCTCGGCAACAGAATCGTGGTGGGATCGACAAATGACTTAAAGCCAGCCAGCTTAATTTTGCTCAAACGCACTGTTTAATAACCCGCTAATTAGTGGCCTGATGGCCATCTGGCAGCATCGAAAAAGCTGTATTTGCAGCGGCAAAACCCGTAAAACCGCAACAAAACTCCCCCGATGATGCCTTTATAATAATCCCACGAACGGCAGCCGCTCATGGTCGACATCAGTGGTCTAGTGTAAAGTAAAAAAATCTGGTTGGCACACGATTGTGTCCCTCTTCCTCAAGGTAAATTTCATGTCCAAAGTGACCCCGCAACCGACTCCGGAGAGCGTCGTTCTGGAGACGTTCGAGAACCCGAATACCGCCCGCGACTACATCATTCGAATCGAAACGCCGGAGTTCACCTGTCTGTGCCCGAAAACGGGGCAGCCTGATTTCGCCACGATAAAGCTTGAATACGTGCCAGCAGATCGCTGTATCGAATTGAAAGCATTGAAACTGTACTACTGGTCCTACCGTGACCAGGGCGCCTTCCATGAGGCAATTACCAACAAAATCCTTGAAGACCTTGTCGCCGCTATCGATCCGCGCTACTTGCGGGTAACCGCCGACTTCAACGTCCGGGGCGGCGTCTATACGGATGTCGTTGTTGAGCACAGCGCCGCTGACTGGTCGCCGTCGGCAAGTCTCACCAATTCACTGAATAACCCCTGAAAACTGCGCTCAGATTAAGACCAAGTCCAAACTGGGCCGGTGCGCAGACCTGCACACGAAAATAGAGCTTCAACCGTGGCACAGGCTATGTATAATGCCGCGTTTCAAAAATTTTTCGCAAGGGATTCAACATGGTCGCCAGGAAGAAATCTTCCAAGAAATCAGTGAGTAAAAAAGCTCCTGCCAAGAAAGCCGCAGCCAAGAAGTCCACGAAGGCTGCAAGCAAGAAGAAGGCCACGAAAAAGGTAGCCAAGAAGCCTGCTGCCAAAAAAGCCAGCAAGAAAAAGGTGACTAAGAAGAAGGTCACTAAGAAAGCCAGCAAGAAAAAAGTGGCTAAGAAAGCACCTGCGAAGAAGAAAGCCAGCAAGAAGAAGGTGGCGAAGAAGCCAGCTTCGAAGAAAAAGGCCGCTAAAAAGGCGAGCAAGAAGAAGGTAGCAAAGAAAGCAACTGCGAAGAAAAAGGTCAGCAAAAAGAAAGTCGCCAAAAAGGCTCCTTCCAAGAAGAAGACGGCGAAGAAAGCCAGCAAGAAAAAAGCTGCCGTAAAACCGGCTGCGACTTCGTCGAAGAAGAAAACTGCTGCGAAGAAAAAGGTTGTCAAGAAGCCCAAGGTAAAACGGGTTATTGCCAAGCCTCAGCCGCCAAAGCGCATTCGCGTTTCAGACCGCAAGCGCAATGTTCAATACAGCGATGCTGAAGATGCCATTCATGGCATCGCGCCTTATAAAGCCAAGGCCGGCGAAACCTACATGAATGATGATCAGCTGGATCACTTCGAAGCTATCCTTCTGGCATGGAAAGCCGAGCTGATGGCCGAAGTGGATCGCACGATGCATCATATGCAGGACGAGGCCAGCAACTTCCCTGACCCGACGGACCGCGCAACTCAGGAGTCCGAGTTCGGCCTTGAGCTGCGCACCCGCGACCGCGAACGTAAGCTCATCAAGAAGATTGATGCGACGCTGAAGCGGATTGAGGAAGGCGACTACGGTTACTGTGAAGAGACTGGTGAAGAGATTGGTCTGCGCCGTCTGGAAGCCCGGCCGGTCGCTACGCTAAGTCTGGAAGCTCAGGAACGCCGTGAACTGGCAGAACGTCAGTTCCGTGACAGTGACGACCGCTACCGTTAAGCCTCTTCCCAATGAAGCCGGGCTCACCCGCTGATGCCCGGCAGTTCTGCAAGCGCTGCTCAAGCCGGCCGAAGTTACCGCGGTCGGTTCGCTCCCTCTCCTACCGGTCCGCTACATTTCGGCTCGCTCGTCGCAGCCATGGCCAGCTATCTTCAGGCGCTTAGAAATGACGGTGAATGGCTGATTCGCATCGAAGACATCGATCCGCCGCGCCAGGTCCCGGGCTCTGACTCAGACATACTACGCTCGCTTGAAGCCCACGGATTCGAATGGTCTGAAACGCCCCTGTACCAAAGCAGCCGACTCGATGCCTACGAAGCAACCATCAAAGAGTTGATCAGCAGCGATCTGGCGTACATCTGCCACTGCACACGACAGCAAATCAACAAGGTCGCCCGACCCGGCCCGCTGGGTCAGATCTATCCGGGTAGCTGCAGTACGCTGCAGCATCCTTATGAAGCGAGCCGCGCTGTTCGCCTCAGAACCCCAGACACACCGACAACGTTTGCTGACAAACTGCAGGGCTCAGTCTCGCTGAATCTGGGCCGTGAGGTTGGGGACTTTGTTTTGCGCCGGGGGGACGGGCTAATCGCCTATCACCTCGCCGTTACTGTCGACGACGAGTTTCAGGGAATCACTGAAGTCGTTCGCGGTAGCGACCTGCTCATTGCCACAACGTGTCATCTGCAGCTGCAAACCGCGCTGAGTGCAAACCACCCTCAATACATGCACGTGCCCATCGCTGTCGACGCCGATGGCGAAAAACTCAGCAAACACACTGGCGCCGAGCCGCTAGACGCGCACGCGGCAGCAGCCAATTTACTGCGGGGATTAAGGTTTCTTGGCCAATCACCGCCAAAACAGCTGGAATCGGCGCCAACCCGCGAAATATGGGCTTGGGCGGCCGAAAACTGGTCGCCGGACCCGCTGAAAAACCAGCTCAAGCGCCCTCTAATTGGACTTTAGCTCTGAAATATAAGAACTTATACAACATAGACAGTGTCCAAAAATTCAATCGGCGAGACATAACGTCGGATATCAAAAACCGGAAATAGGTCCGGCATACAAGAGGGATTATCACTATGACAGGTAACCCGAGACTCATTCGAAAGTACGCCAACCGGCGACTGTATGACACGGTGCAAAGTCGCTATGTAAACCTGCACGACGTCCGGCAACTGATCATTGCCGGAAAGTTCATCAAGGTTGAAGATCAGGCGACGAAGAAAGACATCACCAACAGCATTCTGCTGCAGATCATTGGCAATCAGGAGCCTGACAGTGGGCCTCTGCTCTCCTCCGACGTGCTTACTGATCTGATTCGCATCAGTGCAACCAATCAGGATCCGATGTTGCCACAACGTCTGCAGCAAGCCTGCAGAAGCGCTTTAGCAAACCCGCACCACTAAAGTCGGATTGATCGGAAAACAAAAAAGCCGCAGTGCTATCGCGCTGCGGCTTTTTTGTCGGGGATGCCCCCGTCTGATCAGACGCTAGCCCTGATCAACTTCTTTCATGCTCAGACGGACACGTCCTTGACGATCAACCTCGAGCACTTTCACTTTAACGATGTCGCCTTCGCTCAGCTTGTCGCTGACCTTCTCGACGCGCTCTTCAGAGATCTGAGAGATATGCACCAGGCCGTCTTTGCCAGGCAGAATCGTCACAAACGCACCGAAGTCCATCAGCCGTGCTACGCGGCCTTCGTAGGTCGTGCCTACTTCAACCTCAGCAGTAATCAGCTCGATACGCTTGAGTGCTTCTTTACCATCGGTCGCAACAACTGATGCAATACGCACTGTGCCGTCATTGTCGATATCAATGCTGGCACCGGTTTCTTCGGTGATTGAGCGGATGGTCGCACCGCCTTTACCGATAACGTCGCGGATCTTCTCAGGATCAATCTTCAGAGTGATGATCGTCGGAGCAAAGTCAGACATCTCTTCACGATGAGTGCTGATAACCGAGTTCATTTCACCCAGAATGTGCAGGCGCGCGGCCTGAGCCTGAACGAGCGCATCATTCATGATGTCGCCGGTGATACCGGTAATCTTGATATCCATCTGCAGCGCAGTAACACCGTTTGCGGTACCGGCTACTTTGAAGTCCATATCGCCGAGATGATCTTCATCACCCAGGATATCGGTCAGCACCTGGTAGCGATCGCCGTCTTTAACGAGCCCCATTGCAACACCGGCTACCGGGGCTTTAATCGGCACACCGGCATCCATCAGTGCGAGACTTGTGCCGCAAACACTGGCCATCGAACTTGAACCGTTAGATTCGGTGATTTCTGAAACCACACGCATGACGTACGGGAATTCTTCACCCGGCAGAACCGCCTGAATACCGCGACGTGCCAGACGGCCGTGGCCGATTTCACGACGCTTCGGCGAACCGACAAAGCCCGTCTCGCCGACACAGTACGGAGGGAAATTGTAGTGAAGCATGAAGCGGTCGCGACGTTCACCTTCGAGCGCATCGATGATTTGGGCATCACGGTCAGTACCCAGGGTGGCAACAACGATGGCCTGAGTTTCGCCACGCGTAAACAACGCAGAACCGTGTGTGCGTGGCAGAACGCCGGTGCGAACGGCAATCGGACGAACCGTTTTAGTATCACGACCGTCGATACGGGCTTCACCCGCCAGCACGCGCTCACGCACGATGCTGCTCTCCAGTTTGCCGAACGCGCCAGCAACGTCTGCATCGCTCCAGCCCTGTTCGTTGCCCTCAGCAGCAAGGTCAGCGATCAACGCACTCTTGATCTCACCAACACGCTCATAACGAGACTGCTTTTCAGTAATCGCATAAGCGGCGGTCAGGTCTGCAGTGGCTGCAGCTGCAACCGCATCGGCCAGTGAGTTATCAACCTCGGGTGCCTGCCATTCCCAGTCGACGGTGCCGACTTCGGCTTTCAGTTCGTTGATAGCCTTAATAACAACCTGAGACTGCTCATGACCGAACATGACCGCACCCAGCATGACTTCTTCAGAGAGCTGATCCGCTTCTGATTCAACCATCAACACGGCATCAGCGGTGCCGGCGACAACCAGATCCAGGCTGGACTCTTCCAGCTGGGTATTGGTCGGGTTCAGCACGTACTCGCCATTGATGTAACCCACGCGGGCGCCGCCAATCGGGCCGGCGAAAGGCGCACCGGTCAGTACAACTGAAGCAGAAGCACCGATGATAGCGGGGATGTCCGGATCAATATCCGGGTTCATTGAAACGACAGTAGCAATGATCTGAACTTCATTCATGAAGCCCTTTGGAAACAAAGGACGCAGCGGACGGTCGATCAAACGTGATGTGAGGGTTTCTTTCTCACTGGGGCGACCTTCGCGCTTGAAGAAGCCACCGGGGATCTTGCCGGCGGCATAGGTTTTTTCCTGATAGTTCACTGTCAGAGGAAAAAACGGCTGTCCGGGCTTTGCTTCCTTACGCGCAACGGTTGTCACCAGAACTACGGTGTCGGCCATGCTGACCATAACGGCACCGCCTGCCTGACGAGCAATCTCGCCGGTCTCGATGGTGACTTCATGTTCGCCGTACTGAAATGTTTTCTTAATTGCTACCACTTACCTATTCCTATTTTGAGTGCGCCGGAAGTCTGTTTCCTACAGACATACCAGTTTCCGGCACAGTTGATTTACATTCTCTGAGAACGAAAAACATCCGGATTGGGACAGGCAGCACATAACGCCACCCATGCCAAAGAGCCGGATGTAATTTGAATTCGTCAGCTAATGTAGAGCCTAACGACGCAGACCGAGTCGTGAGATCAGCTCACGATAGCGTTCCTGATTTTTACCTTTCAGGTAATCAAGAAGCTTGCGGCGACGATTCACCATGCGCAGCAGACCGCGGCGTGAGTGGTGATCTTTCTTATTGCTTTTAAAGTGGTCCTGCAGTTCGTTGATGCGTGTAGTCAACAAAGCGACCTGTACTTCGGGTGAACCCGTATCGTTCGGGTTCAGACCATAATCCTTAACGATCTGGACCTTTTGTTCTCCGGAGAGAGACATCGGCTATTACTCCTGTCCTGTTATATTTTCTCTATATTTGCCTATTGGCTGCGCGCGGTATTCTAACCGCTGAAGCAGCCGTGTAACACCCTGATTTTTATTTATTTCCAATAAATTGCGTAATCTTCACGGTCAATCGGGCCGGTTAACCACGAATAAGCGCTTGGGAGCCACACTGACCCCCTCTTCATCAGCCTCAACCACCCTGCCAATACCGATAAAAGCACCTGAATCCGAGTACATCCGCACTTCAGCAGCCAGTATGCCCTTGTCATCGCTGCGGGCGGTCTGGCCTTGCAGCAGACGGCTGATGCCCTCATCCGCAAACTTTACCGCAGCCAGATGCTGCAGAGCGATGTCCGGCGAGGTCAGAAGCTTGTCCAGACCGGCGTGGCCGCTTTCGTTCGCCACTGCCTCAAGCTCTTCGAGGCTGAGCATCGCCACTTCTCCGAACGGCTCTGCCCAAACCCGGCGCAGCGAAGTGACATAAGCCAACGACCCCAGCGCCTCGGCGATATCCTCAACCAGCGAACGAATGTACGTGCCTTTACTGCAATGCACAAAGAGCGTCGGTTCGTCCGGCCGGTACTCAACAACGCGAATATCAAAAATTCGGATCGGCCGGGGTTTCCGCGCAACTTCTTTGCCTTCACGGGCCAGTTTGTAAAGCCTCTGCCCGTCCTGCTTCAGGGCCGAGTACATCGGTGGCACCTGCTCAGAATCACCCTTAAACGTTTGGATAACGTCGACCAGATCAGTCTCACTGATCTGGGTCACGTCGGACCGCGCAACCATCTCCCCTTCGGCATCACCGGTGCTGCTTCGACTGCCAAACCGCAGCCGGACTTCATACGCCTTAGCTGAATCAAGCAACAAACCGGAAACTTTAGTCGCCTGTCCGAAACACAAAGGCAACATGCCTGTAGCCAGGGGATCAAGACTGCCGGTATGCCCGGCCTTCTTCGCGCCGAATAGCCGCTTTGCGATCTGCAACGCCCGATTCGATGAAATGCCTGCCGGCTTATCAAGAATCAGGATGCCGTCGACATCCCGTTTAGGCGTCTTCTTCTGAACCATTCGCCCGGTCTTTCGCGACAACCGAGTCGATCAGACTTTCAAGCTCAGCACCACGCGTGCCGGAGTCATCCAGTTCGAAACGCAACTCGGGAACCCGCCGTACGCTGAGCTCTTTAGCTAACCGGGAGCGCAGAAAGCCCCCTGCCTTTTGAAACGCCGAATCAACTTCTTCCTGCGCCACATCTTTGTCGAGCAGACTGTAGTACACCCAGGCGATACTGAGGTCTTTGGTGACCCGTGCATCCGTGACGATCACATTATGCAATCGCGGATCGCGTGTTTCGCCGCGCAGCACATCGCTAAGAATGCGCTGAACCTGCTCTTCAAGCCGGCTGCTGCGATGAAAATCCCGTGATGACATCAGGGATTAATCCAGCGTGCGCGCAATCTCAACGCGTTGGAAACACTCAATCTGATCGCCCGGCTGCACATTGTCGTAGTCCTTCACACCGATGCCGCATTCAGTACCGGAACGAACTTCATTAACGTCATCTTTGAAGCGACGCAATGATTCAAGCTCACCCTCATAGATCACAACACTGTCGCGAAGCACGCGAATCGGATTGTCGCGCTTGACGTAACCGTCGGTCACCAGACAGCCGGCGATATCGCCAAACTTCGGTGAGGTAAACACGTCACGCACTTCAGCAAGACCCACAATTTCCTCGCGAATTTCAGGGGCCAGCAGGCCGGTAACCGCAGCCTTAACCACATCAATCGCTTCATAGATGATGCTGAAGTACTGCACATCAATGTTCTGCTCTTTAATCGCATCACGGGCTTTGCCGTCAGCGCGCACGTTAAAGCCGATAATGATGGCGTTGGATGCTGCAGCCAGATTCACATCTGTTTCAGTAATGCCGCCCACACCGGACGAAATCACCTTAACTTTCACTTCATCGTTTGAGATTTTCTCAAGCGCATCGCGCAGCGCTTCGCAACTGCCGTGCACGTCAGCTTTAACGAGCAACTGCACAGACTTCATCTCGCCGGCTTTTAACTGCCCGAACACATCGTCCAGCTTGGCGGCCTGCTGCTGAGCCAGTTTGATTTCACGGGCACGGGAATGACGGAACTCAGCCACTTCACGAGCTTTACGCTCGTCTTCCAGGACTACCGCATCATCGCCGGCCAGCGGCGTACCGGAAAGGCCCAAAACAGCGACCGGGTCACCGGGCTTCGCTTCCGAAACCACAGCACCGGTGTCGTCATGCATACGACGCACCTTGCCATAGACCTCACCGGCAACCATCACGTCGCCCTGACTCAAGGTGCCACGGGTCACGAGAATAGTCGCAACCGAACCACGGCCTTTCTCAAGGCTCGATTCAATAACAACGCCATTAGCACGACCGTCCTGTACTGCCTTCAACTCAAGCAGTTCAGCCTGCAGTGAAACGGCTGACAGCAATGCGTCGATACCTTCACCGGTTTGGGCAGACACGTTCACAAACTGATAATCGCCACCCCACTCTTCCGGAATCACTTCCAGCGCAGCCAACTCATTGCGAACACGATCGGGGTCGGCTTCAGGCTTGTCGCATTTGTTCACGGCGACGATCAGCGGAACCTCAGCGGCTTTCGCGTGCTTAACGGCTTCTTCGGTTTGTGGCTTAACGCCATCATCAGCTGCAACAACCAGAATCACGACATCGGTTACTTCAGCACCACGCGCGCGCATCGCTGTGAATGCCGCATGGCCCGGAGTATCCAGAAAAGTAATGTCACCCTCATCGGTATGCACTTTGTAAGCGCCAATATGCTGGGTAATGCCGCCGGCTTCACCCGCCACAACCTTGGTACTGCGGATGTAGTCGAGCAATGACGTTTTACCGTGATCAACGTGCCCCATGATCGTAACCACAGGCGAACGGGTTACGGCTTCGCCGTCATCCTGCCCGGCATCACTGATAATCTGTTCGTCGAGAGATTCCTGAGCCTCAGGCTTAGCGACATGACCCATGTCTTCCACCACCAGAATGGCGGTATCCTGATCGAGCGGCTGATTGATCGTCACCATCACGCCCATCCCCATCAGCGCTTTGATAACTTCACTGCCCTTAACCGCCATACCCTGGGCCAGCGCGCCGACAGTCATACCTTCGGTCACGACAACTTCGCGAACGACCGGCTCGGTAGGTGCAACAAAGCCGTGCTCTGACTCAACGTTTACCGCGCTACCACGACGGCGAGTTGCCTTGCGCGAACCAGCAGTCGTGCGACGTTTACCGCGCATATCGGATGAAACGTGCAGTTCCTTGCGGCGTGATGGCGCACTTTTCGACGCGCCCGGCTTGCCACGGCCACGAGTATTCTTGTCGCCGGTTTTATCAGGCACCGGAGCAGCCATAGCGGCCTTCTTCTCTTCTTCTTTGCGGCGCGCCTCTGCCAAACGGGCCTCACGCTCTGCTTCTTTGCGCGCGGCCTCTTCTTCCTTGGCGCGCTGCTCGGCCTCTTTCTCAGCTTTACGTGCCGCAATACGCTCGGCTTCCTGACGCTCGGCCTCGCTGCGAGCGGCTTCTTCAGCCTGGCGCTTCGCCTCCTGCTCTTCCTGAGCAGCGCGATTTTGCTCTTCGATAACATCGCGCTTTACGTAAGTTCGCTTGCGCCGAACTTCAACGTTGACCGTACGCGCACGACCCGCTGAGCCGGAAACCTTAAGCTCACTGCGTGCTCTGCGATTCAATGTCACTTTAGTGGGTGTCGACGCTCCACCATCGCTTTTTCCGCGACGACTTTGCAGATGGTTTAGCAAAACCATCTTGGTGTCTTCGTCGACCAGCGCATCGGCATCTTTGATATCAACGCCCGCTTCTGCCAACTGTTCCAGCAGCCTTTCCACCGGCACTTTCAGAACATCAGCAAATTGCGCTACGGTTACAGCACCCGCCATAAATTTCTCCGTTTAGTTGCGTAGAGCCGCGCTCTTACGCTTCCTCTTCTTCAAACCAGTGAGCCCGGGCAGCCATAATCAGCTTGCCGGCACTTTCTTCATCCAGACCTGTGATTTCCAGCAGATCGTCGATCGCCTGCTCAGCCAGTTCCTCCCGATCGGCAATGCCGTTCTGCGCCAACTGGGCAGCCAACTCGTCGGTCATGCCTTCCAGCTCGAGAAGATCATCCGCCGGATCGGCCGCACCGTCGCCGACAATCGCACGGGTCAGCAGCAAATCACGTGCGCGATTACGCAACTCTTCAACGATATCCTCGTCGAACTCTTCAATAGCGAGCAGTTCACTTTCAGGCACATAGGCCACTTCTTCGACCGTAGTAAAACCTTCCTGAACCAGGATGAGCGCAACCTCTTCATCGACGTCAAGCGAATCTTTGAAGCTCTCAACAATCGACATCGCTTCCTGCTCGCCTTTGGCGTCCGCGTCGGCTTCCGTCATCACATTGAGTTCCCAGCCGGTCAGCTCGCTGGCCAGTCGAATGTTCTGACCACCGCGACCAATCGCCTGCGACAATTTCTCTTCTTCAACTGCGATGTCCATGCTGTGCTTGTCTTCATCAACAACAATGGACGTCACTTCTGCCGGTGACATGGCGTTAATCACAAACTGTGCGGGATCTTCATCCGCCAGAATGATGTCCACGCGTTCGCCCGCCAACTCGTTAGAGACAGCCTGAACGCGCGAACCGCGCATACCAACACACGCGCCTACCGGATCAATGCGTTTATCGTTGCTTTTCACTGCAATCTTGGCGCGCAAGCCAGGGTCACGGGCCGCACCACGAATCTCGATCAAACCCTGACCGACTTCAGGTACTTCAATCTTGAAAAGCTCAATCAGGAAATCCGGCGAGTTACGGGTCATAAACAACTGCGGCCCACGCAGCTCACTGCGCACTTCATAAAGCAGCGCTTTGATGCGGTCGTTCGGACGCACGGCCTCACGCGGGATCATCTGGTCACGTGAAATAAAGCCCTCAGCAGTGCCGCCAAGATCAATATAAATACCTTTCCGGTCGACACGCTTGACGCTGCCGTTGATCATTTCGCCAACGCGATCAATAAATGCTTCAACCACCTGAGCACGCTCGGCTTCACGCACTTTCTGGACAATCACTTGCTTCGCTGTCTGCGCAGCAATGCGACCAAACTCAGCCGATGAAGTCAGACTGTTCGAGTCTTCTTCCGGCATGGGCTCTTCAACGTAACCGCCCGGCTCGGCATCCGGATCCAGATCGACAGCGTCGATCATGCGCAGCTCACGCTCGGGGGTTTCTAATTCGGTGGAGTCATCGGCGAACACTTTCCACTGGCGGAAAGCTTTGTAGTCGCCATTGTCACGGTCAATCTCGACCCGTACATCGATACCTTCTTCGTCATGACGACGACGAATAGCAGAAGCCAGCGCAGCTTCCATCGCTTCGAAAATAATTTCTTTTTCTACGCCCTTCTCGTTGGAAACAACCTCCACAACGTTCAGGATATCTTTGCTCATCATTTCAATGTACTCACACTCTTGCTGTTCCGCCGCCTACTCAGGCACCACTCTTGCCACATCAACTTCTAGCAGTGGCAAACGAATATCTTCCTCGTCCTCACGCACCAGCACTTCATCGTTCTCAATACCCAACAAAATGCCTCTGACATTGCGCCGCCCGTTCACCAGACGCCGCAGCTTGACCTTTACTTTGCTGCCAGCAAAGCGCTCGAAATGCTCGGGCTTCACCAACTTGCGATTAAAGCCGGGAGATGACACCTCGAGGTTGTAGTCGTCAGGAATCGGATCCTCAACATCCAGAATCGCACTCACCTGATGACTGACTTTCTCGCAATCATCCAGGCCAATCCCATCGGGGCTGTCGATATACAACCGCAGCAGCCCACGACCGCCGCCCATGCGTACTTCCAAATCTGCCAATTCATAGCCGAGTGCCTCAATTTCGGGCTCAAGCAGCTTCAGCAAATCCTGACGATTGGGTGCGACCACAACTTCACCTGACCTTAACCAGTTACCCCAAAAAAAAACGGGCCAAAGGCCCATTGCTACGCGGCACTTTCGGACCGCAAAAACGGCCGAAAATCCGCTGTCGAGAAAACAAAAAAGCCCCTCAGAGGGGCTATGTCTATCGAAACAACCTGCAATCGATAGCCAATGTCCGTTTTCCTATGAGCCTAAGCCAATGATTAACTTAAAAATTATCGGCTTAACACCCGCCCTTTCGGGAAAGTGCCGGTATTCTAGCAAACCTGACAAGCAAATGGCAGACAGAATCTCCAGAAAATCACCGAAATGTCTGTCAGAACAAGAATTTGTCGGCGGGATTCAGGAAGGGGTTGAGCGGGGGTAAGGTTTGGTCGAACGCTAGCTTCTCATCAACACCCACCTGCCAATCAACAAAAAAGCCCCGGGCCCTTCGGGCCAGAGGCTTATTTGTTAATTGGTAGCGGGGGTAGGATTCGAACCTACGACCTTCGGGTTATGAGCCCGACGAGCTGCCAGACTGCTCCACCCCGCACCGGCAAGGCAGGCATAGTACTAGCATTTGCGGTATTTGCAAGGGCAAAACCGGCAATGACAAAAATTCGCCGACTAAAACCAACTTAACGAACCAACAGCAATAAAAAAAGAGCCTGCCCTTTCGGACAAGCTCTCGTATTGGTGCGGATGGCCGGACTCGAACCGGCACGGGTTGCCCCACAGCCCCCTCAAGACTGCGTGTCTACCAATTCCACCACATCCGCAATTTGTTGCGCCGCTGAAAGCGGCAAGTGCATGACCGGTCTTTAAGCCGATCATGCAGAACCTTTTACTCTTCTGCTGCCGGCAATGCAGGCAGATCGTCCGTCGACTCTGGCGCAGGTGCCGGCTCAATAACAACCTGAGATTCAACCGGCACTTCGGTCGTTTCCATCAGACTGTCTGACGCGGTTCGCTGCGAACCCATGAAAGCCAGCGACAAACTGGTGACAAAAAACAGCGTTGCCAGAACACCGGTTGTACGGGTCAGAAAGTTGGCTGAACCACGTGCACCGAAAACAGTGCCCGAGGCTCCGGCACCAAAACCTGCACCTGCGTCAGCACCTTTGCCGCGCTGGAGCAGCACTGCACCAATCAATAAAGCTGCAATCACGACGTGACCAATCAGCACCAAAGTATGTAATGTCGTCATGTTAATAAACTCAATGCGGACTAACCGGCAGCACAAATACCGAGAAAGTCTTCCGCTTGCAAAGAGGCACCGCCAATCAGGCCTCCGTCAATATCTTCCATCGCAAACAGCTCTGCCGCGTTGCCCGGCTTGCAGCTGCCACCGTAGAGAATCTGTAATCCTGCAGCAACCTCGGCGTCCTGCTCAGCAGCGACTTTTCGCAAACCGGCATGCACTTCCTGAGCCTGCTCTGCCGTCGCCGTTTTACCCGTGCCGATGGCCCAGACAGGCTCATAGGCAAGCACCGCCCGTTTCATCGCAGCAATTCCCGCGAGCTCGAGCACGGCGGAAAACTGCTCCGTCACCACCGCCATCGTGTTGCCCGCCTCACGCTCTGCCAAAGTCTCGCCAACACACAGCACCGGAATCAGTCCGGATGTCTGAGCAGCAACAAACTTAGCCGCCACCAGTTCGCTCGACTCGCCGTGAATGGCACGTCGTTCAGAGTGCCCGACTATCACATAGCTGCAGCCAAGGTCCTTCAACATGTCGGCAGACACGTCACCGGTATAAGCACCCGATCCCTCGACGGAGACATCCTGAGCACCCAGATGAATTGATGTACCTGCAATCTTCCCGGCGACCTGTCCCAGATAAACATAGGGCGGGCACACCAGGACGTCAGCGTTGGCCTCCGCCAACCCGGCAATAATGCCGTCCATCAGAGCATCAATAGAGGCAGCACTACCGTTCATCTTCCAGTTGCCTGCCACCAATGATTTACGCATTCATCCGCCCTGAAACGTTCTTTAACTTGCTATCCGGCTATCGCTAAGCCGGAAAACAAAACTCCGCACAGGCGGAGTCAGTAAAAAAGTTGCGGAAGGTTAGCGCTCTGAGGGGTGAAAATCAATGCCAACAGGGGCGTAAGCCGCTGATTAAGCGGCAGCAACAGCCCGGACAACGTCAGCGAGTTCATCAGCCAGCGCAATCACTTCGTCGTAATCCTGACCTTCCACCATGACACGAACCACAGGCTCAGTACCTGAAGCGCGAAGCACCACTCTACCGCGCTCCTGCAGCCGCGATTCAAGTGAAGCCACACCGGCCTGAATATCCGGGTGATTCAGATCAACTTTGCTTTCAGTTCTGACATTAACGAGGGTTTGCGGGTATCGCGGCATATCCGCAACCAGATCCTGCAACGAATTTCCGGTCTCGGCGACAACGCTGAGCACCTGCAATGCGCTAACCAAGCCATCGCCGGTTGTGGTTTTATCGAGCACCAGCATATGTCCCGAAGTCTCGCCCCCAATCTCGCCGCCTTTGTCATGCAGCATCTCCAGCACATAGCGATCGCCGACGTTAGCGCGGTGGAATTCAATGCCCCGCTGCTTAAGCGCCACTTCGAGACCGAGATTGGTCATTAACGTACCGACCACCGGTCCCTTCAATGTGCCCGCTGCGTGCCGGTGCGTTGCGAGCAAGAACAGCAAATGATCGCCATCCAGCAAATTGCCGTCGCTGTCGACCATCAGCAGCCGGTCGCCGTCCCCGTCCAGGGCAATGCCAAGATCAGCGCCCACGCCTTTGACCGTGGCCTGCAGCAAAGCAGGCTGTGTGGAACCACAGCCCTTGTTAATGTTCATGCCATTTGGCGAACAGCCGATCGGGATCAGATCGGCACCCAACTGGGACAGCACACGAGGTGCCACTTTGTAGGCGGCGCCATGCGAACAGTCGAGAACAATTTTGACGCCGTCGAGACGCATTTGCGGTGGCACGGTCGACAGGCAAAACCACTGGTACTGACTGCGGGCTGTATCCACCCGACTGGCAGTTCCCAACTCCTGCGAGTCACGCGTAATGGCCGGCTGATCCAAAAAAGCCTCGATCTGCAGCTCAACCTCATCGGATAGCTTGCGACCGTTACTGTCAAAAAACTTAATGCCGTTGTCATCAAAAGGATTGTGCGAGGCACTAATGACAACACCGAGATCTGCTTGCAAAGAGTGCGTCATATGCGCAATGGCAGGTGTCGGAATGGGTCCCAGCAGTGATACATCCATGCCGGCCGCCACAAAACCAGCCTCCAGCGCAGACTCAAACATGTAGCCGGAAACACGGGTGTCTTTCCCGATGACCGCACGGCCGCCATTCGGCGCAAGCACCCGGGCGGCAGCACTCGCCAGACGTAGCGCAAACTCAGCGGTCATCGGCTCTTGCCCTACCGTGCCGCGAATTCCGTCGGTACCAAAGTATTGTCGTGTCATTCTGATTCCCTTCATTTGCTGAACCGCAACCGACCTTCCCCGGATCGGCATCAATCTGAAACGATTCAGCGTGCAGGCTACTTCGGAGTCTTGTGCACCGTCGCAGCGTTCTCCCCCATCAGACCCGCAGCGCGCACAATATTCAGCGCGTCTGCCGTGGCTCTGACGTCATGTACTCTGACTATATTCGCACCGCGCTGAACAGCCAATAGAGCCAACGTCACGCTACCCACCAAACGCTCGTCGGTTGTCTCACCTAAAATCTTTTCAATCATAGACTTACGAGACAAACCTGCCAAAATAGCATAACCGGATTCAGCAAACTCAGACACTCCGTTAAGTAACTTCAGGTTGTGTTCCAGCGTCTTTCCAAAGCCAAAGCCAGGATCAATAACCAGCCCGTCGGCAGCGACACCCGACGCTTCAGCAAGGCGTGCCCGGTCGACCAGAAATGTCAGCACTTCAGCGACCACATTCTGATACTGAGGATCATTCTGCATGGTGCGGGGCGTTCCCTGCATATGCATCAGGCAAATCGCAGCGCCAAACTCCTGATGCAGCTGGGCCGCCGTGTCGATAGCGCCCTCTCCCTGCAATGCCGTCACATCATTTAGCATCGACGCGCCAGCCTCGGTCGCAGCGACCATGACCGCAGGTTTGCTCGTATCAACCGATACCGGAACATCGAGCTCGCGCGTCAGCGACTCGACAACAGGAATAACGCGATCAAGCTCCTCGGCGAGTTCTACCTCAGGTGCGCCGGGACGGGTGGACTCCCCGCCAACATCGATAATATCGGCACCCTCGTCGACCATCTGCCTGGCGTGCTGCAATGCTGCGTCATGCGTCTGGTAGCGTCCACCGTCAGAAAAAGAATCGGGCGTGCAGTTCAGCACGCCCATAATTCGGGGAACAGAAAGATCGAGCGTCCTCTGACCCAGCGTTAATAGCACAGGGAGGCTCGTTAATCGAAAGAACTAGTGCAGCTCAGCAGGGCCGCCAACGCCGGGCGCTTTGTCGTCGGCCGAATCCGCTTCTTCGCTGCTGCCTGAGGCTGGCCTTCCGGAACCGGAGTCGCCCCAATCCTCGGGCGGTCGCGGCGTCTTGCCTTCCATCAAATCAGCAATCTGCCCCTGATCGATGGTTTCATACTTCACCAGCGCCTCAGCCATTGCATCAAGAACAGAACGATGCTCCTCAAGAATCCGGGTAGCGCGATCGTAGTTCGTGTCGATAATCAGCCGCACTTCCTCATCGATCGTGTGCGCGGTTTCATCAGACACCTGCTTGTGCTGCGTGACCGACCGGCCCAGGAACACTTCGCCCTCATCTTCGCTATAACTGAGAGGCCCAAGCTTGTCGGACAGACCCCACTTCGTCACCATGCTGCGGGCGATGTCGGTGGCGCGCTCAATATCATTGGATGCGCCAGTCGTGACCGCATCAGGACCAAAGGCCAGTTCCTCAGCAATACGCCCCCCGAAGAGGCTCGCAATCTGGCTATTGAGCCGGGCTTTACTGTGGCTGTAACGATCCTCTTCAGGCAAGAACATCGTCACACCCAATGCCCGACCGCGGGGAATGATCGAAACCTTGTAAACCGGATCGTGATCGGGCACTTTCAAACCCACAATCGCGTGACCGGCCTCGTGGAACGCCGTCAAACGCTTTTCTTCTTCGTTCATGACCATGGACTTGCGTTCCGAGCCCATCATGATCTTATCTTTGGCGCGCTCAAACTGCTCCATACGCACCGTACGCAAATTGCCGCGCGCTGCAAACAATGCCGCTTCATTCACGAGGTTGGCAAGATCCGCGCCGGAGAAGCCTGGTGTACCACGGGCAATAAGGTCCGGGCGAACGTCATCGCCCACCGGCACTTTGCGCATGTGGACTTTAAGAATTTGTTCACGACCACGAACGTCCGGCAGCGGAACCACAACCTGACGGTCAAAGCGGCCCGGACGCAGCAGTGCAGGATCCAGAACATCGGGACGGTTAGTCGCGGCAACCACGATCACGCCTTCGTTGCCCTCAAACCCGTCCATTTC
>CAYLLI010000016.1:0-12900 GCA_964384295.1 uncultured Chromatiaceae bacterium
GCCGTCGGATTCAGAGGCTACTGCAGAAAATTTATACCAGCGAGATCAATATATAGGTTTTGCAACGCGAAAGCTTCAGACTTTTTATAAAAATCAGAGGCTTGTCCTTACAGCGAAGAAGGTACAACGGCTGTATAGGATTATTTTTGGACTACCAGTGCTGCCAAACCGGGGTGCAGTCACCGGGCAGCGCAGATGGCTGCCCTAAACGGGCCCAGGACTGCCCTGGTTGGTGAAAATCGGAGCCCAGAGAGGCCAGCAGATTGTGCTCTTCGGCAAGTTTGCAGAGCCTGTGCGTGGCGACCTCAGTCTGAAGCCCTGAAATCACCTCGATCGCCTGCCCGCCGAGCTGTTTGAAGTCGCCGCATAACCTGCCGAGCTTGGCGAATGTCAGTGAGTATTTGTCGGGGTGCGCGAGCACGGCTGTGCCGCCGCCATCACGAATCCATTCAATCACTGTCTGTAATTCTGCCCAAAGGTTCTTGACGTCACCGGCTTTGCCGGCACCGAGATACTTTTTAAATGCGGTGGCCGTGTCTTTCACCAAGCCGCGTTCGACCAGATGCTGCGCGATGTGAGGCCTGCCCGGCGCAGCATTGCCACAGTTCGCAAGCAGCGCATCCTCATCGACTAACAGACCGGCTTTGTTGAGCCGTTCGACAATGCGTGAGGTTCGTGCTCTTCGTGCGTTCAGTTGTGACTCGGTTCCTGCGCGAATGGCATCGCTGTGCGGTTCGATGTTGAGCCCGACGATATGAACCCCAACGCCATTCCAGATGGTTGAGAACTCGATACCCGGAACAACCGCCAGTGATGTGTCCCCGGCTTGCTCCGACCACTCCAGATAGCCTGCCACCGTGTCGTGATCGGTCATCGCTAACGTGGTAACGCCGGCCTGCTCCGCGGCCGTCACGAGTTCCTGAGGCGTCAGCGTCCCGTCCGATGCAGTGCTGTGAGTATGAAGGTCGAATATCACGTGTCCAGTCTAGGCTATTTAGCGCCGTTGCGTTGAATCCGGGGTTATCAAACGGGTCACCGGGTGTACACTAGGCGCCCCAATCAGCATCAGATTAAAGGATTCAACATGAAACAGTGGGATGCACCGCCGGAGATGGCAATCGATGTTGCCAAGTCATACAGCGCAACGATTAAAACCAACAAAGGCGACATCGAAGTCGCACTGAATGCCGAGCATGCGCCGGCAACCGTCAACAACTTCGTGTTTCTCGCCAACGAAGGGTTCTACGACGGTGTTGCATTTCATCGCGTGATTCCTGACTTCATGATTCAAGGCGGTGATCCGACAGGCAGCGGTGCCGGTGGTCCGGGTTACCGGTTCGACTGCGAAGTCAGCGAAAACCCGCTGACTCATGAGCGTTGCGTGATCTCAATGGCGAATGCCGGTCCGAATACGAACGGCAGCCAGTTCTTCATTACGCATTCACCGCAGCCGCACCTGAACGGTCGTCACACGGTGTTCGGTGCAGTCACTGCCGGACAGGACGTTGTTGACACGATCACGCAGGGTGACGTGATGGAGTCGGTGACAATCTCCGAAGGCTGACCGGATCGTTCGTGACTCAGCTTAAAAAGGCCGCGCGTAGCGCGGTCTTTTTTTATGCCTGGTTGATGCTGGTGTCGTTAAGTTCTGCAACCGGCATCAAAGGCACAAATCCGTGCTTGTCATCGGTGCTGACATGACTCGCCGCAAACTCAGGATCGTGGGTGTAAAACAGCTGCACGTTTCGTTCGGCTTTGTCTTTCAGGTAGCGAACCTTTTCATCAATCACCAGTTCCGGAAACCGGTCATAGCCCATCGTTAAGTTGGGTTTTACCCACGTGCTGCCGGGTATCAGATCGCCCGCAAACGAGATCGCTTCGCCAATTTCACTGAGCATCAAACCTTTTGTGTGTCCGTCGCTGAACTCAAACCGCACGGTTTCACCAAAGTCCGGATGGCGCTCACCGCTTACAAGCTGCAGTCGCCCGCTGTCTTTAAGTAGCTGTATTTGCTCGGGAATAAAGGAGGGCCTATCCCGCAGGTGCGGTTTGTTTGCCGTGTTCCAGGCGGCTTCGCTGATGTAAAACTGCGCATTCGGAAATAATAGCTTTAACGGTTGCCCTTCCTGATAGGTGCTGAACAGTCCGCCGCAATGGTCGAAGTGCAAATGACTCAGCACGACGGCATCGAGGTCTTCATGGCTTACGTTTGCGGCTTCTAGCGAATGAAGCAGTTGATGATTGCGATCGGCAACACCAAACCGGTCGGCGAGCTCCGGCGATAAAAATGCGCCCATGCCAGCCTCAAACAAAACTTGTTTGCCGTTCAGGTCTTTGACGAGCAGACAGCGGGTTGCCAGTTCGATCCGGTGTCGCTCATCCGGGGTGTGCCAGCGTTGCCACAACATGCGCGGGGCATTGCCAAACATCGAGCCGCCATCGAGGCACTGACGGTTACCTTCGATTGACCACAGTCGCATAGCGGTGATTCGGGTTACGGGTTACGCAGCCAGTCCATGGCTTCGATTAGTTCGTCGTTAAAGAAGTGGCGAACTTCAGCGTTGACGAAATGATCGACAATTCGCGGCATGGTTTCAAACAGCGTGGAGTTGCTGACCATCGCAACCTTGGCAACTTTGGTTTGCTGGTCGCGCACAAACTTGAGGTGCGAAAGAAAGCTGCCGAAGTTTTCCCAGCCCGGAAAGAACTCGGCCTGAATGCACACGCCTGCCAGCGAGCCGTTGGCTTCGATGTAGTCATCGGTGGCCTTCGTCAGCGTGGCAAAGTCGCTGGTTTTCAGCGCTTCCTGCGGGCGAATCACCAGAATGCCCGGGTCGGGAATAAGTTCGTATTCGATCATCGGCAAATCATAAATTGATTTGCGGGTTCGCGCTAACTTTTGCCGCCGGTCGTTCTTACGGTGACAGCCAGTTGATCTCCTGTGCGCTCAGTGCACCGATTCGGCTAAAGCTTAAGCTCGATGGCATTTCCGCTTCGGATGCGCTGATCGCAATCCGCCCGCCCATCAGTTCGGCAAATCGCTGCGGGTGCAGCGGCACGCGATCGGGTTCGGCGTAGCCATGCGGAAACACAGGTTGATTGGTGGCGTCGTACTTGTCGGTGGCACCCAGGGTGTGCAGCACTTCATGTAGCAAGACGACATTATTGCGCCCCTCGAGCCGCTCGTCGGCAAAGCCGTTCACGATACCGAGCAGGCCTTTCTGCAGGCCGACCGAGTGAGGCAGAGTTGTGGTGCTTTCAGGGTCGAAGTAACGAACAAAGATGCGAATGTCCGGCGTTGGTCCTGTCTGCTCGCTGGTGACCTGAGAGCTCCAGTAGCGAAACTTCAGGGACCAGAGCGCTATGTCGATCATGCTACCGGTGGTCGGTGGGATCGGCGGTTGTTCGACAACGGGTTGTCCCAGGTCCACGCGCATTGGCTTGTTGAGCGGCAGTTGGTAGCGCTCCGCTTCGGTTTTCACGAAACTTTCGACATCGGTAAATTTGGCAATGGTGAGCGTTTCGATATACCGCGCCGCTGCCTCAGAGCCGTCGCCATTAATCGGGTAGACGGCGACCCAGACAGTGTCTTCCCAGTTGGTCGCATTCAGCCGGCTCAGGTAGCTGCCCAGCGCCACGAACACGAGCACCAGCAGCAATGCCAGTTTGCGCAGAAAGACGAGAAAGTTGCCGCTTGCCATGACGCCTGATACCCGCACTCTGTGGGCCGAAGAAACTTCGACATTAGCAACAAAGTCCCGGCCGATGGGTTATTCAGTTCACAATCTGGGCTAGACTAGCGGCAACTATTGATTCTGTGGGGGAGCCATATGGACCTGGATAATCGCGGCACAATTTTTGCGGCCATTCTGTTTAGCGTGATCGGTGTATTTGCGCTGATGACACAGCCCGTCAGCGCTATCGCGTTCGTGGGGCCGCTCGGGTTTGATCCGGGTCAGGCGCCGCTGGTGCCTGCCATTGAGGTGCTCGGTGGTGCTCTGGCGTCTCTTATCGCTATCACGTGGGTCCGCAAAGTCAGTTGGCGCGCCGCCGGTGCGTTTGCGATTGCTGTCGTGATCGCCGGCAACATTCTGTCCAGCATGCAGACTGATTTCACGACGCTTGCGATTATTCGCTTTGTCACCGGTTTTCTGGGGCAGGGCACGGCGTTTGCTGTGGCGATTGCGATTATCAGTGGCACCAAAAACACCGAGCAAAACTTTGCTCTGTCGATTGCTGCGCAGGTGGCGTTCGGCGTGGTTGTGATGTTCACGTTGCCGACAGCTGTCGAAAAATGGGGCTATGCCGGCATCATGATTCCGCTCGCCGTTTTGGCACTGGCAATTGCGCCATTGTTGAAGTTTGTGCCGTCAACGGTGGCAGGCCCGATGGACATGGGCGATAGCGCGGGCTCGGCATCTGTGGTTCCTGCATTGATCGCCTTGCTTGCGATGTTGGTCTGGTGCACCGGTCTTGGTGCCGTTTGGGGCTCTATTCAGTTAATCGGTACTGCCGGTGGTTTGACGGCAGTGGATGCCGGCTACGCCTTGGGTATCAGCAGTGGTGTGGCGATTGCCGGCGCGCTGACTGCATCGGCTTTGGGTGACAAGATTGGCCGCATTCTGCCGGTGTTGATCGCACTGGCGGTGCAGGCAGGTGCCATCTGGATGTTGCAGGGTCAGATGACACTGATTCAGTTCGCGGCGACCGCAGCGGTGTTTCAGATTTTCTGGAACCTGACGGGGCCTTACATGATGGGTGCCGTCGCGATGAGTGACGTGAGCGGCAAGGTCAGCGTTACCATTCCGGCGGCCCAGACAGGTGGGTTCTTCTTAGGGCCTGCTATTGCCGCAGGATTCATGACCGAAGGCAGCCTGCTGGCCGCGAATGCCGTCGGCATCATTGCCTGTGTGATAGCTGCGGCGATTTTCGTGCCGGTCGCGCTGCGGCTGAACGCCCAAGCTTCATAGCTGCGTCTTAGCGCATCAAAAATACAGCGGGCTGCAATGCAGCCCGCTATTGTTTTACGACGGTGTCCAGGGCGTGTTGAACGACACCCGGTGCATCAAGCGATGCGAGTTGCCGAAGTCAAAGATACCCCTGTGCAGCGTCGAGAAGTTATCCCACAGTGCCAGCGATTTCGGTTCCCAGTGAAACCGGAACTGGTACTCGGGGCGCGTCTGATGCGCAAACAGAAAGTCGAGCACCGCGCGACTTTCGTTGCGGTTCATGCCGGATATCTCGCGCGTCATCAGTTCTGATACAAACAAAAACTCTTTGCCGGTTTCCGGATGATGGCAGACCACCGGATGTTCGCTCGGCGGCAGGTACTCGCGCACCTGTTTGTATTGTTCCGGTTCCATCTGCTCGAGCACCTTAAGCAGATTGCGCTGCATGTTGTCGTGAATAGCGCTGAGCTCACGCAGGAAGTTTTGCCAGGCGGGCGCGAGATCATTAAATGCCGCGCATTGGTCTGACCAGACCGTAGCGCCGGCGCCGGGCGGCACATCCAGCGCATACAGCAGTGAACCACGCGTCGGTGTGGCGCGGAATGTGCTGTCGGCATGCCAGTCGATGTCGGTGACCAGCCCGTCATACAATGCCGGGTACTCCTGCACCCAAACGCCTTCGTGACCATCCAGGCTCGGCGCATACCCCATTTTCTGAATGTCGCCAAAGCGCTGACCGAGCTTCAGGTGTTGGTCGGGTGTGAGTTCCTGATTGCGAAAGAACAGCACCTGATACTTCAGCCAGGCCGCATGGATGTCGGCAAACAGAGCATCGTCATCAATGGCATCGGCCAGTTGAATGCCTTCGATCAGTGCTGCGAAAGAGCCGGTCTGAGGTTGCGCGTCAAAGTGCTTAAAGGACGTTGCGCCAATCGGTTCCTGGCGCGTTGCGAGTTCTGCCATGATTCGGGTCCCCCGGTTGATCAATCAATTCCCGAAGCGCCCCCGCGCGCCGGGTCGATTCAGGCAAAGGCGATGAATCGAGAGCCTGACTAGTTCTTACGGCAAGCTGAGCCGGCACTCCGGCTTGTCAAACACCAGCTGCAGCGTGCTGATAGAGCGCTCTAAAAAGCCGCTTTCGCAGTAGCACAGGTAGTAATCCCACATGCGGATAAACTCATCGGGATAACCCAGGCGGCGAATCTCCGGCAGTTCATCAAAGAACCGCCCGCGCCAGTCCCGCAGCGTGCGCGCGTAGTGCAGTCCGATATCGTGCAGACCGGTAATCTGCAGATCCGTCTCGCTGGAAATGGACTTCATGATGGCGCCCATTGAAGGCAGCGCGCCACCGGGGAAGATGTACTTCTGAATAAAGTCGACCGTGCGTGCGGCACGCTCGTGATGCCGGTCGGCAATGGTGATTGCCTGCAGCAGCATGCGGCCTTCCGGCTTCAGCAGGTCACTGCATTGCTTAAAGAATGTATCCAGATAATCGAGCCCTACCGCTTCAATCATTTCGACGGACACGAGTTTATCGAAGCGGCCTTGCAACAGCCGGTAATCCTGATCGAGCAGGGTGATTTTGTCTTCCAGCCCTTCCTCACGAATCCGCCGCCCGGCCACTTCGTATTGGTTCGGCGAGATGGTGGTTGTCGTTACCTTGCAGCCATAGTTCTTCGCAGCATGCAGTGCAAAGCCGCCCCAGCCGGTGCCGATTTCAACGACATGATCCTCAGGCGTCAGTTCGAGCTTGCGACAGATTAAATCGAGTTTGTAGACGGCGCTTTCTTCGAGTGTTGAGTCTTTGCTTTCATAAATCGTCGATGAATACGTCATCGTCGGGTCGAGGAAGGTTTTAAACATGTCCTCGCCGAGATCGTAGTGCGCGCGAATGTTCTTCTTGCTAGCCTTCACTGTGTTCCGGCGCGTCCAGTGCAGCAGTCGCCGGGCAGGTTTGAGCAGATTGGTGACGCCTCCGTCGAGGGTGAGCATGATGGCACGGTTACGAACAAACAGGCGCAACAGGCTGGTCAAATCTGAAGTAACCCATTTGCCCTGAATGTAGGCTTCGGCACCGCCGACCGGCCCGCCGGTGACAAGGTCGGTATAAGTTGCTGCATCGATCACCTGCAGTGATGAGTGCAGGTCACTGTCCGGATCGCCGAACGTCATCGTGCCGAGAGGATCAGTGACGACCAGGTACGCGTCTTCAAGCCTGTTGAGTAGCTTGATGAAGCCATTACGACAGGTGGCCTGTGCCACGGTCAGAGCTTCCTGTTTGTAGTCTTCCGGATTAAGTATGCCGACCTTGCCGGTGGTATCACTGTGGTTCATTGTTGCCGCTGCCTTCTTCAAACCAGTACAAAAAGTATCACGCCGCCCTGTTGTTTTTCGAGTTTTTCCCCAGTGGCGACGTGGTTTGAGATTGAGTTCGTGCCTGAGCGCGGTCCGGATGAGGCACAAACGGAACTTTTTTCAGCCATAGCTTCAGTGCCTGCCAGTGGATCAGCGAAATAATCCGCAGCGTAATCGCCGGGTCGCGCAGCAGCGTGCGGGCCATAGTCCAGCTATTAATTGGCAGTCGTTGCAGCGCCAGTTTTGCATCGAAAATGATTTTTCCGTTGTGTCGGTTGTTCATCCCGACATACAGGGTCTCGCCGGGGTCCGTTAAACGCGCCTTATAGCTCATGTCCATCGTCATAAACGGCGAGACGTGCATGCGTTTGTCGAAATCGAAGCTAAAGCCCTTGTCGGACGTGTTGTCTGCGGCACCGAGCACATAACAGTGGCGTTCGCCCCACGGCGTGCTGGTCACTTCAAGCACGATATCCTGCAAACGCTCTTCGCGGTCGAAGCAATAGAAAATACTGATGGGGTTAAAGCAGTAACCGAAGTAGCGAAAATTGGTGAGCAGCCTGACCGGGCCTTCCGGGCGGACGCCCGTTTTCTCCTGAACCAGATCGCGCATCGAGTCAGCGAGCGGTAGGGCAGGATCGCCCGAGTGGTCTTCGCGTTTAAGGCGGGCCAGCGCCGGTCCGCGGGCTGACCAGAACAGGAAACGGTCGAGCACCGATTCAATCTCGTCGAGATCGGCGTACATCATGAACACCGAATACGAGAAGCTGTTGTCTACAGGGGTTTTCCTGCTGTGCTCGACTTTGCCCCGGTAAATGCAGCTTTTCATGACGGCTCTAGTCTTAAGTTTGGTCTTAGCTTCGTGCTTTAGAAGTGTTCGAGCACCTGAATGGCGCTTTTCACGCCGTCTTCATGAAACCCGTAACCCCAGTAAGCACCACAGTACCACGTTCTGCGCACACCGTTGATTTCCGACCAGCGGGTCTGTGCCGCCATGCTCTCGGCATTGAACACCGGATGCTCGTAGTCGATGCGCTGAATGACTTTGTCGGGATCAATCATGTCTCTGCCGTTCAGCGTGACCAGAAACTGGGTATCGGTGGCCGGCTGCTGCAGCGTTGTCAGGTTGTAAGTCACGCTGACATGGCTGCCCGGTGCAACGGGCCGATGGTAGTTCCATGCCGCCCACGCCGACCGCGTTTTTGGTAACAGCGAGGTGTCGGTATGCAGCACCGTGTCGTTATGCTGATACGGAATCGCGCCCAGGATTTCCTGTTCGGCATCGCTGGCGTCGGCCAGCATTCCCAGCGCCTGATTGCTGTGCGCAGCAATAATCACCTGGTCGAAGCGTTCGGGCTCATTGCCGGGGGTGGTGACAAGCACGTGATCGTCGAAGCGCTCGATGGCGGTGACCGGTGAGTTCAGACGAATGCGGTCTTTAAAAGGCGCACAGACTGCCTTCAGATAATTGATTGAGCCATTGGTCACCGTTCGCCATTGCGGCCGGTCTTTGATTTGCATCAGGCCGTGGTTCATAAAGAACCGGCCGAACTGCTGCGCCGGGAACCGCCGCATCATGCCGGGCTCCGATGACCAGATAGCTCCGGCCATCGGCAGCAGATAGTCATCGACCATCGGGCCGCTAAAGCCATGAGTGTCCAGATACTCGCCCATCGAGACGGTTTCGGGCGTATTCAGCAGTACGTCTGACATGCGGTTAAACCGCATAATGTCGCGAATCATTTTGTAGAACGACGGACGCAATAGATTACGTTTCTGCGCAAACAGCGCGCCCAACGAACGGCCGTTGTACTCGAGCCCCGTTTTTTCGCAGCGAAAACTGAAGCTCATCTCGCTGCGTTGAGACGCCACGCCGAGTTCGTCCAACATCTCAATGAAGTTGGGATAGTTACGTTCATTAAACACGATGAAGCCGGTATCGATGCTGAACTGTTCGCCGTTCAGATCGATGTCCACTGTATTGGTGTGTCCTCCCGGTCGGGAGTCAGCTTCAAAAACGGTAATGTCGTGATGAGGATGGAGCTTGTGTGCCGCGTACATCCCGGAGATGCCGCTACCAACAATCGCTAATTTCATAAGTGCTATTGCGGGTCCAGTTCCCGCCCCGGCCCCATAGACGCCAGTATTTGAGTGATTTCTGTCAGCGCAGAGGCGGCCTGATTACCCAGCGGAATCGCCCCGGTGCTTTGAATGGCATTGCGCGCAGATACAGCCGCCTGACCGCCAACGCACACCGGCACTGTAGTGCTCCTGACCAGCGTACGCAATTCGTTCAGCGTGTTTTCATCCGGATTTACCAAGCCGGCAAGCACGACTGCCGCGGGACGTTTGCGCTGGACGACGATCTGCACTTGTTCCAGTGGTGTGTTAGCGCCGAGGTTGATAATGCGGTAGTTCGATTCGTGAGCGGCGAGACAAAACAGCGACATACCGAGGTCGTGGATCTCCTGCGGTAGACATGCCGAGACCAGCATCGGACCGGTGGCGCGGCCGAACTGTTGCTGAAAACGCGCTTCGAGTTTGTGGCTGATGTAGACGCTGAAAAAATGTTCTTCGGCAATTCCGCCAGGGGTGTTTTCCCAGCTGTCACCCAGTTTATCGAGTACCGGTTCGATCAGATTCTCGATGACTGCAGACACCGGATAGAGCCCCATCATCTTTTGATAGATACGATCGAGCTCCGGCTCTTCGAACTGGTGAATTGCCGCCAGCATGCCATCGCGTGCCTGTTGCCAGCTGCGATCGCCATTGGGTTGATTGGCTTCTTTAGTGAGCAGTTCGGGAACTTGCCGAATGGGGATGCCTTTCGCGCGCAGTGCGACGGCCCGTTGAATCGTCTCGATGTCTTTGTCGGTGTACAGACGATGGCCCGATTCTGTGCGAATCGGTTTGAGCAAGCCGTAACGGGTTTCCCAGGCGCGCAGCGTGACGGGTTTGACGCCGGTCATGGTGGCGATGGTGCGAATCGGATAGTGCATTTTGGTGACCTGAAGCATCGTAGTTGCCTGTATAGGTAAATTATACAAAAACTATAATTTATGTATAACTATCGGCAAGACTAAAGTAAAAAGGTTCCGTTATTCGACCCCTCGTAAGGGTTTGAAAGCGCTAAAATGTTGCACAAACTTATACAATATATTTACTATCTTTGAATGATTCTTAGCGTTTATCGTCGATTTTGTGCGCTCAGCGGTGCTCTGCTTTTAAGCCTTGCTGCGCTGCTCAGCGGCTGTGACCCCGACCCTGCAACGGCTGAAACTAGTCTGCTGAATCAGCTGAACGCCAGCTATGAGCAGGCGATGAACGAAACAAATTCACAAGCCTATGTGTTTTCGCCGGGAACGGCCGAAGAGGTTCAGGCTTTGGGAAAATTGCAGAACTTTTTTTCACAAATGTCTGCCAAGTCAGTGCGCGAGCGGGCGCCAGATGTGTTTTCTGAAAACGCCTATCTGAATGACAACATAGTCGGTATCTCGGGCGTTGCTGCGATCACCGACTACTTTGCGCATGCCGCGAGCCAATCTCAGACTCTGGACGTTGAGTTTGTCGATATTGCCCGCAGCACGACGGATTACTTTATTCGTTGGCAAATGACCGTACAGGCTGATGTGTTAGCGGACGGGGAACCTGTGGTCACGTATGGCACAACCCAGTTCAGGTTTAACCGCGATGGCAAGGTGCTTATTCACAAAGATTTCTGGGATGCTGCCACCGGTATGTACGAGCACCTGCCGTATGCCGGCAGTTTCATCAGCTACGTGCATCGTAAGCTGGCTGGCGACGCTTACGAGTTGTCGTTTGAGAGTGCACCCTGATTCATGCACTGTTAGGTTAATGCGTGCGACGACGAATCTTCCGCGCACTTTGTGGCGAATCACTTCACCCCACTTCGAGAACTTGTACTGAATGAATGCAATAGATCTTTGCGAGCGCGGCCTGATTCCCGACGCTCTTGCCCGGGCCGGCATGCGACGGCTGATGAAAGCCCGACTTGAGAAAGAATCGCTCGATCATGGTGAGCGGGAGTTCGCCAGCTTCATGGACGGGCTGAAGGTGTTGCGCAGTAGCGCGATTGCCGAAGAAACCGACAAGGCGAACGAGCAGCACTATGAAGTGCCGGCAGGGTTTTTCGTCGATTCCCTCGGCAAGCACCTGAAGTACAGCTGCTGCTACTTTGATGAGGGCGTCAGCGGTCTGGATGAGGCCGAAGCACGTATGTTGGCTCTCACCTGCGAGCGTGCCGCACTCGAAAACGGCCAGCGGGTGCTTGAGCTGGGTTGTGGTTGGGGTTCTTTGTCACTGTGGATGGCAGAGCACTATCCGGACAGCGATATTACCGCCGTCTCCAATTCAGCATCGCAGCGTGAATTCATTATGCAGCGTGCCGCCGAGCGCGGTCTCGGCAACCTCAATGTCATTACTGCAGATGCCAATGAGTTTCAGGCAGAAGGTCAGTTCGACCGGGTGGTCTCGGTTGAGATGTTTGAGCACATGAAGAACTATGAGGTGCTCATGCGGCGCATCGCGTCCTGGTTGCGCCCGGGTGGTCAGTTGTTCGTGCATATTTTTGTGCACAAGAAGCTGATGTATCCGTTCACGACTGACGGCGAGTACGACTGGATGGGCCGCTACTTTTTTACCGGCGGTTTGATGCCTGCCGAGAGCACGTTGCTGTACTTTCAGGACGACCTCAAAATCGAGGCACAGTGGCGTGTTGACGGCACCCATTATGAGAAAACATCCAATGCCTGGCTGGAGCGCATGGACGCGAACCGCGCCGCAATATTGAAACTGTTTCGCTCGGTTTACGGTGAAGCGGAGGCAAACATCTGGTTCAATCGCTGGCGCATGTTTTATATGGCGGTGGCCGAATTGTTTGGTTACGCCGGTGGCACCGAGTGGATGGTTTCGCACTATCGCTTTACCAAACCGGCGTGATGGTTCTGAGCGAACGGGAATACGGAATTGATTGAACTAGCCCTGAGCGGTTTTGCTGCGGTGATGCTGATGATGTTCGTCGGCTGGGTGGTCAGCTTCGTCAAAAACGACGTCAGTGTGGTCGACATTTTGTGGGGGCCGGCGTGCTTTTTGCCGTTAGCTGTATACGCGTTCCTGAGCCCGGTAAGTAATTTTCGAATCGTTCTGGTGTTGGCGCTCGGAGGGCTGTGGGCCCTGCGCTTGGCGGCTTTTATCGCCTACCGTAACCATGGCAAGCCGGAAGACCGCCGCTACGCAGAAATGCGTGAGCGCAACGGCCCGGGCTGGCGCTGGCGGGCTCTGTTGACTGTGTTTACGCTCCAGGCCGTGCTTGCCTGTCTGGTGTCTGTGCCAATGTTGGCGATCGCCACCGGTGACACCGGGCTTTTCTGGCTGGACTGGGTGGCAGCAGCGCTGGTTGTTTTCGGGCTGGTCTTTGAGACGGTAGCTGACCTGCAGATGCTCGCTTTTCAGCAGCGTCCGAAGAACGCTGCAGCGGTAATGGATCAGGGGCTTTGGCGTTACAGCCGCCACCCGAACTACTTTGGTGAGTTCTGCGTCTGGTGGGGGTTTTATTTATTTGCTGTGGCCGCCGGCG
>CAYLLI010000016.1:12910-23345 GCA_964384295.1 uncultured Chromatiaceae bacterium
GGTGTTCGGTCCGGCGTTACTGACACTGTTTCTCCTTAAGGTGTCGGGTATCGGCCTTACCGAGAAAACCATCAAGGAGCGTCGACCGGATTATCAGGCTTATATAGACCGGACCAGCGCGTTCGTGCCACGACCACCAAAAGCTGCCTGAAATGGTGGTAAGGTTTTTGCTCAGGCAGTATTTGCTTTGTTCGATGACGACCGGAGCACAACGGGGATTCCAACTATGAAACTATTTTTGCTCACCGGACTTGCGGCTTTGTTGCCGGCATTGTCTCAGGCACAAGCATTGCCGGATGCCGAGTCAACCGAGTTCTGCCAGGTGGCACAGCAGGTGCTCGCAAACACCGAGGTGGCTACGGAGAATACGATCTTCACAAATATGGATGCGTATCGAAAATCCAAACCCTCACCAAAGCCCTTGATGATTTATCAGGTTGTCAGCTATGAAGGCACGATGCCTGTCATGGTCTCTTGCAAGGTCAAAGCGGCTGACCATATTCGCTCGGTGTACGGTGAGGATGCAGCGGGTGAGCAACAGAGCTGTCCGGTGTTGGCTGCGATGATCAGGAACCAGGCGGTGCTTGAGCTGGGTCGTGAGGGCAATGCGGAGGCTGCCGAGCAACTGCGTGCCTATGTGCTTGAGCAGAACGAGCCCTATACGACCGGCAGCAGCTATCTGGCTGATTTTGAGTTGAGCTTTGTCGGCGACGACGGCGCCGTTCACATTAATAGCCCGGGTTTGCAGAACGATTATGAAAGTCTGTGGGCCTACATCATGCCCGAGAAGTTTATCGGTCAGACCTACTGTCACCTGGCAACCACTCAGTATTTAAAAGCGCTGGCAACCGGTGAGATGGAGCCGGGACTGGTTATGACTACTGGCGACGATGCACAGGTTACGCCTGCCGAAATGTAGTCGTTATTTCCATAACAGAAAAAAGCCGGCTTAAGCCGGCTTTTTTTTGGCGCGTCAGTCGATCGTTAGATCATCGTCTGCGTGTAGTTCTGGATGCCGGTGCGCTCGATCAGTTCCAGCTGATCTTCCAGCCAGTCGACGTGCTCTTCTTCAGAGATCAGAATTTTCTCGAGCAAGTCACGACTCGCGAAATCTTTCTTCTCCTCTGCGCATTCGATGGCAGATTTCAGGTCCGGAATGGCTTTGTGCTCGAGACCGAGGTCGTTTTCAAGCATAGAAGGGATGTCTTTCCCGACAGCCAGCGCGTCAAGTCCGGCGACATTCGGCACGCCATCGAGAAACAGAATTCGCTCCATCAACTCATCGGCATGCTTCATCTCGTCAATGGACTCTTTCAGCATGAAATCGCCAAGTTTTTTCACGCCCCAGTTTTGCGCAATTTTGCCGTGCAGAAAGTACTGATTGATAGCGGTGAGTTCGTTTTTCAGAATCTGGTTGAGGTGCTTGATGACCTCTTTGTCGCCTTTCATGGTCGTATGCTCCAATTTGAGAATGACGGAAGCTTACACTCCCGATGTGTGTGATGACACCGAAAACAGGGCTTCGCTCGCTTGCGCCAATGTGAAAACCACCTGATGATTAGTAACTAATTCTCATTTCCATCGTGGGGCCAAAATGAAGGTTCAGATATTCCTCGAGGCGGGACTGCCGCCTCAACAGGTAAACGAGCTTGGCCTTATGGCAGAGCGTTATGGGATCGACACCGTTTATGCGTCGGTGTTTCCGGCGCGACGCGATGCCTTCTTATGTTTGTCGGCATTGGCAGTGAATTCTGAGCGTGTTCGTGTCGGCGTCGTGCCGCTAAGCCCGTATGAGATTCACCCGTTGCGTCTTTCCGATACGCTGCAAACCCTGAACGACATGAGCGACGGGCGCGCTTCGCTTGTTGTTGGCGGCATGGGCCAGTCGATCATGCGCGCTACCGGTCTTAAGCCGGAACGTCGGGTGCGCGCGGTACGCGAGTGTGTCGAGATTCTGCGTGCCGCCGCCGGCGGTCAGCCCGTGTCGTATACCGGCGAGCTTTTTAGCGCCAATGATTACCACCCGGAATGGGCGCATGCCACGCCGCCGCAGGTTCTGGTTGGCGCTAACGGACCGATGATGCTGCGCATGGCAGGAGAGGTCGCTGATGGTGTCATGCTGTCTGACGTCGCACTCGGAAAAATGGCCGAAGTGCTGGCCAGCATCGATGAAGGTCTGGCGCGTTCGGGACGAGAGCGCAGCGACTCGACATTTCCTGTCTCGAACTTCTTTGCGTGGCACATTAAAGATTCTGCGGATGAAGCCATGCATGAAGCGCGCCGCGAGCTGGTTTGGCGCGGGGTGCTGCAGAAGTGGTACACCGAGCCCTTCCTGGGTGAGGAGCGCGCCGAATTCGTTGAGGCGAACTTCAATGCTTTTTTGCAGGCGTTTTATCAACGGACGTCGAAGATTGAAGGCGTCGATGAAGAAACGATTCAGGCGCTGGTCGACAACCTGACGTTTACCGGCGGGCCGGATGCGATTCCCGGTGTGGTTGAACACCTAAAGGAATTTGAGGCGAAAGGCTTGAACGCCATCACGCTAAAAATACATGACGACCCTGAGCAGGCGATCCGCCTGATCGGGGAGCACCTGATTCCGCAGCTGGGCTAAGCCGGCTGCCGAATCCGGCAAGCAACACGGTTAAGCGTTGGCTCTGACCGACAGCACCGGGCAGGTCGCGCGGCGCAAAACGTCTTCTGTGGTGCTTCCTAACACGGCGTGTTTTACACCGGTGTAACCGTGAGTTGTCATGACAATCATCGTTGCGTTAATTGATTCCGCATAGGCGACAATCTCGTTGGCCGGCCGACCCTGCAGGACGGTTGTCTCGACGGAGCCGAGTCCCTGCAGGTGTTTGTCGGCGAATTTTGTCATCTCTTCGGTAGCTACGGAACTGAGCTCGTCAATGCTCGGCAGCGTTACCGCACCCATTTCCAGCGCGCCAAACACCTGCGGTGGCTCAACCACATACACACAGTGCACGGCCGCGTGCATATCGGCAGCCAACGCCTGCACCCATTGCATGGCCTCTGCCGATGCGTCGGAAAAATCGGTTGGGAATACGATGGACTTGCTTTGCTCTGACATGCTGTACCTCCTTCTGCCGCAACGGTTCTGAGTTCAGTCTAGATCAGTGCTGAGTATAGCCAATAAGGGGATGCCGCAACCTAGCCGCCTGTAAAAGCGTATCTTCGCGCCGCAAAGAAGTTGAAGACCATTGTTGTGGCTGAGCCCAGTATCTGAGCGATGACGGGGGCGTAGACCGCTGCGGGCAGAGTCACGAGTGTCAGGCTGTAAACCGAGAAATTAATGCCCAGCCCGATGGTCTGAATCAGCAGGTATAGCGTGTATTCCTTGCTTTTGTTGCTCGTGCTGCGGTCCTTGAATGTGTAGCGGCGGTTGAGCAGCCATGTCACAAAAATGGGGATCGGAAAGGTCGTGAAACGCGCGACAAAAGGATCGACTCCGCCAACAATAATGACAGATTGCAGCACTGACAGATCAACCAGCAGACCCACCACGCCGATCAGCCCAAAACTTGCGAAGCCTTGGGGCAATATGTCAAACATGCGACGAAGCATCTGCTGTGGTGAGTCCCGGAGTCGAATCGATGTGCGAAGAGCAGCAAGTGTAGCCGAGAATTCCTGCCGCAACAGTGCCTTTTGCCACAACTCCGGTTCTTTCTAATTCAGGCGCATTCGGGCACTATTTGCGCATTCATTTCTGAGTCCGGAACACCGGAAGTTCATTTGGCTACCAACTCGTCACAATTCAAACTGGCAGGGCTTTCGCCCGGGCAGGTATACGCCGCCTTGGCGGGCGTCATCGGCCTGTGGTTATGCTGGGATGCATTCGTGTTCCAGCTGGTGACCTACTCGCCGTACGCTGATTACTGGGAACACTCCGCCCTGTTGACCGAGTGGCTGCGCAATTTTCCCGACCCGATTAATCCGCATGTCTTGTCGGATGATCTGAGTCCGCGTTTCATGCCCTGGTACTTTGTGCTGACTGCTTTTGGCCGGTTGTTTGGTCTTGATGCGGTCACGTTGCTGGGGATTAGCGGAGTCGTCAGCTATGCAATGATCGTGGTTGGTATCAAGCTTTTCTTCACACAGTACTTTCGCAACGCCTGGGCACCCGCCATCGGTTTTGTTGTGCTGTTTTTCGGCTGGGGTGTCAGCTGGAACTGGTCAAACCTGTATCAGTTGCGCAGTTTTTTTTACGTCGCCGGGTTCCCGTCATCGTTTGTGTTCGGTCTTAGCCTGCTGAGCTTTTGGTACACGGTTCGCGTCTGTACGGGCGAGGCCCGTTTGCAGACCGGCGCGCCAATCCTGTTGGTGCTCGCCGCGATGATGTTTCTGTGTCACCCGCTGACCGGTGTATTCGGGATTGCCGGTTGTGGCGTGCTGGCACTGACCGTCAGCGGTGTTGCGATTCAGCGTCGTCTGGTGATTTGTGTGGCGCTGTTTTTGGGTTCGCTCGCCGTTGAGTTTTGGCCGTATTTTTCCGTCTGGGAGGTGACTCTCGGTACATCCGGTTCTGCCGAAGCCCGCTGGGCGACGGATGCGGACGTGTTCGATCCCATTGGCCGGTTGTTCGGTGGTGAGTGGATGCATATTTTCTACACGCCGAAGTACCTCGCCGTTATTCTGGGCTCAGGGTTGCTGTGCGTTCTGGCGTGGTTCTACTTGCTGGCGAAGCGTCGCGAACCCTTCATTCTGCTCGGTGGGGCAGCGATGCTGCTGCCTTACGTTGCTCACCTGTTTATTCCCGTGCCGCTGGCCCACCGATTCTTGTTGTTTGCCATGTTCTTCTTCCACATGGCGGGTGTGCGGGTTTTGCTGGATCTGCTGACGGCCTGGCAGGAGCAGCATGTCGCCGGTCAGGTGAGCCCTCGCCTGCAGCAGACAGGTTATTTCGTGGTCGGCTTTTTGGCCTTTCTGGCCGTATTCAATGTGGTCTTGCTCGGTGCGGATTACACAGGCCGGCATCTGTCGCCGAAGCTGGAAGTAGTGAACAAGTTTGCAATGATTCCCGAGGGCAACAGTGTGGTCGAGCTGTATGACCGCCTGACTCAGGATGTCGGTCCGGAGGATGTCGTGCTGTCGACCTCGGACGTTTCCTGGCCGCTGCCGACTGTCCGCGGCAAGGCCGTATCTATCTATCATCAGAATCCGGTGCTGCTCGATCAGTTCGACCGTGCGGCCGACGTCGGCGAATTCTTTACGTTGGAAACCACGTCATCCCGGCGCGAGGAGATTCTGGCCGAGTATCAGGTGCGGTTCGTTTTGATCAAGACGAGCAGCGACGTGCTGATTCCGGAAACCTTCACCGAGTGGCTGGGCAATATTTCAGAACCGGTTGCGAGCGTCGGCAACTACACGATGTATCGTTTGAAGCCGGGCTACGGTGCTGCAACCAGCGAATCCTGAAACGGCCTGTTAGTCGTCGCTGTCGCGCGCGTCGATGTGCAGTTGATTGGGTACGTTTAGGTACTGCAGACGTTTAAGCTCCTGTCGTCCACGCGTAACGGTATCCAGAATCAACCCGCAGGCGAGACTTAAGAAGCTGAGCAAGGTCATGCCGGTAACAAGAACGGCGGTGGGCAGTCGTGGCACCAGACCGGTTTCCAGATAGGTCGTAATCAACGGCACGCTGAGCGCCAGTGCCAGCGTTAACAGCACGGCAAAAATAGCGCTAAAGAACTGCAGTGGCCGTTCCCCTTTAACCAGAATGGCAATGGTCCTGAGAATTCTGAACCCGTCGGAATACGTGCTCAGCTTGCTTTCGGAGCCTTCCGGACGACTGCCATAGGTGGTGTCGACCTCGGCAATCGGCATGCGCAGTTCCAGCGCATGAACGGTGAGTTCCGTTTCAATTTCAAAGCCGCTCGACAAACTCGGAAACGATTTCGCAAAGCGTCGTGAAAACACTTTGTATCCGGAGAGCATGTCGTCGATACCCGAGCCGAATACCAGCTTCACCAAAGATGTCAGCAGTTTGTTGCCAAACTTGTGACCCGGGCGGTACGCCTCGTCTTCGCTGTGCACACGTCTGCCGTTCACCATGTCGAGATTCTCAGAGATCATCTTCTCGATCAGTGCGGGAGCGGCCGATGCATCATACGTGTCGTCGCCATCGACCATGACATAGATGTCGGCTTCAATATCAGCAAACATTCGGCGCACGACGTTCCCTTTACCCTGTTGCCGCTCGTTGCGCACGACCGCGCCGGCAAGCAGCGCTACCTCGACAGTGTTGTCAGTCGAGTTGTTGTCGTAGACGTAAATCTGCGCGTCGGGCAGTGCCTGCTGAAAGCTGTGCACCACGTCGCCAATAGCCGCTGACTCGTTATAGCAGGGCACTAAAACAGCGATGTCGAGACTGCTCAGATTGGTTTTGGTTTCGCTCACGTTAAATCCTGATAAAGGCGGCCCGTAATCGGTAATACGGCAATTTTAACCGCTGGTTTCCGTGATTGCGGGCAACAATGTCACATAACGGCCGTAAAGTTGACCCGAAATCGGTCAAGAACCGGTCATAAGGTGTCCAGTGCGTCGGCCATCGCTGCGGTCAGCTGGCTCAGCTCAGCGGTCGAAATGATGTAGGGCGGCATGATGTAGAGCCGCGTTCCGAACGGACGAATCCAGACGCCGCGCTCGACAAAAAACGACTGAATTTTGGCGACGTCAATGTCGTTGACGGTTTCGATGACGCCGATGCCGCCCAAAACCCGGATACCTGCAACAGCGGGATGCTCAGCCAGCGGGTGCAGCTCTGCGGCCATCTGCGCTTCAAGCATCTGAATGTTCTGTTGCCACGCGCTTTGCAGCAGCAGATCAATGCTGGCTCCCGCAATCGCGCAGGCCAGCGGATTGCCCATGAATGTCGGGCCGTGCATCAGTACGCCGCCGTCGCCGGAGATGCCTTCCGCTACTTTGTCGCTGGTTAGTGTGGCCGCGAGGCTTAAGTAGCCGCCGGTCAGCGCCTTACCAACGCACAGGATATCGGGCACGATGTTGGCGTGTTCGCAGGCGAACAGTGTGCCGGTGCGCCCGAAGCCGGTGGCAATTTCGTCGGCAATGAGCAACACGTCGTGGTGTTGGCACAAAACGGAAACTTCAGCGAGGTAGTCCGCCGAGTAAAACCACATGCCGCCGGCCCCCTGCACAATAGGCTCGAGAATGACGGCAGCGATCTCATCGCTGTGCACGGCCAGCAGTCGCGCGAATTCGTGAATGTCGCCCTGCTGCAACACCTGTCCGAACGGTGTTTCGGGCCGGGGTGCAAACAGGTGTTCCGGCAACACGTCGGTAAACAACGTGTGCATGCCATTCACCGGGTCGGTAACCGCCATCGCACCGAACGTATCGCCGTGATAGCCGCCACGGATTGTCAGCATGCGTTTCTTGTTTGGTTTGCCCTGTGCCTGCCAGTATTGCAGCGCCATCTTCAAAGCAACTTCAACCGAGACCGAGCCCGAGTCGCTGAAGAACACTTTGCTCAGCTCCGGCGGCGTCAGTTGCAGCAGCTTGTCGGCCAGCGCCATGGCGGGTTCGTGGGTAATGCCGCCGAACATCACGTGCGACATTTTTTCCAATTGCTTCACCGCCGCTTCGTTCAGCACCGGGTGGTTGTAGCCGTGAATCGCACACCACCATGACGACATGCCGTCGATCAGTTCCCGGCCGTCTTTCAGTTTCAGTTTGACGCCTGACGCACTGCTGACTTCATAGGCCGGCAGCGGATCCGTCATTGAGGTATACGGATGCCAGATGTGGTTGCGGTCGAAGAGGTCCATGATCGGTTCAGCCGTGCAAGGCGGCGACGTTCAGCAGTTTGGCAGCAGCGTCCGCGTTGGCCTTTGGCATGTGAGGCACACGTCCGAGCAGGGGTGCATCGATTCTCTCGGCAATGGCTTCGATGTTTTCATCGTGCACCGCCATATCCGGATCAATCGTGTTGGCGACCCAGCCTGCGACGGGCAGCCCTGCTTGCTGAATCGCCGCAGCCGTCAGCAGTGAATGATTGATGCAGCCCAGCCGCATGCCGACGACCAGAATGACAGGGGTTTGCAGTGCGATGCCCAGGTCCGCCAGTGTCTCGGAATCGTTGACCGGCACCAGCCAGCCGCCCGCACCCTCAATCAGAGTGACGTCGGTAGCGGGTAACCCTTCGATGTGCCGGCACAGCTCGGCGATTGTCGTACCGCGGTTTTCACGGCGTGCCGCGATATGGGGCGCCATCGGTTCAATCAGCGCGAGCGGATTGATCTGTTCGTACTCAAGGGTCAGGCTGGACGCTGCCCGCAGTGCAACGGCGTCTTCGTTTTGCCAGATGCCGTCGAGTTTGTCGCAGCCTGCGGAGACCGGCTTCAGGCCTTTGGCGGTTTTTCCCGCTGCCTGAAAGGCCTTGACTAAAGCGACGCTGATCAGTGTTTTGCCGACCCCGGTATCGGTGCCGGTGATGAAAAACTGTGTTTGGGACATGGCGGTATTCTAGTGATTTATTGCAATGCTTTGGACAGAGATTCCAGCAGAGTTCGCACATCATCGGCAGAGTGATTCGCGGTGAGCGTGATTCGCAGGCGTGAACTGCCGGCCGGAACCGTCGGCGGGCGTATCGCAACGACTAAAATACCCATTGCCTCCAGTTGCTGTGCCGTCTCAAGCGCATGGGTTTCCGAGGTCATCAGTACCGGCTGAATCGGCGTATCCGACGGCAGCAGGTTAAGACCGATGGCCTCGGCGCCGTTGCGGAACTGACCGATCAGCTCTTGCAACTTGTCGCGCCGCCACTGCTCCTCACGAACAATCGCAAGGCTTGCTGCAGTAGCTACTGCAATCGCCGGCGGCAGTGCCGTTGTGTAGATGAACGTGCGGGCCTGTTGGATCAGGGTCTCAATCAGATCGTCAGAACCGGCAACAAAAGCCCCTTGAGTGCCGAATGCTTTGCCGAGCGTTCCCATCAGCACCTGTACGTTGTCGCTTTGCTCGGCCGGCACCGTGCCGCGCCCTTGCTCGCCGAGCACGCCCATACCGTGCGCGTCGTCAATCATGACCCAGGCAGAGTGCTGTTGCGAGGCGGAAATCAGCGCATTCAGATCGCAGATATCGCCGTCCATGCTGAATACGCCGTCGCTCACCAGCAGTTTTCGCCCGTCGCTGTCCGCTGCCTGTTCGAGCTGTGTCATAAGGTGCCCGTAGTCGCGGTGTCGGAATCGTTTAAAGTTCGCCCGGCTGAGAAGGCCGCCGTCCAGCAGCGAGGCATGATTCAGCTTGTCTTCGAAGACGCTGTCGCCCGGGCCCAGCAGTCCGTTCAGTACGCCGAGATTCGCTGCATAGCCGCTGGAAAAGAGCAGAGCCCGGGGACGACCCGTGAACTCCGCGAGTGCAGCTTCAAGGGCATGGTGGACTTCTGTGTGCCCGCACACCAAATGAGAGGCCCCGCTGCCAACGCCCCACTCAGTCGCGCCGTCAATCAGCGCCTGTTTGATGCGGTCGTCGTTGGCGAGGCCCAGATAGTCGTTGCTGCAGAAATTCAGGTAATCGCGGCCATCAACGCGAATGGTTCTCGACTGCGGCCCCTGGGCGGTGCGGCGCTCGCGGTAAAGGTTGTCCTCGCGCCGCTTCTGCAGTTGCGCGGGTATGTCGTCGTATCCGGACATGGATGTCTGTAGAGTGGATTCAGGGCGACCATTATCCGGCGCGAACCCCTGCAACTGCAAGGCTTGCGGGTGTGACCATCTGGCAGAGCAGTATTCTTGTCGGTCTGTAACTTGCCGTGTCCTTGCGACAAACTCACCGCAAATATAACTAAGGGGCTAACCGCCCCCGTCTGAGGAATTCCATGTCTACCGAGTTTGAGAACATCGCGCCGTTTACCGGTGGCGCCCTCCATATTGCCTGCAAAGCCGTCAACAAGTGCACCGATGCAGAGAGTGCCGCGAAAGTCCGCATGGACAGCATCGAACGCATCTCGATGTACGTGAACACGATGGTGAACTTCGTGAAGTTCCACAACGGCAGTAACGTGCGCTTGATTGTGTTGCCTGAATACTTCCTGAGCGGGTTCCCGCTGGGTGAGGGGCATCACGAGTGGCAGGAGAAAGCCTGTCTGACGTACGACTGTGTTGAATATGAAAAGCTGGGTGAGCTGGCACAGAAAAACAATATTTTCCTTGCCGGTAACGTTTACGAAGTGGACCCGAACTTCCCGGACCTGTATTTCCAGACCTGTTTCATCATCGGCCCTAACGGCGACGTGATTCTGCGTTATCGCCGTCTGTCTTCAAGCTTCGAAGCCACGCCGCACGATGTCTGGTCGAAGTACCTGGACCTGTATGGCCTTGAGGGCGTGTTCCCGGTGGCAAAGACCGAGATCGGCAACCTGGGCTGTATCGCGTCAGAAGAAATTATGTGGCCTGAGCTG
>CAYLLI010000017.1:0-3958 GCA_964384295.1 uncultured Chromatiaceae bacterium
GATTATGAGTCCCCTGCTCTAACCAACTGAGCTACAGGCCCTTTCACAAGATCGGTTTACATGATTCAGGGCGGGGCGATTGTAGCACCGTTGCGACAGGGCTTATAGACCACGAATTGACCCGCCTTTGCCGAATGATGGCTGACAACCTGCTAGAATATAGCGACTAATTTGCATCGTCCGGTGTGCGTTGCCCGATTACCATGTCATGCGTGGTTGCAGGTCAGCGACAACATTCAAACAGATAACAGGGTCGGATTATGGCTGTATCAAACCGCACAAAGCATTTGCCGCCAACTAACGCGTTGAATCAGATGTTGCGTAACTTTCGCTACCACGAGTTTTCGCGGCAGGCGATCGGGATTGCATTGGTTGCTGTATACGGCTGGTTCGGTCAGCCTGAGCCTGTCACGTTCTGGATTGGTGCTGCGATTTCCATCCTTGGCGTCATTATTCGTATGTACGCGGCCGGCTATGTTGTAAAGAACAAAAGCCTGTGCACCGACGGCCCGTACTCGATCGTCCGGCATCCGCTGTATACCGGCAATACGTTGCTGATTATCGGCCTGATGGTCGCAGCGAATACCGTTTGGGCATGGCCGGTTGGTCTGCTGTTCTTCTGGTTGTTTTATCCTACTACGATCTCTTATGAAGACCTGAAGCTGCACAAGCTATTTGGTGAAGAGTGGGAGCAGTGGTCGGCCAACATTCCTGCGTTGATTCCGCGCACGGTGCTGCCGAAAAACAATCCAAACAACAGCTGGTCGTTCATGAAGAGCCTGAAACAGAACCTGGAACCACTGGTCGTGATTTGGGTGGTGTTCTGGCTGTACTGGTTGTGGACGAACCTGCCGGTTAATCTGGTCGACAGCGCGACCAAAACGTTCCAATAGTATTGTTCTGCGATTCAGACTCGGATTGCCGTGAGTCCAGACCCTATTAAGCTGAATCCCGATGAAGCCAGCGACTTGCGTCGCTGGCTTTCTCTTGACGACTCCCGTTCGACGCCCCTGAGCAATGGTTATCAGGGCGCTGTGTATCTTTACGAGAGCCCTTTTGGACCGAGAATCATTAAAGAAGCCCTTGGCAGCGGACTGCAGTATCGCGTGGGCCGGGCGATGCTCAACCGTGAGTTTGAGGCCTATCGACGACTGCAGGGTGTAGCAGGGGTCCCGCGTTGCTTTGGCCTGTTGGATGACCGTTTTCTGGTGCTCGAGTTTGTCAAAGGCGAAGGGTTACGCCACGTGCATTTCGACGAGAGACAGCGGGACGCGTTCTTTGCGGCGTTGCTCGATACTATTAAAGCTGTGCATCACGCAGGGATTGCTCACAACGATCTGAAACGGAAAGACAACATTCTGGTGACGCCCGCCGGAGAGCCGGTTTTGTTGGACTTCGGCCTTGCCTACTTTAACCCGGGCGCTAAAGAGTCCATGTTGTTCCGCTTGCTGAAGCGGATGGATTACAACTCGTGGATCAAAATCAAATACAACACGGACGTTGATTCTCTCAGCGAAGCTGACCGCCCTTATTACAATCCGACGTTGGTTGAAATCGTTTTTCGGCAGCTGCGGCGGTTCTGGCGCACCATCACGTTACGCCAATGGCGCAGGGCGCGTCAGGCAGGTAACGACGAGCAGGGCGCTTAGCGGCTGAGTGTTTTTCGCCTGCGCGGCGGGTTGCCCGGTGTGCTGCATATCTGGGCATAGTCTCCCGCAATCCGTACATCAAATTCCTGCCCGTTCGCGGCGACGAAGACCCAATACCCGTTGGTAATGACCTGAGCGTACATCATGCCCTTTTGCGGGCAATTCAGGCTTGCGTCATTGAACTCAACGGCTGTGCTGCTCGTCAAACTTACTGCTGCTGAATCAATGCCCAGATGCCCGGCAACCGTATCGATGGCCAGTTGCTCAGGGGCGGAAAACTCAGGGCTTGGTGCAACGTTCTGCTCAGTATTCTGCTTTTCGTCCGCAACCTCAGGCGAGCCTGCGCAGCCCGATAGCACGGTGCCTGCGACGCAGATAGCAGTAATGATGAATGGACTGATTGAAAACTGATTCATGATGCAGATAGCCGGTTGCTCAGTAGGGCTTTTTTAAACGGTTGCGTTACATTATAGGCAACCGCTAGGAGCAAGTTATGGATTTTGTGTCCCGTGTTATGGAGTTGATGGCGTATGCCTTTGTGCTGGCTATCGGTTTTGGCGTGCTGGCTGTGGTGGTCATGTATGTGATCGACCGCTTTCAGACAGAGCATGCCATTCGACGAAACTTCCCTGTGGTGGGCCGGTTTCGCTACTCCTTTGAGCATTTGGGCGAATTCTTCCGGCAGTACTTTTTCGCGCAGGACCGCGAAGAGATGCCGTTTAACCGGGCAGAGCGTTCGTGGGCATATCGCGCGGCGAAAGGTGTCGATACCACCGTCGCATTTGGTTCTACGCGTGACCTGCGTCGTGTCGGCACCGTTATTTTTGCGAATACCGCGTATCCAACGCTGGAATCTGAAGCGGTAGGCCCGGAGAAGGTGACGATCGGGCCCTATTGCGAAACGCCGTATCAAACCGAGAAGTTTGTGCATATCTCCGGAATGAGCTACGGCGCGATTTCCAAGCCCGCGGTGCTTGCGCTATCGCGCGGTGCAAAGGCAGCCGGCTGTTGGATGAATACCGGCGAGGGCGGTCTTTCTCCATATCATCTGGAAGGCGGGGCCGACATTGTGTTTCAAATTGGCACTGCCAAGTACGGTGTGTGTCAGCCGGGCGGTACGCTTGATGAGAAGAAGCTGCAGGATGTCGCTGCTATTGAGCAGGTCCGCATGTTTGAAATTAAGCTCAGCCAGGGCGCTAAACCCGGAAAAGGCGGAATCTTGCCGGGCGTCAAAGTGACGCCGGAAATAGCCGCGATACGCGGAATACCCCAGGGTGAAGATTCCATTAGCCCTAACAGGCATCCGGAGATTGTCGATGCAGCCACGCTGCTCGATATGATTGTCAGAGTCCGGTCGTTGACCAACAAGCCGGTCGGTATCAAAGCCGTGATGGGCGACTACTGCTGGCTGCGGGATCTCTTTGACCTGGTGAACGAGCGGGGCATTGAGACTGCGCCCGACTTTATTACGGTGGATTCGGGCGATGGCGGCACCGGTGCCGCTCCTCAGGCCTTGATTGACAACGTGGGGATTCCGATTCGGGAGAGTTTGCCGAAGGTGGTGGACGAGTTGCGGGCAGCCGGCTTGCGCGACCGGGTCAAAGTGATCGCCAGCGGCAAGTTAATTGATCCGGAGTACGTGGCCGCAGCACTATGCGCAGGTGCGGATTTCGTAGCAACAGCACGAGGGTTCATGTTTGCGCTGGGCTGTATTCAGGCACTGCAGTGCAATCGGAACACCTGTCCGACCGGCATCACAACGCACAACCCCAAACTGCAAAGGGGGTTGGTCCCTGAAGACAAAGCGCGACGCGTGGCGCGCTATCAGACAACGCTGGAGAAAGAAGTCAGCGTTATTGCGCACTCTTGCGGTGCCAAGCGGCCCAGAGAGTTGCAGCGCCATCACTGCCGCATTGTTCAGGAGAATGGGCTGTCAGTCCCGATGGACGAGCTGTATCCGGAGTTGCAGCACGGTGCCCCTGACAACTAGAGTCTGTTCCTAAGCCCAATAAAAAACCGCCGTAAGGCGGTTTTTTATTGGCGTGAAGCCCGGCGTTAGTCTTCCAGCAGGAAGCTGCGCAGTTGATCGCTGCGGGAAGGGTGTCGCAGCTTACGCAATGCTTTCGCTTCGATCTGGCGAATACGCTCACGCGTGACGTCGAACTGTTTACCGACCTCTTCAAGTGTGTGGTCCGTATTCATCTCGATACCGAAACGCATCCGCAGTACTTTCGCTTCGCGCGGGGTCAATCCTGCCAGCACTGAACTGGTGGTTTCTTTCAGGCTGGTACCTGTGGCTGCCTCAATCG
>CAYLLI010000017.1:3968-22864 GCA_964384295.1 uncultured Chromatiaceae bacterium
ATGAAATCACCGAGATGCGAATCTTCATCGTCACCAATCGGTGTTTCCATTGAAATCGGCTCTTTCGCAATCTTCAGAACTTTGCGGACTTTGTCTTCAGACATGTCCATGCGCTCGGCCAGCTCTTCCGGAGTGGGCTCACGACCCATCTCCTGCAACATCTGACGCGAGATACGGTTCAACTTGTTAATCGTTTCAATCATGTGAACCGGAATACGGATCGTGCGCGCCTGATCCGCGATGGAGCGGGTGATGGCCTGACGGATCCACCAGGTCGCATAGGTCGAGAACTTGTAACCGCGGCGATACTCGAACTTGTCCACGGCCTTCATCAGGCCGATATTGCCCTCCTGGATGAGGTCCAGGAATTGCAGACCGCGGTTGGTGTACTTCTTCGCGATAGAGATCACGAGACGCAGGTTTGCTTCGACCATCTCTTTCTTCGCGCGGCGGGCCTGTGCTTCGCCCAATGTCATTTCGCGGTTGATCTCTTTGATCTCGGCGATGCTGAGCAGGCTGTTCACCTCAATGGCAACGAGCTTACGCTGGGTGCGCAAAATTTCGTCTTTCATCTTGGCCAGAGTCGATGAGTACTTGCGTTTGGCCCGAATGTGCTTGTCGATCCATTCGAGGTTGGTTTCGTTTTTCGGGAAGCTGGCGATGAACTCTTTGCGTTGCATGCCGGCTTCTTTCACGCAGATCGTCATGATGTGACGCTCATACGCACGGATGTTGTCGATGGCTTCCCGCAGGCCAAAGACCAGCAGGTCAAACAACTTAGGCGCCAGCCGGACTTCAGCGAGCGCGTCGATCAGCATGCCGCGTTGTTTGTCGAGCTCCGCCTGAGTTTTCTTGCTTGGCTTGGCATCACGTTCTGCCAGCGCTTTCAGGACTTTCTTCTGACGGCTGAATACCGAACGGAACTTCTTCGCGACTTCTTTCGGATCGGGACCTGTATCGACTTCTTTCTCAGTGTCGTCGTTGTCGCCTTTCGGCGTGGCAGGAACCACAACGTCCGGAGCGTTCGGGTCGATAAAGCCAACGATTAAGTCCGGCTGTTTGGTTTCGCCGGCTTTCACTGAGTTCCAGACCTGTTCCATCGTGTCAATGGTGGGAGGGAAAGCGATCAATGCAGCTTTCACCTGGTTCAGGCCTTTCTCAATACGTTTGGCGATTTCGATTTCGCCTTCACGGGTCAGCAGTTCAACGGTGCCCATTTCACGCATGTACATACGAACCGGGTCAGTCGTCCGGCCAAACTCGCTGTCGACCGTTGCAATGGCAGCTTCTGCTTCTTCCTGCGCCTCTTCATCGTTCGTCACGGCTGAATCGGAAAGGACGATGGATTCTGAATCGGGCGCCTGTTCGTAAACGGTAATGCCCATGTCGTTAATCATGTTAACGATGTCTTCGATCTGCTCCGGGTCGACAATGTCATTCGGCAGATGATCGTTCACCTCGGTGTACGTCAGGTAACCCTGCTCTTTACCCCGGGCAATCAGCAATTTCAGCTGAGAGTTCTTAGAGTTTTTATTCTCTGGCGTTGATTTTTTTGCTGTGTCGCTCACGTGATTCCTCGCGATTGGTATCTGCGTACTGCGCTGCTCGCGCAAAACGCGCAATTGTACGTAAATGCTGGCTCTCTAGCCATGTTTTTGAAGCAACCCGTGCTTCGGATTTTGCGGTTGCAGGCAAGGGCTTATGATTCCTAGCCTTCAGAATGCCGGCTGCGCTCAATATTGCTTCGCAGCATAAACTGTAGCGCGTGTCAGCCGCGATTTGCGCTTATTCGGGCGCGGCGCTTCGCAGCGCCTGAGCCTTCCAATGATGGAGTTCCCGCAACTCCGCCATCTCGTCCGGGTTAAGACCTTCTGCCGCTTTGTGGGTCAGAAGCTCCAGGCGTTCAGCATTCGCAGCTGCGACGATCCTTTCAAGCGTATCCTGCAGCTCACGGGTCGGGTCCTTCAACGGCGGTATCGGCATGCCCTGAAGCTTCTCCAGGGAAGCTCGTTCAGGGCGGTCTGCAAACCGCTGGATTAAAGCCCCCGAACTCAGACCACTTTGACTTTTTAGCGCCTCTAAAAGTTCCTGGAGTAATGGAATGCCGGGTTGATCCACTTCTGACAGTCGTTCAGGAACCTGAAACGCGCCAATCTGCTGAGAGTAATGCAGGATTACGCGCACCGCGTGGCGTACCGGGGTGACTTTGCCGCCCGGTTTTTCCGGTCGTTTTACTGGCCGGCCGATGCGACGCTCGTCCGCACCATCGTTGTCGTCGATGTGCTGGCTAAGCCGTTCCTGATTGAGTCCGACTTCATCGGCGATCTGCTTGCTGAGAAGGTCTCTGTAGACGCCCTCCGGCAGTTGACGCAGCAGTGGCTTTGCAAGTTCGGCCAGACGGGCGCGGCCATCCATGCTGCTCATGTCGGTCTGCTCGCGCAGTTCGCGCAACAGGTAGTCGGACAGTGGCAGGCTGTCATCGAGGCGTCGCTGCATGCCTGTGCTGCCTTCCGTGCGAACGATCGTATCCGGATCTTCGCCCTCCGGCAGGAACAAAAAGCGAATCTGCCGACCTTCGCGCATCTCCGGCAGGCTGACCTGCAGTGCCCGCCAAGCTGCCTGGCGACCGGCCCGGTCGCCATCAAAGCAAAACACCACTTCCTGGGTAATCCGGAACAGTCGTTTCAGGTGTTCCGGTGTTGTGGCTGTCCCCAATGTCGCAACCGCATTATTTACGCCATGCTGGGCAAGGCTAATTACGTCCATATAGCCTTCGACAACCAGCAGCTTATCGATAGTTCGCAGCGCCTGCCGCGCCTCATACAGCCCGTATAACTCGCGTCCCTTGTGGAAGATGGGTGTTTCCGGTGAGTTAAGGTACTTCGGCTCACTGCCGTCCATCGTTCTGCCGCCAAAGCCGATCACGCGACCGCGGCTGTCCCTGATCGGGAACTGAACCCGCTCGCGGAAGCGGTCGTAAACCCGGTCTTCTTTGCGAATCAGCATGCCGGTCGTCAGCAGGTGTTCGCGTTCGGTGCTGCCTTTCCCGAGGTGTTGCAGCAGGTTATCCCAGCCGGGGGGAGCGAAACCGATCATGAAGCGTTGCGCGGTTTTGCCGTCAAGACCGCGGGATTTCAGATATTCGATTGCCGCGTCTGCATCTTTCAGGTTTTGTTGGTAGAAGCTGGCTGCCTGATTCATCAGTTCGAACAGTGCAGCGTTGGAGGACGCGGGCCTGGCGTTGTCGCTGCCGGCCTCGCGCGGCACATCAACGCCGATCATTGCTGCCAGTTCTTCAATGGCTTCGACAAACTCCATTTTGTCGTTTTCCATTAGGAAACCGATGGCATTGCCGTGCGCGCCGCAGCCGAAACAGTGATAGAAGCCTTTGTCCGGACTGACGGTGAACGACGGTGTTTTTTCGCTGTGGAACGGACAGCAGCCTTTGAACTCTCGTCCGGCTTTCTTTATCGAGACGCGATTGCCGACGACCTCGGCGAGGTCGACCCGGTTCAGCAGATCATCGATAAAGTCCTGTGGAATCAGTCCTGCCATAGAAGTCTGTAGGCGCGTCCGTTCTGGTTATTTTGTGTGGTCGAATGACCGCAGTGATGCCCCTGACGACTATTACATATCACGGAGGCTGTCATGAGCAAGCATTATGCAGACAGGGGAGCATTCTGAGTGAGAATGCAGCGAAGTTGGCGGCAGTATGCGTAGCGGGTTACTTAGGTGCCGCTGAGTCTGGCTTTAATTTTGCTGCTGACCTGGCCCATGTCGGCGCGACCCTGAGCCTTGCCTTTGATGATTCCCATCACCTTGCCCATATCCTGCATGCCGCTGGCGCCGGTTTCTTTAATGACGCTCTCGATCAGCGCATCAAGGTCTGCATCACTGAGGGGTTCGGGGAGGTACTTGGTGAGAACAGCAGCTTCAGTGAGCTCTGCTTCTGCGCGGTCAGCACGACCTGCATCTTCAAACTGCTTCGCTGAGTCACGATGCTGCTTAACCTGTTTTTCGATAACGGCGAGCAGTTCCGCATCGGTAAGATCGCGTTTCTCTTCGATCTCCCGTTTTTGAATTGAAGCCAACACCATACGAATGACGCTGAGGCGGTCCTTTTCTCCGGACCGCATGGCATCTTTCATATCGGTTTTAATCGTGTCTTTTAAAGACATGCTGGAAGCCGCTGACGGTGAGTCGAGGCAACGCCTGAACGCGTTGCCTAGGATAGTCGGTGACTAGTACAGGCGAACGTTGCGGTTGGTTTCGCGGGAGTTGCGCTTCAGCTGACGTTTAACGGCCGCTGCTTTCTTGCGCTTGCGTTCCTGAGTGGGCTTTTCGTAAAACTCGCGACTGCGCAGTTCTGACAAAATGCCTGCTTTCTCGCAGGAGCGTTTAAACCGACGCAGGGCTGCGTCGAAGTGTTCGTTTTCTTTTACGCGTACGCTTGGCACACTCAGTTCCTCAATAAAAATCAGGACAAAAAAAGCCAGCGCTTGTGCTGGCGGGGGCGAAAATATACCCCGCAAGCCTTAAAATTGCAAAATTATGAGACACTTGGCTCGGCGAACCGGGCGATTTCGGCCTTTCAGGAGCCCAAAAAACCGTGTTAGTACTTGGCATTGAAACCAGTTGCGATGAAACCGGCGTCGCGGTTTATGACGCAGCGCAAGGTATCCGGGCCCACCGGTTGTACAGCCAGATTGCGCTGCATGCCGAATATGGCGGTGTCGTGCCCGAACTGGCGTCGCGCGACCATATTCGCAAACTTCTCCCGTTAGTCGATGCAACTCTGGAAGAGGCCGGCGTTGCAGGCCGGGATCTTGACGCGGTGGCCTATACGGCTGGCCCGGGCCTTATCGGCGCTGTGCTGGTCGGCGGCACCGTAGCAACCGGGCTTGCAATGGGTTGGGGCGTGCCGGCAATTCCGGTGCATCACATGGAGTCTCATTTGCTGGCACCGCTGCTCGAGGAGTCGGCACCGGATTTCCCGTTTGTGGCGTTGCTGGTGTCAGGCGGGCATACCCTTCTTGTGGACGTGGCCGCGCCGGGCGATTACACCGTCATCGGCGAGTCGCTCGATGACGCAGCGGGTGAGGCGTTTGATAAAACCGCCAAGTTGCTTGATTTGCCTTATCCCGGCGGCCCCTCGCTGGCGGCACTGGCAGAACATAGCAACGTTGACCGGTTTGACCTGCCGCGACCGATGTTAAAAAAGCCCGGTCTTGATCTGAGTTTCAGTGGATTGAAAACGGCGGTCATGCTGAAAGTTCGCGAACTGACAGAAGCCAACGCACTCGATGAATCTGCGCGCGCAGATCTCGCGAACTCGTTTCAGTGCGCCGTAGTAGAAACGTTGGTTGCTAAGTCGATACGCGCGCTCGACGCCACCGGATACTCAACCTTGATTGTTGCCGGGGGTGTCGGGGCAAACAAAAAGCTTCGCGCAGATTTGCAGCACGAGTTGGCTAAGCAGAATAGGAACGTGTTTTACCCGCGTCCGGAATACTGCACTGATAATGGTGCGATGGTGGCTTATGCGGGTGCACAGCGCATAGCGTCAGGGCGGCAGGCCGCAGAAGGTGTGGTTGCCAAGGCTCGCTGGACGTTGGATGAACTGAGCAGAATTTAGCGGTACCGGGGTCCCTCTCAGGGAGCTGCCGCAAGGAGAGCAGGGATGGACATAGTCTTCGTGCGCGATCTTGAGATCGAATGCATTGTCGGAATCTGGGGTTGGGAGCGAAAAATGCCCCAAACCGTCAGTATTGATCTCGATATGGGGACGGATCTTTCTCAGGCAGCCGCCACTGAAGATATCAATTTTTGCGTCGACTATAAGTCCGTGTCTCAGTCCGTCACGAAACTGGTGCAGGAAGGTCGCTTTAAGCTGGTTGAGACACTGGCTGACCGTGTGGCTGCCCACATTCGCGAAGACTTTGGTGTTCCCTGGGTGCGTGTGCGTGTTAGCAAGCCGGGTGCTGTGAAGCACTCCCGCGAGGTCGGCATTATCGTTGAGCGCGGTGAACGCACCTGACGTGGGCGTTCAGGTATTTGTCAGCGGTGGCAGCAATATCGACGCCGAGCAGAACCTTCGTGATGCTGTCATTGCGTTGCGCGAGGAGTTCGGGGAGCTGACGTTGTCTTCCGTATACAGGTCACCGGCCGTTGGCTTTGAGGGTGACGACTTTCTTAACGTAGTCGTTGCGTTTGTTACCGAGCGCTCTGCTGAGGATTGCGCGACGGTAATGAATCGTCTCGAAGCGCAGTCCGGCAGAACCGACGATCAACGTGGTTTCACGGCGCGGCCACTTGATCTAGATATGGTGCTCTATGGCGACCTGGTCGATGATTCTCAGCTGCTCAGAGTGCCGCGTGCCGATGTGGATGAGTACGACTTTGTGCTCGGGCCACTGGCAGAAATAGCGCCGGAGTTTCGTCATCCTGTCAGCGGGAAAACCATGGCCGAGCTGTGGGAGGCCTTTGACCGGTCTTCCAGCCGGATGACAAAAGCGGCGATTTCGCTTTAAACATGACAAAAACAAGTAAGCCCGCAATCAGACAGTGCCTGATTGCGGGCTTTTTCGTTACCACTTAAAGCCGATACCAATATTCAGGTGATGCGTTAGCGCATCGGTCGACAGACTGCCGCCGCCGTCCAGATCGACTTCCATATCGGCGTAGGTCAGCCGGTATTCGGTCAGCAGTACGAACCGCTTGCTCAGCGGAAAGCTGAAGCCCGCGATGCCCTGGACAGCCGGTCCTGCATACTGATAACCCATCGTGTTCGTGTCAGCGGTGACCACTTCAGCATGAGGGACGGCAATGCCGACACCTGCCCCGAGGTAAAACGCCGATCCCGCAAGTTTTGAGGCGGTGTCCTCAGGCTGCAGTTGCCAGCGGCGCATGCCGTTGATCGTGAACAGGTTATGGCCGTCGGAAAATTCCAGAGTGTCAAAGGTTGCACCGACAGCTTCGGTGCCGTTGACCGGCAGTCCCTGTCGTGTTCCCGATACCCGGACTTGCTTGTCCGGATCGCTGATCATTTTCGCGTGGGTGAAATCGAGGGCCCAGCCCCACTCAGGACTGCTGTTCAGCCAGTAGGTGTAGCGCGCAGTCCAGTACGGGGGTGCGTCCAGCGGTTTCGTGTCCCACTTGACGTCCTCAAACCGCAGATCGGTTTGGTTTGGAAAGCTGTACGTTACATCGCTGTCGTAGGTGTATGCCGTACCGGTAGACAGACTGATCATGCTCTCGGCCTGAACACCGGAAGCGACCAGCAGGGTGATAACTGGCGCCAGCGCAGCGCGCGTGCGGCGTGAATTGTTGTGAATATAGGTGAGCATGACATTTCTCCTTGGACTCATTGCCATGAGGGAGAAATGCTAGCCAAGCCGACCTTCTGCGCATCGGCACAGAAGGTCATTGTGGAGTCTTTGCAGCGCGCCGGATTATCCGCGGATAATCCGGCGAAATCCGCTACCAGCCTACGGATCGGCCGCCGTCTACGGCGATAATCTGGCCGGTAATGTAGGGCGCATCTTTGATCAGAAACAGTACAGTGCGCGCGATATCTGTAGGATCACCGGTACGCTTCATCGGTACCTGTTTGACGATGGATTCGGCTGCCGCATCCGACATTCCCTCATCGGGCCACAGAATGGCGCCGGGCGATACGCCGTTGACGCGAACTTCGGGCGCCAGATCTTTGGCGAGTGTTTTCGTCAGCATCGCCAGTCCGGCTTTAGCCGGGCCGTACACGGTGTGCTCCTTGAGCGGGCGCGTGGAATGGATATCAACAATATTGATGATGACACCTTCGGCCTTTTTCAAAAACGGCAGTGCGGCCTGAGACAGGAACAACGGCGCCTTCAGGTTGCTTGCCATCAGGTCCAGCCACTGTTCTTCTGTCACGGTTCCCAGCGGTGTGGGATAAAAGGAAGACGCGTTGTTTACCAGAATATCGAGTTGTCCGGTCTGATCCGTCACGTTCTTGATCAGTGAATTCAGCGCCTCGTTGTCCGATAAGTCAGCCTGAACCGTAATCGCCGAGCCCGATCGTAACGCGTTCAGCGAGTCGGCCAGCTCCAACGCCGGCTTCTCCGAGCCGCGATAGTGAATGGCTACGTTGGCGCCGTATTGATGAAGTGTTCGGGCAGTGCACTCTCCAAGTCGCTTTGCTGCGCCGGTGATCAGTGCCCATTTGCCGTTCAGGTTGGTTTCGGGAATCGTCAATGTCCTGCCTTTTTTTGTGTGGCTTTCCAATTAATCGGTAAGCCTACACCACTGTGCATGACCAACCAATTGCCCGCGCTGATGTTCGCAGCGATCAACGACTAATTCGCTCGCCGACCTGCATCGGTTTGCGTTACAGTTATTTTTTCTTGGGGCAAGCCATTACTGCAGGGTGGAGATATTGAGCTGGTTCGAAACCATTGTTCTCGCGATCGTTCAGGGATTGACGGAGTTTTTGCCGATCTCCAGTTCCGCGCACCTGATTCTGGTACCGCAGTTTCTCGCCTGGGAGGATCAGGGGCTTGCCTTCGACGTCGCGGTTCACTTTGGCACGTTGGCCGCTGTGCTTGGTTACTTTCGCAAAGAAGTCTGGGAAATTCTGCGGGCCTGGGTGTTGTCTCTGGCTGGCAAAGCCGACCGGTTTCCGGACGGAAGGGCGAATGCCCATCTCGGCTGGGGCGTGTTAGTCGCGACAATTCCTGTTGGTCTGGCGGGGCTGCTACTGCATGACTTTATCAGCGAGAGCCTGCGCAGCCCGTTGGTTATTGCCGCCAGCACAGCGGTGTTTGGTGTGGCTTTGTGGCTGGCGGATCGCAAGGGTGGTGCCGGTCAATCGGAATACGGCATGAGTTGGCGCACCATTGTGCTGATCGGCATGGCACAGGCGGTCGCTTTGATTCCCGGCACGTCGAGATCCGGCATCACGATTACGGCGGGGATGGCGTTGGGTCTGTCGCGCGCTGCTGCCGCGCGGTTTTCATTTTTGCTGTCGATCCCGGTGATCACTTTGGCGGCCGGGTTGGAGACGCTTAATCTGATTGAGGCGCAAGAGACGGTCGACTGGTCTGTCATCGCTGTCGGCGTGCTGGTATCCGCAGTTAGCGCTTACTTTTGCATACGGGTGTTTTTGAATGCGCTCGACAAGCTCAGTATGTTTCCGTTTATGGTTTACCGCTTGTTCTTGTCGGTCTTGCTTCTGGCAGTCTTTCTCTAGCGGATGCAGCTGGTAGCTGTGCGCTCACTCATCGGCTGGTGCGCGCGTGCGCCGCAACTCCTTCAGCGCCCCGGTGCGTAGCTCCCGAATGCGTTCACCGATCGCTTTGCCCTGATACCCGGGTTCCACCTGTGCCGAAGTGACAGCAGCAGCGGTTTGCAGCGCTTCGCGCAGATAGGCCGCTGACGGATAGGGGCGGCTCTCGAACCCTGTTCTGCCGCGCATGTCTGCTTCGCACGCCAGCAGCAATTGTTCGAACCTGTCCGGCTTGCGAAGCGCATCGATGCTTTCCAGCAGTTTAAGCACCGTTACGGCACGCAGCTCGAGCGCGCGGTGCACCAACAGATGCTGTTTGGACGTATGAACCGCCAATTCCCGGTAGGCGTTCGGAATGGCAAGACGGTCGCAGAGTGCATTAATGAGCGGCACACCCCTGGCCTCATGTCCACGGTGCGAGGGCCACTCACTGCGCGGTGTCGTGCCTTTACCGAGATCGTGCACCAGCGCGGCAAAGCGCACGACCGGCTCTTTATTCAAAGCCGCAGCCTGTTCGACGACCATCAGCGTGTGCAGTCCTGTGTCGATCTCCGGATGCCACTTCTCGGGTTGAGGTACGCCGAAGAGGCAGTCGATCTCGGGAAACAGAACCGTGAGGGCGCCGCATTGGCGCAGCAGATCAAAATACAGCTGCGGTTGGCGGGTGCGGAGTGCTTTTTCTGTTTCAACCCACACCCGTTCAGGCGTCAGATGCTTGAGTTCGTCACCTGCGCTGATGCCCCGCATCAGTTCCATGGTTTCAGTCGCGACACTAAAGCCCATGTGCGCGAACCGGGCGTAGAAGCGCGCCACTCGCAAAACGCGCAGAGGGTCTTCGCTGAATGCTTCCGATACGTGGCGCAGAACGCGTTGCTCAATGTCGTTGACGCCGCCAAACGGGTCGATCAGTTCGCCGGTATCAGTCCTGGCAATCGCATTAATGGTCAGGTCGCGACGTAACAGATCGTCTTCAAGAGTCACGCTCTTGTCGAAGTGAACGTCAAACCCGGTGTAGCCGGGACCGGTTTTTCTCTCGGTTCGTGCCAGCGCGTATTCCTCTTTGCTTTCGGGATGCAGGAATACAGGAAAGTCTTTGCCTACCTGCTGATAGCCTGCCGCTGACATTTCTTCCGGCGAGCCGTTGACGACAACCCAGTCGCGCTCCCGGACCGATAGCCCGAGCAGTTCGTCGCGGACGGCGCCGCCAACCAGAAAAACGTTCATGGGTGGATTGTAGCGTTATGTGGGAGTGTTCAGCACCAGCCCACAAAAAAAGCCCGCCCGATGTTCACACCGGGCGGGCTTGATACTCAGTGTTTTAGCGAACCTGCAGCAGCAACGTCCGGGTGCCCCGAACCACGCGCAGCAGCAGTACCGGCTGATCTTCAGCCGCCGCTTTCAGCTCTGCGATCGAGCTGACTTTGATGCGGTTGACTGATGTGATCAGATCGTTCGGTCGCAAGCCGTTCATCGCCGCGCGGCTGTTCTCTTCGACCGCATTGACCAGCACAGCTTCGCTGACGAATCCGCCCGGCGCGCCTTCATAGGTTGCAAACTCGGCGCCCACCAAGCCCGGATGAATGTCATCGGCAGTCGCAATGTTGATGGCTTCAACGCTGCTCAGCACAGCGCTCAACGTCTTGCGCTTGCCGTCCCGCAATACGGTGACTTTAACCTTGTCGCCGCTGCGCTTCAGGCCAATCGAGTTGCGCAGTTCTCCGGCACCGTTAATCGTCTTGCCGTCTATTTCGATGATGACATCACCCACCTCAATGCCGGCTTTCTCTGCGGCGGAGTCGGGCACGATTTCCTGCACCAGAGCACCGTCAGTATTGTCCATGCCGTAGGCCTCGGCAGACTCTTTCGTGAAGTCACTAATGCTGACGCCGAGGAGGCCGCGACGAACTTCGCCGAATTCCAGTATCTGTTCCATAATCGCGCTGGCGATATTGGATGGAATTGCAAAGCCGATACCGATGTTGCCGCCACTTTGACTGAAGATGGCTGAGTTGATTCCGATCAGCTCGCCGTTCATGTCAACGAGCGCGCCTCCGGAGTTGCCCGGGTTGATTGCCGCATCCGTCTGAATAAAGTCCTCATAGCCGTTGCGGTTGATGCCAGTGCGTCCAAGTTGGCTGACGATGCCGGACGTCACCGTGTGCTTCAGACCAAACGGATTGCCGATGGCGAGAACAAAGTCGCCGACCCGGGCCTTGTCCGAATCGGCCAGTTTCATTTCGGTTAAGTCTTTCGGATCTTCAATCTGAATGACGGCAATATCGGTGCCCTCGTCGGAGCCGATGACCTTGGCATCGAAGCTGCGCCGGTCGGTCAGCGTGACGAGAATTTCATCGGCATTTTCGACGACATGGTGGTTGGTCAGGATCAGGCCTTCTTTCGCATCAACAATCACCCCTGAGCCAGCGCTGCGGACTTTGCGCTCACCGCCCTGAGCGCCTGGCGGCACCCCGAAGAAGCGCCGGAAAAACGGATCGTCCATCAGCGGATTCCGCGGAGTTTTCACAGTGCTTTGAATCGCAATACTCACTACAGCCGGTGCCGTCTTGTCGACCAGCGGTGCAAGACTGGGCACCCCTTGATTCACGAGTTCGGGGACGACAGCCTGAGCCTGACCGAACAGCGCTGCAAAGCAGAGAGCGACGGCGAACATTTGTTTCAGCCGGGGCGGGATAGAGGCAGAGAGGTGTGTCATATGTAGGGTTACCTTGCTGTGATTGCCGTGAAAAACCATTTGAGTCCGGTGCTGAAGAGCCCTGACTCGCTCAGAAGTATGGGGTCGTGTCCCGAAAATTCAAACCAAAGACCGTAGACGAGGCTCCGCGATGTTTAGTTCCGATAGCGCTGTTCGGGCTCTCGGATTCATGCTTCGCCGGCGGGTTGGATCACAGGCTGTGGATAACTTGTGGAAAAGCTCTGGGTTTGCTGGGGGCGGATAAAACACAAGATATTGTGGTTCGGGTCGTTTCGATAGCAGCCTCGAGAGGCGAAAAAAAACTTGGCTTATATTTGTCTAGATATTTATAAATAATTGATTTTGATCAATTAAATGTAATGCCGCACGTCCTACAAAGCGCTTGACAGTCCGGCGGAACGGGCATAATCTAGTTTGGCGTCGACACAATATCTAGTGGCGACGCGCTGTTGTTAAGAATGATACGGGTTATTGCCGGGGGGCAGTCAGGACGAAAGATCGCAAGACGTTGTTTTGCCTTTCTTTTTCGCCTTTTTACGCTGCCATGCATCATTTTCGGTGCATTTTTCTGCAGTATTCCGCACGTTGACTGTCCTTATAAAGGCCGACAGGTCTTAAGTAAGCAGGGAAGCGGTCAGCCAAGGGTGGTCGATGAGGCCTGAAACAGGGGAACTATTGAGGATATGAGCGCGCAATTATGAGCACTGCAGTGGAGAAACTAAGAGCTGACAACCAGACGATCGGATTCCAGGAAGCCTCGGTCGATATCTGGGATATGAAATACCGCCTGAAGTCGAAGCACGGACAGATTATCGACGAGACCATGGATGACACCTATCGGCGTGTTGCCCGGGCGCTGGCGGACGTCGAAAACGAAGAAGATCGCGATAAATGGTACGAGGCGTTTCACTGGGCGTTGCGGTCAGGAGCTATTCCTGCCGGGCGGATTATTTCCAACGCCGGCGCTCAGGAGCACAAGCCCGCGACTTCGACAATTAACTGCACCGTGTCGGGCACCGTCGGTGACTCGATGGACGATATTCTGGGCAAAGTTCATGAAGCGGGCCTCACGCTGAAAGCGGGCTGCGGTATTGGCTACGAGTTCTCAACACTGCGTCCCAAAGGCGCTTACGTATCGGGAGCAGGTGCACTGACTTCCGGGCCCCTGTCGTTCATGGATATCTACGACAAGATGTGCTTTACGGTGTCCTCTGCAGGCGGTCGGCGCGGCGCGCAGATGGGTACGTTCGATGTCGGTCATCCGGATGTCATGGACTTCGTTAAGGCGAAGCGCGAAGACGGTCGTTTGCGTCAGTTCAACCTGTCGCTGCTAATTACCGACGGCTTTATGCAGGCCGTTCGGGACGAGAAAGACTGGACGCTCGCGTTTCCGCTTGACCAGAAGGTCCTCGACAGCGAAGACATTGATCTCGACGATCCGGCCCAGGTTGTATGGCGGGACTGGCCGCAAACCGATGGCTATATTACGAATGAGTCTGGTCTGGTCGCCTGCAAAATTTACAAAACGATGCCTGCAGCCCGATTGTGGGACCTGATCATGGCGTCAACTTATGATTTTGCTGAGCCGGGTTTTGTGTTGATCGATAAGGTCAACGAGATGAACAACAACTGGTTCGATGAAAACATTCGTGCGACCAATCCTTGCGGTGAGCAGCCTTTGCCGCCTTATGGTTCCTGCCTGCTTGGCTCTGTGAACCTGACCCGGTTTGTTGAATCGCCGTTTACTGAAACGGCTGAGTTTGATTGGGACGGGTTCCGGGAAGTTGTGCGTGTGTTCACCCGTATGCTCGACAATGTCGTTGAAATTAACGGCCTGCCGCTTGAAGGGCAGCGCAAGGAGATCATGCGTAAGCGTCGCCACGGAATGGGTTTTCTCGGGCTCGGTTCCACGATCACGATGCTGCGGATGAAGTACGGCAGCAAAGCATCGATTGAATTCACCGAGAAAGTCTCGCGTGAATTAGCGATTGCCGGTTGGGAAACGGCACTTGAACTGGCACGTGAGAAAGGGCCTGCGCCGATCATGCTCGAGGAGTTTAAAGTCACGGCGAAGATGCTGCGGCAACGCCCTGAGATGGAAGCGGATGGCTGGAAAGTGGGCGACACGATTTCAGGGAAGGTGTTGCACGGTCGCTACAGCCGTTACATGCAGCGCGTTGCCGAGGTTGCGCCGGCGCTGGTTGAAGATTTGATCAACGAGGGTGCACGGTTTACCCATCACAGCTCTATCGCGCCGACCGGCACGATTTCGCTGTCGCTGGCGAACAATGCGAGCAACGGGATTGAGCCGAGTTTTGCTCACCACTATTTCCGTAACGTTATTCGTGAAGGCAAGAAGACCAAAGAGAAAGTGGATGTCTTCTCCTACGAGCTACTGGCCTATCGTCACCATATCAACGCCAACGCAATGCCGGCGTCTGATAAAGAAGGCGAGCAGCTGCCTGACTACTTCACGACCGCTGAGGACATCACGCCCAAAGAGCACGTTGATATTCAGGCGGCGGCGCAGTTGTGGGTCGATTCATCCATTTCGAAAACCGCCAACGTACCGACTGATTTTCCGTACGACGAGTTTAAAGACATTTATCTCTATGCCTATGAGCAGGGTCTGAAAGGATGCACGACGTTCCGCTTTAACCCGGAAGCGTTCCAGGGCGTTTTGGTGAAGGAGAAAGACTTGCAGAACACCGAGTACACCTTTGTGCTTGAAGACGGCAATGAGGTGACGCTGAAAGGTGATGAAGAGGTGGAGTACGACGGTGAAGTGCATACCGCGGCGAACCTGTTCGATGCATTGAAAGAGGGCTACTACGGCAAGTTCTGAGCAACTGACCGTAATCGCCCGGTCTGACAGTGAGACTGTGACCGGGCGGCAACCAAACATTAAGGAATACCAATGGCAATTAAGATTGATAAACCTATCGTTGAGTACCGGCTCAAAGATAAGGCGGCGGAAGAACCGGAGACCAAGCCGGCAGAAGCGGCAGCCGTTCGCGAGACCAGTCCCGACGGCAAAGTCGTGCGTATGCATGAAAAGCTCGAACGCCCGGATATGTTGCGTGGCTCAACCTATAAGGTAAAAACGCCCGTTTCCGATCATGCGATGTACGTGACGATCAACGACGTGGTGCTGAATGCCGGCACCGAGCATGAAACGCAGCGGCCTTTCGAAATCTTTATTAACTCCAAAAACCTGGATCACTATCAGTGGATTGTGGCGCTTACCCGCATCATGTCTGCGGTGTTCCGTAAAGGTGGCGATGTCACGTTCCTCGTCGATGAACTGAAAGCGGTGTTCGATCCTCGCGGGGGTTATTGGCAGCCCGGTGGCAAGTTTATGCCGTCCATCATTGCCGAGCTTGGGCACATCGTAGAGGTCCACCTGCGCTACATCGGCATGCTGCCTTCCGAAAAGCTGGATGAGCATCAACAGAAGCTGGTTGAAGCAAAGCGTCGCGCTTTTGAAGAGTCGCAGAAGCAAACGGATGCATTTGCTCAGGATGTTCATGTTGCCGATAGCAACAGCGAAGAGCCTCAGTATCCACCGGGTTCACAGATGTGCAGTAAGTGTTCAACCGTAGCGGTCGTCATGATGGACGGGTGTATGACCTGTCTGGCATGTGGCGACTCTAAGTGTGGTTAGACCCGCGCTTCGCGACAGTAAGTTTGTTAAGCAGTTCTGAAACAGCGACCTGAATCTAATGAGGCGTGCAGTGCGGAGGAAACGTACTTTCGGTTAAGAACCGGTGTTCAGAATTGCCGGGGCACTTGTGCGCAACTTGGCCCTGATTTGAACCCCGCCTTTTGGCGGGGTTTTTTTCTGGGTGGCAACGGCCCGCAGGGGGTCTGTGCTAACATCCTCGCAACGCCGGATGACATATCCGGGCCGTCATGACTCATTCTATTGTTGCCTGATTGGTTGATCCTGATTATGCGTCTCAACGTTCCCGATTTTTCTAATGTTCGCATTCTTGTCGCCGGCGATTTAATGATCGACCAGTACTGGTTTGGTCCGACGTCGCGTATTTCTCCGGAAGCCCCGGTGCCGGTCGTTAAGGTGACGCGCACGACGGCTCGCGCCGGAGGTGCTGCCAATGTTGCCGCGAACCTGGCAGCGCTCGGAGCAGACACGACGGTGGCCGGCGTGGTGGGTGACGATACGAACGGGCAGCATCTGCAGGACCTGCTCGATCAGCTGGGGGTTCGTTCAGAGCTTGCGCGGTCCTTGCACCCCACAATCACCAAGCTGCGGGTGCTGAGTCGCAATCAGCAGCTGATCCGCCTCGACACAGAAGACACCTATTCGCCCGCCGATGCTGAAGAACTGGCGGTAATTGTTGAACGTCAGCTCCCTGAACAGAGCGTTTGCATACTGTCCGACTACGCGAAAGGGAGCCTTGCCGATACGCAGACACTGGTGCAGTTGTGCCGGGCTAACAATGTGCCCGTGCTGGCCGACCCCAAGGGAACAGACTTCAGTATTTACCGGGGTGTGACGGCGCTTACGCCGAATCTTGCCGAGTTCGAGGCCGTGGCCGGCAAGAGTGCCGATGACGCAGAACTGATTGCTAAGGCGCAGAGTCTTCGCGAGAAGCTCGATATCGACTATCTCGTCGTCACACTCAGTGAGCGCGGCATGATGATTATCAGTGAGTCGGATGAGCCCGAAATACTGCCTGCTAAAGCCCGCGAAGTGTATGACGTCACCGGTGCCGGTGACACGGTCATAGCGACTCTGGCGGCAGGACTTGGCGCAGGAATGAACATTTCAGAAAGCGCAGCCCTCGCTAATCTTGCGGCAAGCCTTGTTGTTGCCAAGATCGGCGTTGCCAGTGTTACGCCGGCTGAATTGCGGCTTGCGCTGCATGAGCAGGGCCAGGGTGGTCGTGGCTTGTTGACGGAGCCACAGGCAATCAAAGTGGTTAAAGAGGCGCAGGCCAGAGGTGAGCGTGTCGTCATGACAAACGGTTGCTTCGACATTCTGCATCCCGGACATGTCAGTTACCTGCAGGAAGCCAAAGCCCGGGGCGATCGCTTATTGGTGGCCGTGAACTCCGATGAGTCGGTAAAGGTTTTAAAAGGCGAAGATCGTCCGGTTAATACATTGGAAGACAGGATGGCCGTGCTTGCGGGCCTCGCTTCGGTGGACTGGGTTGTCGGGTTTACCGAAGAGACGCCGGAGCGTCTGATCGGGGAAGTGCTGCCAAATGTGTTGGTCAAAGGCGGCGACTACACGCCGGATCAGATTGCCGGGGGCCGGGCAGTGCTGGAAAACGGCGGCACGGTTGAGGTGCTGGGTTTCCTGGAAGGCCGATCGACATCTGCGATTTTGGACAGCATTCGGCAGTCCTAGTGCGGCTTCTCTATTCAGTCCTTGTTTATCTATTGCTGCCACTGGCGCTCGTTTATCTTGCAATAAAGAGCATTAAGCAGCCTGCATACCGGCGCAATCTCGGGCAGCGACTCGGTCTGAGCGGCCCGGACACAGACCAGCCTTTGATCTGGATTCATGGCGCCTCGGTTGGCGAAATCACGGCGGCGACGCCGTTGATTCGTCGCTTGCTGCAGACCTATCCGGAGCACGCTTTTCTGGTCAGTACGGTAACGCCCACCGGCATGCAGCGGGCACGCGAAACGTTTGCTGATACCGTTAGCTACAGCTATCTGCCGCTCGACGCCGGTTTGGCTGTGCGTGGTTTTCTGAAACTGCATCAGCCTGCTTTGGCAGTCATCATGGAAACGGAAATTTGGCCGAATCTGTATCGCGAGCTGGATGCCAGTGGAGTGCCTGTCGTGATCGCCAGTGGACGGTTGTCGCAACGGTCGGTCGACGGCTATGGAAGATTCCGCGGTTTGATCGAGGAGGTTTTGAGTGGTGACGTGTATGTCGCGGCGCAGACCGATGAAGATGCGGCGCGCTTTGTGTCGGTGGGTGCCTCGAGTGAGCGTACGTCCGTCACCGGCAACATCAAGTTTGATATTGATCTCGCTGATGACATTGCACCCCTCGGGCTCGAGTTTCGCGACTATCACGGGTGCTTAAAGCGTCCCGTCTGGGTTGCCGGCAGTACGCATGCCGGTGAAGAGGAGCAGTTGCTGGAGGCGCATCAGGCATTGCTGAAAACTCAGCCTGATGCGCTGCTGATATTGGTGCCGCGACACCCGGAGCGGTTTGATGAAGTGGCCAACATTGTTCGCAAAAGCGGTTTGTCCGGCGTCCGGCGCAGCAGCAATCAGATCTGTGATCCGCGTAGTCAGGTCCTGCTCGGTGACACGATGGGAGAACTTATGTGTTTTTATGCCGCGGCGGATGTTGCGTTTGTCGGTGGCAGTCTGGTTGATATTGGCGGACACAACCTGCTCGAGCCGGCGGCTCTGGGTATGCCGGTACTCACCGGTCCTTCGGTGCAGAACGCGCCTGATGTGGCTGCGATGCTGATCGCGGCCGGCGGATTGCAAACGGTCAGTAACAGTATGGAGTTGATTGCCCGTTTGCAGGAGCTGTTTGAACGCGAAAGCAGCCGTCAGGAACTGGCAAAGCGGGCCCTGAAAGCGATCAGTGATAACCGTGGTGCCGTCGACAGAGTGCTTGAAGTCATTCGCTTAGCGAAGCCGACCGAAGACTAGCTACTGCGTGCCCGCAGACTCTCCGATTTCAATCGAGCTGACGTCGGTATCGGTAACGTCGGATTCCCGCTGCAGCCAGTTGTTGATCTGCAGCAGATCGTCGGGATTCAGCGTGCCGGCCGCCTGCTTCAGGCGCACGACATTTACAATGTAGTCATAGCGACTGCGCGAGTAGTTACTCTGGGCCAGAAACAGTGCACGGCGCGCGTCAAGCACGTCGACCGTGGTTCGGGTGCCCACTTCGTAGCCTGCTTCGGTGGCTTCGAGAGC
>CAYLLI010000018.1:0-20037 GCA_964384295.1 uncultured Chromatiaceae bacterium
CCTCTTAAATCCCTGACCGGCCAGCTGGAGATTTGTGAGCTTGACGTGACCGACCATGCGGCCGTCGATGCGCTTGCCGCAAGGCTGTCCGGCACACCCATTGATGTTGTCATTAATAACGCCGGCTCAACCGGCCCCGAAGGGGCTCCCGGTTTCTTAAGCTACAGCAGCGTTGATAACATCGACTACGGTATCTGGCGCGACATACTCGAAGTGAACGTGCTGAGTGCGTTTAAAGTCGCAACTGCGTTGCGCCCGAACCTGGCGCTTGCCAGACGCGGTGTTCTGGTCAACGTAACCAGTGCGGCGGGTTCGCTCACTCACAACGGCGGTGGGCAGTACCCGTATCGCGTCAGCAAAGTGGCGCTCAACATGCTGACTACCGGTCTTGCGCGTGATTGCCCGGAATTTATTACTGTATCGATGGTGCCGGGTTGGTGTCGTACCGATATGGGCGGTCCGGATGCCCCGCTTGAAACCGCTGCGAGCGTTGCCGAACAAATACAGACTCTGGCTTGTCTCACGGCGCAGCAATCGGGCACAGTGATAGACCGATTCGGTCAGTCGCTGGACTGGTGATCCCAACTTTTACGAGGCGCTTCAAATGAAAAATCCGTCAGTGGCAGTGCTTGTTTCATTCATCGTTGCAGCGGCGACGCTTGGGATATCTTCGGTCGCGGTTGCAGAACCGGTGGGGCTTTCCGAGCGCGACAAAGCGCTGGTGGAAGAGTATCTCGGCGATGATTTTCTGGGGCCTGCAGTCGTGCCTCCGGTCATCGGAGCTGCCGAAGAGTTTGTCGGGCTCACAGCGCAGCAAACCGTGTTGCGATTTATTGATGTTAACGAGAACGAGGAGTGGACAGCCACTTTTCACCGGGATGGTCCCAAAGACTGGCGCATCGATTACAGCAACGGGGACGTTCGCCACGGTGAGTTTCTGGACAACGGCGGGCTGTTGTCGCTCGACCTGAAGGATGCCGATGAAGACGTCGTCACGATAACGACCCCTCCGGATCCGTTTTTTGAATCAGGCCTTCAGATTGGCAAGCCGGAAAAGCAGCGCTTAAGCGTTACGATGGTTGAGGCTGACGACAGGGAGGCGGTTAAGTACGAAGGCTACCTCGACGTGACCTATGAGTACCTTGGTGCGCATCGCGTCACGGTGCCTGCCGGCACCTTTGATGCCGCCGTTTTGCGTTGGGAGTATGACGGCAAGGTCGGTCCCGCTGAAATTAATGACCAGCAGTATTACTTCATTGCCGAAGGTGTGGGCCCCGTGGCGATCATCGAGAATAAGCAGATTGTTGCGATGGTGGTGTATCGCAAGTCGATGCGCCTGACGGGGTTGTTGCTCGAGCGCAAGTAACGTCTTCGGCTGGGGGCGTTAAGCGCCGGCACTGAGCTGCCAACCATTATGTCCACTGATCCCTCGCAGGAGACTTTGCGGTGCGATATCTGCGTGGCCTGCTGATCACATTGCTTGCACCAGGAACAGTCTGTCCGGATTAGCTTTGCGCAGACGAGCAGAACGGGCATATCGCTGCGTGTTCTGGTAACGTTTGAACAAGGCTTAGGGGCTTATAACAATAATAAACAGGGGAATCGCAATGAGACTGTTGCTGCTGTCATTCATGCTTGCCGTCGGTATCGGCACGGCCAATGCAACACCAATCACTGTTGATCTGAACGCGGGGGCGCCGGTAGGAGGCGTTGATTCGTTTGTCGTCCAGGGGTATGAATTCAGTTTCGGACCCGACCCGATTCCGCTTCCGCCCCCTTACAACAACGGTTTTATCACGCCCGACTTTGCGTTTTGCCCCGGCTGCGAGATGTATATGGAGGCAGCCAATGGTTCTGCCTTTAGTTTGATTTCGGTTGACGCCTTTGCGTCTTTTGGCTCCACCACTGATACACTTGAGGTAACCGGTTTCTTCAAAGACGGCAGCAGTGACTCGCTGTTGTTTCAAATGGACAACGTAGCCGGCACCTTTGCGATTGGCTGGGACAATCTGGATCGCGTCGTCTTTGATAACCTCGATGATGATCCGACCTCGATGCCGCGATTGGTGGCGAGTCAGGTGCCGTTGCCGGCGGGATTCTGGTTGTTAGGTTCTGCGCTGCTCGCTATGCGTTCGGTGCGACGGTTTCGATAAGCGATTTTTTACAGAGGTTTAACGATGCGTTTGCGATATCTACTGAGTGTTCTGATTGTGTTGCTGCCACTGGCAGCCTTTGCAGCTAAACCGATTGAGAATCTGATTGATGTGCCGGTAGCTGCAGCACCGGATGGCACACCCTTAACGCTGGCCGAAGTCAGGAAGGCTATTGTTGCGGGAGCTCGCAGTAAGGGCTGGAAGCCGGTGGACGTCGACGAAAACACCATCAAGGCGTCGATAGTAGTCCGCGACCGCCATCGCGCTGAAGTGAGCATTCCGTATTCGACGAGTGCGTATTCCATTGTCTACGTATCGTCAGAGAATCTCGACTACGACGAGAAAAAGCAGAAGATTCATCGCAACTACAATCGCTGGGTAGCAAACCTGTCGAACAGCATTCAGATTCAGTTGCCATATTGACCGGATGCTTCGGCCGGGTGGGCTGAATATCCGCCCTATACACTCGAGGCAATTAGGGAGAGCTGTATGCGTAAGCTTTTGGGGTTTATCGGGGTGCTCGTATCGCTGAACGTTGGTGCTGCACCGGCGTTGTTGGACAGCGAGTTCGATTACCGCCAACTGCGGTGGTTGTCCCGCTCGATGGCAACCAATCAAACGCTGGACTCCGGCGCTCTGAGACCTGCCGACGTTGGGAATCCCGATCTGTTTGATGAAAGTGTTGTGAACAGTTTTGGCCAGGCTTCGCAAACCGCCTTCATGCAGCGCAGCGGCCTGAATGACGGACCCGTTTACCTGTATGGCTCGGGCGATGCTTCGGCTGTTCAAGGTGCGTCCGGCACCTACAACACGGTTGAGAGCACCTTCATGGCTTCATTTGAGGCCGCAGAATCCTTTGAAGCTACGGTATCCGGCGAGCTGGTGGCTTCATACGTCAACACGATCGGTATTCGCCTGCCCGCAGCGACCGTGCGCATTTGGCAGGGACCGGCGGTGTTCGGCACGCTGCTGTGGTCCAGTGAAGCCGTTGAAGAGCGTTTGAACGAGCGACTGCCTTTTTCGCACAGCAGAACGTATGAGCCTAACGTCATGTACGTGCTCGAAGTGAGCGCGGTCGCAACGGCGTACAACAACCCTCCGGATGAAGATCCGAACAGTGAGTCGCAGAGCGGTGGCTGGGAGTTTGCCTTTGAGCTTGATGCTGCTGATGTTCAGATCGATGTGCTGCCCGGCGACGCTGCGAATGAAGTGTTTCCCAATAAGGGCGGTCAGCTGCCTGTGGCGGTATTGAGTTCGCCTGAGTTCGATGCCACCCAGGTCAACCCGGCGTCGCTGAGGTTCGGTGCTGCCGCCGCTACCATTGCAGCACCTGTCGTGATTGATGACGTCGACAGCCTGCATGGCAATGATACGGTCGCCAGGTTTAAGGTGCAGGACAGCGGCATTTTGTGCGACGACACGGAAGTGGCCCTGAGTGGCGAGACCTATGCGGGCGACCCGATTGCCGGCGTTGGCACGATTGATGCCTCGCAATGCGAGTCGGGCGGCTGTCACTTATACGGCCCGTAAGGATTCCCGGGTTCATCTGAACCGCACCGCCGTCCGAATGGTTAGGTATGAACATTTTCATTCTGGACGACGACATCACGACGTGTGCGCAGTGCCACTGCGATCAGCATGTCGTGAAAATGATTCTCGAGAGCGTGCAGCTGCTGTGCACCGCACTGAATAAAAAAGGCTTCACCACGCCGTATAAATCAACCCACATGAAGCACCCTTGTGTGCTGTGGGTCGAAGAGTCGTACGACAATTTTGAGTGGCTGCAGCAACTGGCTGTCGAGCTGGATATCGAATATCGCTATCGTTTCGACAAGGACGTGAGCCACAAGTCAATTGCGGTGCTCGATGATATTGCCGACTGCCGTTACGACAGCGCAGGCCTGACGGAATTTGCTCAGGCAATGCCGGATGAATTCAAAGTCCCCGGCGATCCTGTGCTTGCGTACCGGCAGTTTTATCGCGGCGACAAAATGCGTTTTGCGAAGTGGACCAAGCGCCCGATGCCGGAGTGGATCAGTAACGCGTAGGTGCCCGGTTTCAATTAACGCCGGTTCAGACCTGCGGCTTGCTACAATTCGGGCGTGCGTAGTCTTGCCTTTACATACCCGTTTTCGTTTCGAGTAGCGCTGGCGCTTTTCGTTGTGCTGTTTGCTACCGGATTGCGGGCGTCGGAGCCCCGCCCGTTTGAATCTGATGGCTGTAGCGCCTTTCCGAATGGCACGCCCGATCAGCAGGAGTTGTGGCTGGATTGCTGTTTCGAGCACGACAAGGCCTACTGGCGCGGCGGCACGGAGGCCGAGCGTGAGGCGGCCGATCAGGAGCTGCATCGGTGTGTCGCCGAGGTCGGCGAGCCGGAAGTGGCTGCGCTAATGCTTGCCGGGGTTCGCGTTGGCGGCACGCCTTACCTGCCCACCCGGTTTCGCTGGGGTTATGGCTGGCCGTATTTCCGGGGCTATAAGTCTGTCACCCCCGAAGAACAGCAGCAGTTGGATGCCACCGAATCTGCGGCCGACTAGTTACGTTTCCAACACCGGAAGTTTTGCCTGAACAGTTTCCGGCAAGCGGCCGACAACAAGCACCCGTGAGCGGTGCCAGAATGCTGACAACAGCAACAGTGCAGAGCCGATCAAAACGCCCGTCACTGCGAACCCGGAATTGACCTCGCCATAGGTTTTGACAATGTTCGCCAGCGCATACACAACATAGATTAGCGAAGACACCATGAAGGCGCGCCGGTCGATCGCAATCGACACCAGTGTCATCAGCACGTAGACCGCAATGACGATGAGCATAGTGGTTACGGAAGCTTCGCCTTCCAGAATTCCCAACTGCGAAAACAGCGGATGCATGATTAACGGGGCGGAAAGCAGGTGCAGCCAGAAAGCCACATCGGAGCGGTGCGTGACCCGTTCCCGGTCGGCAGAGTCCCAGTACATGGCATAGCCGAAACACACTATGCCTGCAGCAAACAGCAATCCGGGCAGATAGTCGGCAGCGGCAGGAAACTCAATCAGCAGGCCGGCAACGAGGCTTCCGAGTGCGGCAACCAGACCGGCTGCCACGGTGATCGGTACGGCAAAGCGGCGCCAGTGTGCGTAGGCGGCAACCGCTGCGATGGCTGCGGCAATCGTGGTGGCATTCTTGCTGTGTTCGGCCAACAACGTATCAACAAACCCGAACACGCCACTGACGAAGGCGAGCAGTAATACGATGCCGGGCAACGCCATCCGGCGGCGTCGAACAAAGAACTCCGCCAGGCCCCAGGCTGTTATCGCGTAAACCAGAAACGCCAACGACTCGCTGATTGACTCCAGCACAAACTGCAGCGAAAACAGCAGCAGGCCGCAGGCGATCACGACGAAGATGTCGTTGAAACCGCCGATCAGCTTAAAGTTTTCTTCATCAACCGATTGCGTATGCTTGGCGTCGGCAATATCGCGTCTGAACTGATCGACGGCGCTCTGTGTAAACGTGCCCCGGGCCACTGCCTGATTGAGATCTTCGTCGCTGTACATGATGGTCTGCTGAGCCCCTTTCTCCCTGAATGCTGCGAGTCTACCTCAGTGGCGGATGTTTCGTGGCCATGATGAGCTGTGCTGCTGCGTGCTTTTACATAAGCGTTGGCCGAATGCCGTTGCCGGCGTCGCGTGCTAAACTTTTGCGCAGGGACTAAGAGGACAACATTATGAGACTGCTCAGTTTTCTGATGCTGACGCTGCTGTCAGCGTCGACGTTTGCCGACACCATTTCATTTCGCTACAGCGCATCACTGACCGACACGGGCGGTGTCTACTACAGCGATTCCGTTGCGTTTTATTTCACGCTGGATGGCGACGATGTTGCCGTCAGTAATTACATGGACCTGGCAGACATCAGCGTGGACAGTATTTCCGCCAGCATGTTGAAGGACGGAGAGCTGATCGATCTGACCGTAACGGCAGCGGGCGGTGAGTTGGTCAGCAGAACCGAAGGAGTCTACTTCGGCCAAATTTACCCGGTGCCGTTTTTTCTGCGTATGACAGAAACGCAGACCAACCCCGGCGTCGAGACAGAATGGGCATTTGGTTTGTATGACGACTACTACATTGGCTGCCGTACCTGTTACATCGAAACGTACCTTGTTGGTGGCGGCGAAACCTATCGTCGTGAAGTGACTGTTGGCTTTGATGTTGTGCCGGTTCCGGCGGCCGTCTGGTTGCTCGGCTCCGCGCTGCTGGGTTTGTTTGGCTTCAGACGCTTGCGTTAGCGATTCTCCGAACTAAGAACGCCAGTGGCAGTCACGCTGCCACTGAACCGCGTGCTGCGTTAGACTCGCCGCATGTTTGATCAACTCGCTGATATTGATTCGCGGCTGCCGGTGCTCGCCGGCCTCTCCTTATTGATGGTTGCCGCCTGGCTGACCGCTGTTATTACGCGCCGGATATGGCCGCTCGTGGTGCATGCGTTTGTTACCCGAACGCATACGGATTGGGATGATGCGCTCGTTGAGCACAAAGTGTTCAGCAAGCTGGCACAGGTGATTCCGGCCATTCTGGTCTATCGCGGGGTTGAACTGGTTCCGGACTTGCCGGACGCGCTGGATGCGGCGATTCAGAACGCGGCCGTTGCGTGGGTCGTGTTAGCGATGGTGATGGCAGTCAGTCAGACGCTCTCAGCTATTAATACGATCTACGAACGCAATCCGATATCGCGACAACGGCCGATTAAAGGCTTTATTCAGCTCGGGCAGATTGCCGTCTGGGTGGTTGGTCTGATTCTGATTGTTGCGGTGCTCATTGATGAGTCGCCCGTCATCATGCTGAGCGGTCTGGGTGCGCTCACTGCCGTTGCGATGATTGTGTTTCAGGATACGTTGCTGTCGTTGGTCGCAAGTATTCAGTTGACCAGTCAACAGATCATTCGTGTCGGCGACTGGCTGGAAATGCCGTCGTATAACGCTGATGGTGATGTGATTGATGTCGCGCTCTATAACGTGACGGTGCAGAACTGGGACAAAACCATCACGACGATTCCGACGAGCAAGTTGGTGAACGGTGCGTTTAAGAACTGGCGGGGTATGACAGAAGCCGGTGGCCGGCGCATCAAGCGTTCGATGCTGGTGGACTTAAACTCAGTGCGGCTGCTGACGGATGACGAAGTGCAGCGGTTTCGCAGTTTTGCATTGCTTGAAGCGTACGTGGACGCCAAAGAGGCCGAGCTGACTGATTACAACGCCGGACTGGCAAGCCCCGGCGAAAACGGTGTGAACTTAAGGAGGCTGACCAACGTCGGCACCTTTCGTGCCTACATCTATAACTACCTGAAGAATCATCCGAAGATTGCGACGGACATGACGCTGATTGTCCGGCAGCTGCAGGCTACTGATTCCGGCTTGCCGCTTGAGATCTACTGCTTTTGCAACGACACCAACTGGTTTAACTACGAAGGTATTCAGTCGGATATTTTTGATCATTTGTTTGCCGTAGCGCCCGAGTTCGGGTTGCAGATTTACCAGCGGCCGACAGGCAATGACCTGAAGAGCGCATTGGCTCATGAAGCTCGCGGGGCTTGACCATATTGTGCTGCGGGCCGTCGACCCGGAGCGTTTAATTCGTTTTTACTGCGACGTGCTTGGCTGCACGGTGGAGCGAGAGCTCGGCGATGGGGTTGGCTTAACGCAGTTGCGTGCGGGTAATGCGCTGATCGATATCGTCGCGGTTGAGGACGAGCTGGGGCGTGCCGGCGGCGGCGCGCCGGACCGGCAGGCGCAGAACATGGATCACTTCTGCGTGTTGCTGCAGGAGTTTGACGAAGGGAGTCTGCGGGAGCACCTGGCCGGGTTCGGGATTGATGCCGGTAAAGTGTCGAGTCGCTACGGCGCGACCGGATTCGGCCCTTCCATCTACATTCAGGATCCTGAAGGCAATACCGTCGAGCTGAAAGGTCCCCCGGAGCCGGCTTAAGTGCCGCAGAAGGTCGCCTGAACACGTTCCGCCGGTTGCGGCGGGGTTTTCAGATCCAGATTGCTTTCGTCGACCTCGTAAGGGTTTTTCAGCGCAGCGGCCAGACGGTGCAGCAGCGTGAAGTCGTTGTTGTCTGCCGCATTGACCAAGGCTTTTTCAACCTGATGATTCCGTGCGATGAGGGCGGGGTTGGCAGCCCGCATCGTTGCAACGGCGTCATCGCCGGTATCCGCGAGCTCAGTCCATTGGCTGACCCAGGCTTCGCCGGCATCAGCATCGCTGAACAGTTCAATCAATGCTGTCGGCTGTGCGCCCCCGGCCACGCGCGCTAATGTGTCAAAAAACACAGTCATGTCGAGCGATTGCGCGTGCATCAGTGCCAGTGTTTTATCGCCGAAGCGATGCATCGCATCAGCCTGCTCCTGAGACTCGGGGCTGAACGCCAGCTTTTCGCCGAGCCCTTGGTAAAACGCGTCTTGAAACGCCGGCATGTAGGTTTGCAGTTTGCTTTCGGCGACCGCAACAGCGTCGTCCTGCTCGTTGGCGAACAACGGCAGCAAGGTTTCCGCGAAACGGGTTAAGTTCCATAGCCCGATAGAAGGCTGGCGTGCCCAGGCATAGCGGCCATTGCGGTCGATGGAGCTGAACACTTTCTCCGGATCAAACTCATCGATAAACGCGCACGGGCCGAAATCAATGGTCTCGCCGACCAGTGACATGTTGTCGGTATTCATCACGCCGTGAATGAAGCCGCACAGCATCCATTGAGCGATAAGGTTTGCTTGACGCAGTCCTGCGGCGTGCAACAGTTCGGCATATTTGTCAGGCGAGTCTGCCAGTTCCGGGTAATGGTGTTCGATCATGTGATCGGCAAGTGCGCGAACCTCATCGGTGCCCACATTTGCCGCGTGCTGAAAACTGCCCACCCGAATGTGGCTGCGTGCCGTTCGCACCAGAATGGCGCCGGGTTCGGGGTATTCCCGAAACACGTCTTCGCCGGTGCCGATCACCGCCAGTGAGCGGGTGGTAGGAATCGAAAGCCCCGCCATCGCCTCGCTGATCAGGTATTCGCGCAGCACGGATTTCAAGGTGGCTCTGCCGTCGCCGCCGCGGGAGAAGCGGGTATGGCCGGACCCCTTCAGCTGCACATCGATCAGCCCTGCTGCGGTATTCAACTGGCCGAGCATGTGTGCCCGCCCGTCGCCAAGCAGCGGCACCCTGTGACCGAACTGATGTCCGGCGTACGCCATTGCGACCGGTGCCGGGTCGGCCTGCGCTACATTGCCCGACAGCACAGCGAGACCGGCTTCGCTCTCAAACCAGTCTGCATCCAGTTGGTACTCTGCCAGCAATTCCTTGTTCAGGATTAACAGTTGCGGCTGCTTTACCGGGTCCGGCTTGTCGCCGCTGTAGAATGCCTCCGGCAACCGGGCGTAGTGGTTGCGTGCGATGGGTGTTTGCAACGTAGTCATCCAAACCTCTGTCGACGTCCTTGGTGGTTACGGACTCATGATCCCGTCGTCCTGCATTTGACGGGCAATTTTTTCGGCAGCCGAGCTCACTACAGGGTAGTAACCTGGCCGGCTCATGTCTTTGACGATCTTTGCTTTAGATTCCGCTACCCAGACAAGTTCCTGAGAACTCGTTTCAAACAGTTCGGTCAGCAGCAGGATCTTTGCTTCCGTTTCGAGAAACGGTGGCTCCATGTACTCGTTTAACCGGACTTCCCAAACGTTGAAGTAATAGGTCGGGCGCACTTTCCAGCTGGCTTCCGGGGAGCGGTTTTTGACTTTGCTGGTGCTGTCAGACAGCTGCAAAACCTGAGTGACCAGAATCGCATCGGCACCGGTCTTCGCGATCATGTTGCGCAGCGTTTCCGCGTTCAGCGGCGTCGTGGTCAGCATTTCCGCTGTGGCGGCGACGGCATCGGTGTCGGTTTTTTTGATGTCGTTGACCATGGCGCGTTCGGCCAGCGACCGGGTTTCAAACGAATCAAACACTGCCAGCACCAGTATTTTTTTGTACGGCACATCTGCAGCGTCTGCCAGCGGCTGGACGGTGCTGACGTAGGCGGTATTGGCACAACCGCTGTGCAGTGCGACAGATAGCAGGGCGACGGCGGTTCGAATAAGTGACGACATGGTTCAGGACTCTTCAGATGGTGACGGGCATTATAGAGCCCACGTTCTGATGGTATTGCGGCTTTCTGTTGTGAGTGTCTCAGGCGGTTACACTGTGAGTAGGCCCTTTTAGCCCGGGCGGTTTTTGAAACATGACGACATCTCAAACAAAAGTCCGGCTGGATAAATGGCTGTGGGCCGCGCGGTTTTTCAAAACCCGCCGGCTGGCGAAGGAAGCCATTCTGGCCGGCAAAGTGCACAGTGACGGACAGCGCCTGAAGGTGGCGAAGGAGCTTGCCGTTGGCGAAACACTGGAGATCCGGCAGGGCTTTGATGTCAGAACCGTTCGGGTGATGGCATTGTCAGAGCAACGTCGCGGGGCGCCTGAGGCCGCGCTGCTGTATCAGGAAACCGAAGAGAGCATTGAACTTCGCACGGCCCTGGCTGCCGACCGTAAAGCGGCCCGTGCCGGATTCGCAGCCGGCGATCGCAAGCCCACCAAGAAAGAGCGGCGACAGATTCATCGTTTTGTCGAGAAAAACAACAAGCTCTGAGTAAATGATCAGGGCTGATTAGTCAGGAGTCGAACATGAGTAACTATCCGAAGACGTTTTCGCACATTGGCATTTCAGTACCGGACGTGGCCAAGGCCGTCGAGTTTTACCAAACGGTAATGGGCTGGTATTTGATCATGGAGCCCACCGAGATCAAAGAAGAAAGCGAAACAGCGATCGGGCAGATGTGTATTGACGTGTTTGGTGCAGGCTGGGGTTCGTTCAGGATCGCGCACATGTCGACCGGAGACAGAATCGGTGTTGAGATGTTCGAGTTTAAGAACAATGAAAGCCCGAAGGATTTCGAATACTGGAAAACCAGCACGTTTCACTTCTGCGTGCAGGATCCGGATATCGAAGAGCTGGTGCAAAAAATTGTCGACCACGGCGGCAAGCAGCGAATGCCTATCCGGGAATACTATCCGGGCGAGAAGCCTTATCGCATGTGCTACGTCGAAGACCCGTTCGGCTTAATCTTTGAGGTGTACTCGCACAGCTACGAGCTGACGTATTCAGCCGGTGCTTACTCTTTGCCAGGTTAGTTACCGAAAGCTGTGACAGCGGCGCCACCAATGCCGCCCAACAATAGCGTCAGGTTCGGCAACATCGTCAGGCCGAAACCAATACCGCGTTTCTTCGGATTGCTGACGTAGAGCTTCAGGTAGATGAAACGTCCGATAATGAACACGCTGCCCAGAATCGCAGCCCAGGTGGTGCTGACGTAGGTGCCGAACATCACCATTGAGGGCAGGAAGATAATCAGTTGTTCCATCGTGTTGTACTGCACGCGGAAGTAGCGCTCGAACACTTCGTTGCCGCTGATGGCAGGTGCGGTAACGCCGGTCTTTACCCGCTGCATCCCGGTGAGAATGGCAAAGAAGAAAAACTGCAGCAGGGCGAGCCCCATCACCACATAAACGATTTCCATGGTTAGCTCCTTCGTGAAGAAGCGCTGAGTGTGACGAATGCCGGTGACCGCGTCTACCGTATACTGCGCTCTTCCATTGCTGTGAAAGAATGATGCCGGAAGCATTTTCAGAATTATTGCGGCCGCTGCTGCACTACGGGCTGCACTTTGCGGGCCCCGTCGTGTTGGCGCGCCTGCTGTTTGCGCCGCGTTGGCGGCAGGCTGCCCTGATTATGGTGGCCACCATGGTCATTGATGTGGATCACTTGCTTGCGACACCGGTGTTTGATCCGAACCGCTGCAGCATCGGGTTTCATCCGCTGCACACGGTCTGGGCCGCCGGTGTTTATACAGCAATGCTGGCCGTGCCGCGTTGGTACATTAAAGCGATCGGCCTGGGTTGCCTGTGGCACCTGTTGGTCGATGCGCTGGATTGCGCGCTGATCTAGCCGGCCATTTGCACATCGTCAGAAGTGTCTTCGTCTTCTTCTTCAATCTCCGGCATGTCCTGAGGACGTTTCTGCCAGATAAATTTGAAGACAATGCCTGAGCCGTCGGGTTTGTTCGTGAACCAGATCCGGCCGCCTTGCCAGGTGATGATGCGCTGTACGATTGCCAGACCCATACCGCTGCCTTCGCAGTCGTCGCGGGGTTTCAAAGTCTGGAACATCTTGAACACTTTGCCCGCGTATTCATCCGGAATACCGTTGCCGTTGTCTTCCACGGAGAACGTGACGCTGTCTTCCTGTTCCGTGGCGGATATTCTTATGACGCCGGTGGCCGGATCAGGATGGTGTTTGATGGCGTTGCTCATCAGGTTACGCAGCACGGTTTCAAGCGGTGCATGATGCGCCACGATGGTCGGCAGACTGTCGTCGGCAATGATCTGCATGCCTGCAGGCGGTGCGATGAGTGCCGCGATATCCTCAACAAACGGCTTCATCTCCAGCTGGCGCACATCGCCCACTTTGCGGCCGGCACGAGAGTACGCGAGCAGATCCTCCAGCAGCCGGCCGAGCCGGTTGGTGCGCTGGCCGAGCAGATCCAGGTTCTCCTGAACGTCGCCTTCATCGAAGTCTTCCAGGTCTTCGCGCAACCATTCCAGAATCACTTCAATGGCCCGCAGCGGTGCTTTCAGATCGTGCGATGCGACGTAGGCAAACTGTTCGAGGTCTTTGTTCGAGCGCAGCAGTTCCGCGGCTTTCGCTTCAATCTCTTTTTCCATTTGCCGGCGTTCGGTGATGTCCTGAATGATCATCGCGTGGTTGACGATCTCATCGTTGGCATCGCGAATTGGCGAGATTGTGATGCTCTCGTCATGCATGCGACCATCGGCGCGCCGCCACTGGTACTGGCCGGACCAGACCATTTCTTTGCCGCGTTTTGCCGGGGCTTCGCTCAATACGTTCTTGTAATCCTGAAACTCGGGCAGTTCGTTCGAGCGCAGGCCCAGAATGTCCTCACTTTTTACGCCGGCGTAGTGTTCGTACTGTGGGTTCGCATAGACGATGCGCCCTTTGGAGTCGGAGATGATAATGCTGTCGACAGATGACTCAACGGCAGCAGCCAGCAGTACCAGGTTCTCTCTTTGATGATTGACCTCGGTCATCATGTCGTTGAGTGATTTGGCCAGCATGCCGATTTCATCGCGGCCATCGACCGGCATGTTGCCGATGCTGCCGGTACGACCGAACTCCAGTGCGGCGGCACTGATATCGCGCACCGGACGGGCCAGTCTGCGTGCCAGAAACCAGCCCAGCACAACGGCGCAGAGCAATGCCAACTGGGCGGTCTGCTGCATTTCGTTGCCGATGACCGTCGCATCCTTCTCAATGTCGTCACGGGTTCCGGTGAAGACATACAGCAATCGCTCGCTGGCGCCGAAACTGGCGGGCAATACGCTCGCACCGAGGATCAGTTCGGTGCCTTCGGTGTCGGCATAGATCGCACCGCCGGCCGATTCAGCGCCAGCCAGTTCAACGAAGTTAACGCCGGGAAACTCATCGGCAATCGTGTAGTCGGTATTCACGTCCGCCTCTTTCGAGCGGTCGGGATGCACGACAAAGCGACCTGAAGCATCAATGACGAACAGCGAGGTATCAAACTCGAGACGACTGGCTGACGTCAGCTCTTTTGAAACATCGCTTTGAATGATGAATACACCGCGGGGCAAGTCGGTCTCGGCGTTGTAGACCACCATCGCTGTGGCTTCTACTCTGAGGCTGCCGTTCTCTGTATCCAAACGCTCCAGGTTCGAACGCATAACGTTGGCTTGCGCGTCGCTTTTCAGCGCCTGGGCGATGAGGGCATTCGCCTGTCGCTCTGTGAATTCGGCAAGAGCTTCGAAGTCCGGTGTGTTGCTGCTGGCGAGCGTTTGCACGCTTGCCGCATCGACATAGCGCACGCTTAAGTAGCTGCTGTCGGACAGTCGCAGGTTGCTCACCATGCGCTGCAGTTCATTGAGGCTCGGCCGGCGCTTCGCCGGATCGGCCAGTTTGCTCAACGGCGCTGCATTCGCCATGTAGCTTAAGTCGCTGTTTACATCGAGGCGCTGTTTTGCCAACGCCATACCGGCGGTTTCAGCGGCGGTCGACAGGCTGCGAATGCCGTTTTCTGCGGCAAACTGATGCAGCGTGCTGGAGCTTTTGAACGCCAATGGCATGACGCTGATCATGGCAATCAGGCCACACAGAATCGCGAGTTTCGCGCCCATGTTGAGCCCTTGAGGCCCGATCTCATCGGCAACGCCACGACTGCTTGAAACCTGCTGCGGTCTGCCGAATCCGGCGATCAGACAGGCGTACATTGCAAGCTGCAGCAGATGTGCTGCGGTAAAGCTGGCATCAAACAGCTGCTTTGAAAATGCCATCAGGAATATTTGTGAGCACTGACCGGCGATCATCGCCATTAGGAACATATGGCCGTAGCTGTCTTTGCGCCAGTTGCCTTTCAGCGCAAACACGATGATGCCGGCAGTAAACACCAGGCCGGCTGCTAAATCAGAAGGTCGTGAGAACGCCCGGGCTTCAATAATCAGAGGCGGAAGATCGGTGCGCAGCAGCAGCCAGCTGGCAGTGGGAACCGCTACTGCCGTGAGAGCCAGTGTCATTTTTACTGCGATGCGTTGGCGCGCAGAACTTGCAGTTTTGCCGAAAGCATCTTTGTTGGCGAAGCAGGCGGCTGTCAGCATGACAAGAGCCAGCCACAGTTGCATCGCATTCCATGTCCACGGCATGAAGACTTCAGGCGGTGCAATGCGCGTGCCTTCGAGCAACGGGCTGTCGGCAAACACGTGCAACGCTTGTAGAACGGCGGCCCCTACCGTGCCGAACGCGAGTATCCCGATGACAGGAGCTTTGGTCTTGTGATACGCGTCGAACAACAGTGCCACCGCGGTCATTGCGAGCAGTAATGCGATGCCGTCGAGTGCCGGGTGAACGAAGTCCGGTGCATTCCGGCCGATCGCCAGAATCGGACCGCCGCCGAGTAAGAACGTCAGAAAGAAAGACCAGTAGGCAACCGGCCGTCTCGATGCGTTGTTTTTGCTGTTTGTCATGCGTCTCCCGGCCCGGCATTGGTGTCAATGCCCGCCCCATACACTATTCCTCGGGCAAAACTAGCGGTTACAGGCGTTTGCGGCTGAGATGAGCCTCACATAATTCGGTATTAGCGCCGAAAATCGACAGGGTTTGGGCGATTTGGAGTGCCTGTACGGTGGTGCTAAGGTGACATGCAGTCACAGTCGAAGAGCCAGGGAGAAGCCGGATGCCCATCAACAAAATCGTTGCTTTAGTGCTGGTCGTTGTCGGGGTGGTGCTGCTGTATATGGGGTATCAAATGTCAGAATCACTCAGCGGCCAGTTCACCCGGACGGTGTCGGGTTCTGTCTCGAACGATGTCCTGATCCGGTATGTCGCCGGAGGCGTGTTGTTTGCCGTCGGCGGGTTTATGCTGCTGAAGAAGTAGCGCTTCTCAAAGCTCTATCCGTTTGCCATATAACAAGGTTTCCCGGTTTGTTCGTATAATCGGTGCTCATTCGATATGCGTTCGGGAACACGGAAACCATGGAAAGAGATGTTGCGGTCCGCCTTGCTCAGCAGGGAATTAAGGCGAAGAACAAACAGCTGGTTGATGCAGTACTGGCCTTAAAGGCCGAGCGCGATAAACAGCCGGCGGCTGATACACCCATATCTGAATTGCCGATGATTGCCGTCACCTGTTCGACCGGCTGGGAGTGCTACGCCATTGTTCAGGAGCTGGTAAACACTCGCAAGTTTCGTGTTCGCGCACTGTATCGCACGCCGGGCACGGCAGCCGCTGAACGACTGGATCGTCTGCTGGAGTTGACCGAAGAAACTCATCCCGGACTGTTAACGCTGCACTCAGGCGTTGATATGTATTCCGAAGAAAAACTGACGGAGGCGTTTGCCGGTTGCAGCGGCGTGGTGCTGTATGTGACGGCAAACTCCAGCAAAGCGGGCAAGATTAACAACCACGGTGATGATCCCGAGGGCGGTCGCCCGCTCGTCATGAAGCAAATCATGGCGATGATCGGTGCCATCAAAGCGAACCCGACGGTTCAGCATGCCGTGACGCTGGTGTTCCCGCCCGACAAAGTGCGCGGCATTGTGCCGGATGCCCCGGAAGCGCCGTGGTGGATTCAGCAGCGCCTGCGCATTACGCCGTTCCTGCGCAGTCAGGGCATTAACACGACCTGCATTCATCGCCCTGCCTACTACTTCGGCATGCACCGCGTTGATTACACGGCTCAGGCGGCGTTCCGCGGTGAAAGCTCGCTGTCGAAAACGATGATCAAAGAGAACTGCATGCCGGGCATCATGGAACCTGACTTCATGGTCAACTGGGTCGACGTTCGCGACGTCGGCAAGTGGGTGGGGACGGTGTTTGAGTATCCGGAAGTGTTTTCTAATGAAGACTTCTCGATTGCATCCTGCGCGTTAACCGGCAACCAGCGGGTTGAGATGGCGGAGAAACTGAATCGTCATGGCACTAAATTTAAGTACAAGCAGTTCCCGAAATGGCTGATTCGCATGCTGAGCCTCTTCACTAAAGAGGTGATCTATCCGCTGCGCTACACCCAGTGGTACAACGACAAGGCCAACGGTTACGACTTTGCCAGCAACGAGGATCTTGCCGACCTGCAGCGGGTGCACCCGATGTGGACCTTCGACAAGAAGCTCGAAGACTGGGGCATTAACGATATAAAGCCGTCTAAGTAGCGGGATATATAGCGTCCCAGCGCGTCTTTTGTGCCATTCACCGTAACGGGTCTTTGGACGGATCATCTGAGTAGTGTTCTATTCGATTAGGTGATCAGGTGATTTGGAAAAGCCTGACTCTGTTGGTTCGTTTACAAAGGTTATTTCTAATCAATAAGAATGAGAGCCCCTCATACATTGAGGGGCTCTCATTTTGCAGCGAACGGTCTGTTCCTTCTGCCGCTAGTGAATGCCCGCTGCCCAATCGATGAAGAAGTCGATAGTTTCAGCTGTCGGGATATGGAACACCGTATCGAGCAACAAGAAACGATTGTCGGTAGTCCCGCAATCGTAGACATAGTAGTCAACTGGCGCGCCCAAACCGTTTACGCCCGAAGTCACCTTCTGTACAAAGTCGAGCGGACCGAATGTCTCGCAAGAGGATGATACTGCGTCCGGCGGAACAATAGGGTCGCCCGTATCTCCGACCATAAAGATCGGCGGATCGTTGTCGCTGGTCGCTGCAACAAACGAGTTTTCTGAGAGCCAGCCGTCACCGCCCGGCAGGTCATGATGCTGAGTAAAACAGTCGGAGCCCTGATTTAATGCAATGTCGCAATTGGGAGCACTCGTATAGAAATACTCTTGTATTGCAGCAGCAACACCACCAATCCAGAAGGCCGCACCAGCAGGGTCGGATGCAAGCGTGAAACTCACCTGCCCTGTATTGTCAGGCACCGTGTAGGTGCGGGTTTCCGCAAGTCCCTGCCCGCGCGTCCCATTCAGTGACGCCCAGTAGTCCCATAAATTGATCGGGCTATCTACTGTCATGACACCGGCATAAGGCAAGCCGATGTTCCTACTTAACCAGGCTGCCAAGTGCCCTCCGGCTGAGAAGCCGCCCAGCATCCAGCCTTTGCTTGCATCAACGTCCCCGTTCGGAACGCCGTTCCAACCGACCAGCTGCAGGGTCAAGCTCAATTCAACGAGCATTTCATCACTGGTTATCGGGAGGCAGTCAGGATCAATCAGATTGGGCACGCCATTCTGGTTAACACCCTTATCTTCCCAACCCCTGTATTCAGGCGCATATACAATGTAACCAGCGTTGGTGAGTTCATCCAGCCATACATAGCCTGCTCCAGTACCGACAACCGGGGTAAATAGATCGCCAACTTGAACACCCGGGGCACCGACATCTTCGACAACCTTGCCCCAATGCGAGACCGATCTCCATCCGTCGCCGGGCAGAAGAAAGAATCCTTTGTACTTTCCAGTAACTGGGTCAGCTTTCCCGGTATCGTAGTACTTCAAGACATGGATATCGCACTGAGAGCCCGGCATCGGTATCCGATGAGCCAGTTCAGCTGTAAACCCTGCCTGAGCGAAACTCACTGTGGGTAGACTTATAAATGCCAGTGCCAGAAATGACACGGCAGCACGTAATAAACTCATGCTCTCTCTCCCTAAAATTGAATTACAGAAACAATGTTGCTGAATCAAACTATCGCTGCAGAGCAATAGAATCAAGGCGAGTCATCGGGCAATTCGGGGCATCCGGCGGCAGCAACGTATACTCTGCTGGAAACGCTCGAGCATTCTCTAGGGTATATAGCTGCAGAGAAAAAAATAGCTTTTCTTTCAAATCCTTAAAATATTCCAACGACCGCCACGGCACCAAGTAAACCCCATCCCAAACACCCTGATTTCCTGCGCCTCGATCAGGGTGCGTGGGACCCTGATGACAGGGTTGGGGATAAGACCGTCTGATGGAAACTGTTACCCCTGATGTGTGCTCATATGCGGTGAATGCTAATGTAGCCCGACTTCCTGATGGTGTGCTGTAAGCCGGTTTGACATAGTCGCTCCGCTGCGAGGTCGGCGCTGCATTTTTGCGTTGGTTTGCGGTCTGATCAGCATCCGGCTGGTATGCTCTAAGTGATTGATTTATGTGAACAGTGTGTGAATAAGCAGGTGCAGTAATGTTCGTTAGATTCTCCCAGATACTCAGTGCGGTGGTCGTCACAGCACTTTCGTTCGGCTCCGCAACGGCAACGGTGCCTGTACCTGAAGCCCAGATCATCCCGTACGCTGCCGGCACCGGCCCCGAGGATCGTGATGTGCCCTTTCTGGCCACGTATCTCGACCTGTCTGAATTCAGTTACGTCGAACAGGAAGCATTCTTTTCCGGCACGGCCAATGTCTATGAGTACGTCGACGCTGCCGGCGCCAACATTCGTCCCGAGGTGCAGACGACCGGTGCTACCGGCAACTATAAAACCCGGCTGATCGTGCGCCGGCCTGCTAACCCGGCTGACTTTAGTGGCGTGGTTTACATGGAAGTGCTGAACGCTACTGCGAACTACGACGGTGCGCCGATGTGGGATGCCACCTACATGCAGATCATGGATGAAGGAGCGGCCTATGTGGGCGTAACGTACTCCGACGTCACGGCGGGATTCCTGCGCGACATCTGGGGCACCACGAATTCGCCCGCACCTGCCGGTGCGCAACCGCGGAATCGTTCACGCTATGCGACGCTCGATATTCCCGACCGCGCCTACACCTGGGACATTCTGAATCAGGCAGCAGCACTGCTGCGTGACTCCACCAACGCCGGTAACCCGTTACAGGGTTTCGCTGTCGACACGCTGATTGCCACCGGCTACTCGCAGTCGGCCGGTTATGTCACTACGTTTGCCAATTCGTTTTATCCGTCGTATTCCGAGCAGGCACCCTGCACCGAGGAACTGGCGGCCAGCGATGCGTGTACGCCGATTGTTGACGGCTATATCGTGGCAGCACCGGGTCCGGTGTCCCGATTGCTGGATGGCGCGGGTTCCAACCCCGTCGGCAATCAGCGCAACTGCGAGAACGCGAAGAATCGCGAAGCGCCGTGTATTGAAACGGCCGAAGAACCGTTTGATGAGAATCCGGATCAGACCGGACTGCCCAAGATCGTGCGTTTTGTAACCGAGTCGGATATCCGGTCGGTGCGGGTACGACAATCCATGCAGGATCAGCCGAACCTGCGTATCTATGAAGTAGCCGGTGTGGCGCATGTGGGCTTCTGGCTTCGAATCGAAGGTCAGCGGGTGGCTGAGTACCAGTTTGGTATTCC
>CAYLLI010000019.1:0-5789 GCA_964384295.1 uncultured Chromatiaceae bacterium
GCGTTTGCGAAACCTGGCAAAGCTCGAAGAGATGAAGATTCGCGGCGAGCAGGATGAGCTGAAGAAAGAACAGAAAGAATTGCAGGGCCTGTTAAAGAGCAAGGCCAAGCTGCGTAAGTTAATTCGTGCTGAATTGCTGGAGGCAGCGGACGAATACGGTGATGACCGCCGCAGCCGGTTGGTGGAGCGCGAAGCAGCACAGGCGATGGATGAGAGTGCTTTGGTCAGCGCTGACCCGGTCACTGTGGTGTTGTCGGCGCGCGGCTTTGCGCGGGCGGCCAAGGGTCATGATATTGATCCTAAAACGTTGAGTTACAAATCCGGTGACCGGTATCTGGCGGCTGCCCGGGGGCGCAGTAACCAGTTCGCGGTGTTTTTGGACAGTGCCGGCAGGGCCTACAGTTTGCCCGCGCACTCGTTGCCGTCTGCGAGGGGGCAGGGTGAGCCGCTGTCAGGAAGACTTAAACCCTCCGACGGCGCCAGTTTCTGTGGCGTCATGATTGGTGATGCCGAGAGCCGTTGGTTGTTGGCAAGCGATGCGGGCTATGGGTTCTTCGTCAAGCTCGGCGATCTGCACAGTCGTGCCAAGGCGGGCAAGGCCGCATTGCGCGTGGTTGGCGATGGCAAGCCTGTGGTGCCTGTGCCTTTCGTTGATAAAGAGTTCCCCGGTGAGGCGATGGTGGCTGCCGTCAGTTCGACCGGACGGCTGTTGTTGTTCTGGGCGGAGGAGCTGCCCGAACTGCCTAAAGGTAAAGGCAACAAGATCTTTAATGTTCCCAGCAAGAAGTTTGCGGCCGGGGAAGAGTCGATGGTTGCAGTCGCTGTATTGAATGAGACTGATAAGCTTGTCGTGCATGCCGGTAAGCGGAAGATGACGATCAAGGGCGATGATCTTGATTACTATTTCGGCGACCGGGCGCAACGGGGCGCAATGCTGCCGCAGGGTTATCGAAAGGTCGATTCGCTGTCGGTGGAGCGCAAGCCGGTGAAGGGTGAAGCCGACGACGATTAGGTCTTGTCGTTGCCCGCCAGTGACTGTTGGACTGCATCAGGGTCGAGCACCTGACTGGCCGACAGCTCTTCCTGATAGTCCTGCTCCAGCAGGTGCAGCGCCTCGACCAGCGTTGCCGACAGCTCCTCATCATCCTGGTCTTCGGCCGTTTGAGCAAGACGTTGTACGTCTTCCGTCGCGCTCTTCGCTTCCTGGATTCGATGCTCGGCAGGCGCATCGGGATCCATCGGATCCTCAAACAGCGCTTCGTTAAAGATATCTTCCACCGTGTCATCCGGATCTGTGTCAGCTGTAGCGCTTGAGGTTGCGGATTCGCCAAACACATCAGGATTGCTGTCCAGAAAACTGTTCTTTACGTTCGCTTTCGGCAGATCATCATTCGTGTCGTAAGGTGCCGCCGAGGAATCTTCCATGCGCGCCATGACCCGCGCCGCATGTTCGTCGGCAGCGAGGGTTTCGCGGAATACATCCTCGGTTTCATCCACAACGAACGTATCTTCAAACACGCCCTCATTGGAAACGGGTGCGACAAAGTCATCGTCATTTGCGTACCGGGGCAACGTTTCCGGATCGACAGGTTTGGGGCGGGCGCTGCGCTTTGCCGCCAGCATTCGCTTCGCCATTATCAGCAGGCTGAGCAGAAGTCCGATAATCCCGCCAACGATCACGGCAATCAGCATCCCACCTGAACTTTCACTGACCGGTTCGTTGGTTGTTTGAACGGGGGTTTCTGCTGCCGGCTTGGCGTTCGCGGCAGCAGCAGCACGTTCGGCTGCATCGCGGGCGCGCTCAAGTTCGGCCGCCAGATTGCGTTTGGTGTTAGCTGATCCCGCAGCACTGGCTGCCGTCGCAGCAGCTGCGGTGCCCGGGTTCACCGGCCCTTCAGGCGCAGAGCTGGTCGGATCCGTGCCGGTTGGCGGGACTGTGCCAGTGTCGGCTCCGGTTGCAACTGCAGTCACCGGAGCATCGTCATCTTGCGTCGGGTTTTCAGGCTGCGCGGGAGTTGGCCCCTTCGCAGCAATCTGTGGTTTGACCAGGCCCACCGGTTGCACGGGCTCTGCTGCGCGCACGGTTTTCGCAGGAATAATGATCGTGCTGCCGGCTTTGATGCGTTGCGGATCACCTTCGATAAAGGCTTCCGGGTTGGCTTTAAGAATGGCAATGCCGCGCTGTTTCAGACTGCCCCAGGCCGGGGTTACCCTTGCAGCAATGCCTGCCAGTGAGTCATTGGCACCAACCCGATACAGGCTGTCCGCCTTAATCGGTGTTGCCGGTTGGCGAGCAATGGCCGGAGCAGAAGCTGCTTCAGTTTCGCGCGCTGCCCGCTGAGCCGGTTTTGGCTGCGCGGGCTGTACTGCGCGACTTTGGCTGGTCGAGTTAATGGTGGTTCCGGATTCACTGACTTCGGGAATTACCGTGAACGTGCGAATAAAAGTTGATGACCCGGTGCAGGTGATTCTTAAGCTGAGCTCGTACATTGGTTCGGTGAGTCTTAGCGGGCTCGAAATCGACAGCGTGTAGATGCCCGGGACACCCGCCGATGGCACAACGATCGTCAGATCCTTGAGCGCAGCAAACCCATCGGTTTGTGCTTCCGTCGCATGAGTGATGCAGCCCGGTGTGAGCAGCTCGCCGCGATTGATGCTGACAGGCAACGAAGCCTCAAGCGGTTGGCCATAACTCGAGGTCAACTCGAGGTTGCCGAGATTCAGTGAGTGCGCGGGCTGTTGCAGAGCGATGAGCAGTAGAGCGGCAGCATAGGTGCCGGCGCTTTTTAGTCGCAGTGCCTTTTTTGGTGGGGTGCCTGTCGGCAGTTCAGCAGGATTGGTCTTCACAATACGTTAGCTCCAACTATGTCCCTGGTCCGTGAGTCGGGTGAGCGGTAATTCTTCCAGTAGAGGAGAATCGCACGAGCTTGCGTTACGGTAAATGGCACAGGTCGCGTTTTCGCAGATGCCCTGCTGCAGTGCGCAGAAAAGTGTGACGGGCGTCACACTGTTGGCCGTGCTCAGCCGCCTTCAGCCCGCTTGGCATCTTCTTCTGATACTGCCGGCATGTTCAACGCTGTCATGCCCGTGCTGGTATCTTCCAGCACCACGTCGCTGACTTCGACATAGTTGCCCTGCATGTAGGCCACACCCAGTTGCCACAGCACCGCCATCGTATTGGCATTCTGCACTTGCTCAGCAACGCTCCGAATGTTCTTTTCGCGTGCCAGTATGTTCAGGTTGCGAATCTTGTCCTGCAGGTCTTTGTCTTTGTGCAGTCCCTGCATGATGGAGCCGTCCAGCTTGATGAAGTCCATTGGCACATGCGACAAGAACCGCAGCGAATCTTCGCGACCGCCAAAATGGTCGAGTGCAAACAGGAAGCCCGCGGCGCGCAGTTTCTGCGACAGGTCGAGTACCTGACGCAGATGCACAATGGCAATTTCTTCATTCACCTGAAAACAGATCTTTGACGGGTCAGCCGGGACACTCTTCAAGCTCTCGATAATCCAGTCGCCGGTGGTTTCATCGACCACAGACTGCTGCGCCAGTCGAATAAACACCAGATTGGGGTTGCTGTTCTCGACGAAGGTCAGTGATGCGCCGATAACCCATCGGTCTATGTTCTTGCACAAGCCGGCGCGTTCAGCCGCCGGCATAAACTCGCCCGGCAGAATCATGTTGCCGTCGTTGTCGACGATCCTCACCAGGGTGTCATGCGCGTTGTCGATATCTTCGTTAAGGCTGGCAACCGGCTGATGAACCAGGTGCAGGCGATTCTCCATCAGTGCGGACCGCAGTTTGTTGACCCACATTTCATCGTCTTCGCGTGCCTGTTGCTTCGCAACGGTAATCTGACTGATCTGAACGCTGTCGCCACCCGATTCGCGGGCGCTTCGGCAGGCACCCTCGACTTCGCTGAGCAGTTCCTGAATGGAGGCCTCCGTACTGTCGATCTCCATCATGCCGATTGAACAGGTCAGGGTTGTTGAGCGGTCTTCAAACTCAAACACTTTTTCCGAGACCGCTTTACGAACCTGCTCCGCCCAGCTTTGCGCGTCGGCCATGCTGCCGCGTTCGATAATGGCGGTAAACATCGTGCCGCCGAAGCGGCCATAGAGGTCATTGGTTTGCATGTAGTCGGACAATGCCTGGGCGAACTGAATCAGAATCTGTTCTGTGCCCAGCAGGCCAATGTCGTCGTGGACTTTCGAAAAGTTGTCCGGTCGCAGGTAGACCAGCGCTCTGACACCGCCTTCCGGCGCAGTTTCGATTCGTTCGCTGCACTTGGTCAGGAAATAGTGGCGATGGTAGAAGCCGGTCACCGGATCCTTCTGGACCGAGCTTTCAAGCATTTCTGCCGGCGGTTGTTCCGCATTGCCCGGCACCGGTACAACGACGCGTACTGCAGGCTCATCGTCAAAAGTAACGGCTTCCAGCTGCAGTTCAACGGCGACTTTTTCATTGTCCTCACGAACGCCCTGCATGCGCAGTTCGCTGTTGTCCCATTTGTCTTTCAGGCAGGCAACCAGTGCACCTTTGAACACCGGCTGATCGTCATCGGCAAACAGATCCATAGCAGGCGTGCCCAGCAAGTCGTCTTCATCTGTGTAACCAAACATTTCTACCCAGGCAGGGTTAGCGGCCACCAGAATGCCTTCCTGGATGTCGGCAATCGCTTCTGTGACACCTTGTTTGAGGTTATGCAGCTCTTGCTTGTATTGCTTTGCCGACACCATGACATCGGCAAAGCCATGTTCGAGGTCGTAGGAGCGCAGTTCGCGTTCGAACACGAAAACGAGCCGCTCGGTGTTGGCGAGTGACACAACGTCCCGCGCCCCGACACGCATGGCATCGGTGATGGTGGTTTCATCCACCGTATGCCGGACAGCGATGACAGGTGTTTTTGGTGCGTGTTCTTTAACGACTGAGCAGGCGCTTGCGAGGTCGAGGTCGGGTTCGTCTGCAAACGCCAGAATCATATGCGGCGTTTGTTCTGCGATAGCATCCTGCAGTTGCTGCAGAATTGACACGCGCCTGCAATGCACCGGATGCCGCGCATCGCGCAACACGGTGTTGATCGCCTGAGCGTTGTCGTCTTTATGCGACAAAACGATCAGAGAAACGCTGGCCGACTGGTTCAAGTTGCTTTCCTAGGTTGAGGATGAGCTGCGAAGCCTCACGCAGCCTGATAAAGCAATGTATAGGTAACCCGCTTTGGCAAGTGTGAACTGCATCGGAAAATGTGAAATGACCTTGCTTATGTCAGCTTCATGCGGCGGCAGTGCTATGATTGCCCGTCGCAGTCTCGGTGCTGAACATTGCCTCGGGTTGTCCCCGTTTGTGGACATAATCTGTTTGAGGTTATGCAAAGCGCGAAAGTTTGCGATTTCGTATGAACAGGATTAGGGTGCGCCACATTCTTAAGTGTCGCATCGAAAGGAACGATGAATGGCTAACTACAACACGAATGAATTCAGATCCGGGCTTAAAATTTTGATTGACGGCGACCCCTGCTCAATCATCGAGAACGAGATCGTGAAGCCCGGTAAAGGCCAGGCATTCAACCGCATTAAGATTCGAAATCTGAAAACGGGTCGCGTTGTAGATCGCACCTACAAGTCGGGCGAGTCTGTCGAGGCTGCGGACGTGATGGAGACGGACATGGAATACCTCTATAGCGATGGCGATATGTGGCACTTCATGGACGGCAGCAGCTATGAGCAGTTCGCTGCATCCGAAGCCGCGGTTGGTGATGCCAAACTGTGGCTAAAAGAGCAGGACGTTTG
>CAYLLI010000019.1:5799-19914 GCA_964384295.1 uncultured Chromatiaceae bacterium
TGAAATGGCGATTACCGAAACCGATCCCGGATTGCGCGGGGATACCGCTTCCGGTGGTGTTAAGCCGGCAACGCTTGAGTCCGGCGCCGTTGTGCGTGTGCCTTTGTTTATCGAGCAGGGTGAGATCATCAAAGTCGATACGCGCACCGGTGAGTATGTCTCACGTGTGAAGTAGGGCCGGTTAGCCAGAGTTTCCCTGTGACTGGCGGTCGGCTAAAGCCTGAGTCGCACTAATATGGTCAAGTTGTTCGCAGGCCATCATCAGACGTTCGATACCGACAGCAACGCCTGAGCAGTCAGGCAGGCCGCGTTCCAGCGCTTCAAGCAATTCAGTATCGGCTTCCGGTACCGGTTGACCGTTGCGTTCGCGCACGTGTTGATCCTTTGCAAAGCGTCCGCGTTGTTCATCGGCATCGGTCAGTTCGTTAAACCCGTTGGCGATCTCGTAGCCGCGGTAAAAAATTTCAAACCGTTCCGCTGTTGCCCTGTCGGGCTCGCTAAGGCGCGCCAGCAATGCCTGTTCAGCCGGGTAGTGTGTAATGACGATCAATGAGTCTGGCCATCGTTTTACGAGCTGAGGCTCAATCCAATGACTGAGCAGCAGATCAAGCCACGCCTGGCGATCGTCACCGATGGCGTCCGGCAGACCTGCCGACAGAGAGTCCTTTAAGTGGTCCGAGGCGCATTGTTTCAGATCGTCCAATGTCGCTTCCAGCGGGTTCAATCCGGCCAGTTCGGCAAACAATTCCGAATAGGTTCTGCTGACAGTGTCGGGTTCAGCGTCTGCGTGTCCGCCCTGAATATGGCGGATAAAGGCGACGGTATCGTCGATCATAGCCTGCAGGTCAAAGCCGGTCCGATACCACTCTGCCAGAGTAAATTCGGGGCTGTGTCTGCTCCCGGTCTCGCCATCGCGAAACACCGGGCCCAGTTCATAGATATCGCCACTGCCCGCAGCCAGTAAGCGTTTCATCGCATACTCGGGCGACGGTCGCAGGAAACCGCCCGAACGGGTTTCAACACAGTCAACGTGAGGGTCTGTGACAGCAAAACGACCGAGCACCGGTGTTTGCACCTCGAGCACACCGGTGGTTTCAAAGTAGGCACGCGCGCGTTTCAGGTACCCGGCGCGCAGCTCCAGTCGCTGCCGCAGGTTGTCCATTATGCAGACGTCATTCCGATGCGCTCGCCCATGCGCAGCGTCATGCCCTGTTCCAGTGACGACTCCCACCGGAGCTGTTCAGGACCGGCAATAAAAATCACTGTAGAACCGAGATTAAAATGACCGAGGTAGTCGCCTTTTTCATAGGATGTTCCGGCATCGCCGGTGGTGTGCAGGTAGTGATGCCCGTGCTGCCGCACGTGCCGTGGTATCTCACCGCCCCATGCGGTTGTCATGCTGCCGACATTCATTGCGCCGACCATAACGACAGCGAACGGTCCGTGACTACCTCGAAAAATATGAATCAGACGTTCGTTCTGTGCATAGAGGCCCTGCACCTGAGCAGTGGTTGCGGCATTCACTGAGAGCAGGCCGCCCGGCACATAGACGGATTCGGTCAGCGTGCCTGCCATCGGCATATGAATTCGATGGTAGTTATAGGGCGCCAGATACACCGTTGCGAAGGAGCCGTTAACAAATTGCTGGGCGGCCAGTTCCTGACCTGCAAACAGTTGCTCGATGGTGTAATGAATGCCCTTTGCCTGAATCAGTTGCGAGCCTCTTAACGGGCCCGACTCAGCCAGAGTGCCGTCAGCCGGCGAGACAACGGCGCCGGCCTGTTCGTCGACGGGCCGGCATCCGGGCTTCAGTTCCCGCGTGAAGAAGTCGTTAAAGCTTGCATAGGAGCCCGGATCTGAATCCAGTGCCTCGGACAGGTCGACGTTGTAGAATCGAATAAAGTTGCGAATCAACAGGTCTTTGAAAAACGGTTGTTTGCTGAGTGCAGCCCGCCGTACCACCCGTCCGAGCAGTTTGGCAGGAACGAGTCGCTGTAAGCTTACGAGCCAACTTTCGCGCGGCGGACCATTCGCAATGTCGTCGGTAGATTCGTTCGCGGTATTCATCAGGTGTTCCGTATTTCATGCAGTGCCGGTCGTGCCGGGCGTTGTTAGAAGCTATCATTGCCGCCGGGAGCGACATTCTACATTCAGCTGCCGGCTTTAGCGGCGTAATTTATGGTTGTCTGCATCGTGCGCAGCCGGGCGTGAACAGATCATATGGAATTCAGGTTTGAGCAGGAATCGGGCACGGTCGGCCAGCTGATTGCAGCAGTTGCTGAGCAGTTGGCGCATTCTGAGCTGTGGTACGGCCATGGCACCGATAATCCGGAAGATGAAGCCGCCTGGCTCGTGTTCAGCGTGTGCGGTATCGATTATCCGGTGCCGGAGGGCGCTTACGATCGTTCAGTGTCGACTGCGCAGCTGCAGCGGGTTCGAAGTTTGCTGAAGCGCCGGATTAACGAACGCCAGCCTGTCCCGTACCTGATCAACGAGGCCTGGTTCGCCGGGCAGCGTTTCTACGTCGATGAGCGGGTGTTAATTCCCCGTTCGCCTTTCGCAGAATTAATTCTGGCGGGCTTTTCTCCGTGGGCGGACAAGCTGGAGCCGAAGCGAATTCTGGAGATTGGCACCGGCAGTGGCTGCATTGCCATTGCCTGTGCGTTGGCGTTTCCTGATGCCGAAGTGGTAGCCACGGATATCTCGGCGGATGCTCTGGCGGTCGCCGGTCGAAATGTTGCCGGGTTTGAGCTTACCGAACGGGTAGAGCTGCGGCAGGCAGATCTCTTTGGCGATGTTACCGGTCAGTTTGATTTGATTGTAACTAATCCGCCGTATGTGCCGACCGAAGAGATGCGCGAGTTGCCGGATGAATATGCTCACGAGCCCGCTTTAGCACTGGTATCCGGAGATGATGGTCTTGATGCCGCCCGCCGCATTTTGACGACAGCGCGGAGTTACCTGCGTCCGGACGGTTTGTTGTTCATTGAGGTGGGTCTGCAGTGGCCTGAACTGGATGCGGCGTTTCCGGATTTGCCGCTCACTTGGCTGGAATTCGAGCATGGCGGCGAGGGCATTGCTATGATTGCGGCTCAGGATCTGCCTGCGGTGGGCTAGTCGCAGGGTTATTGATCAGAAAGCTGGTGCGGAACCGGCTCATAACGGCGAGAAAAGGCTAGGAAATGGCGGGAAATTCAATCGGTCAGTTGTTTAAGGTCACTACCTTTGGCGAGAGCCATGGCCCGGCTCTGGGCGCCATTATTGATGGTGTGCCGCCCGGACTTAAGCTGTCGCCTGAAGACATTCAACCGGATGTTGATCGTCGCAAGACGGGCAAGTCGCGGCATACCAGTCAGCGCCGAGAGCCTGACACGGTCAATATTCTCTCCGGTGTGTTCGAGGGTGTGACGACCGGCATGCCCATCGGCATCGTGATTGAAAACACGAACCAGAAGTCGAAGGACTACAGCAAGATCAAAGATCGCTTTCGCCCCGGCCACGCGGATTACACCTATGAGCAAAAGTACGGCATTCGCGATTACCGCGGCGGCGGGCGCTCTTCAGCGCGCGAGACCGTCATGCGCGTGGCGGCCGGCGCCATTGCGAAAAAGTATTTGCGCGAAAAACTGGGTATTGAAATTAAAGCCTGGCTCGCACAGTTGGGACCGATTCCGCTGGACTGCGTTGATATTGATACGGTCGATGACAACCCGTTTTTCTGCGCCGACCCGTCGCGGGTCGAAGAGTTGGAAACCTACATGGACGCGTTGCGCAAAGAGGGCGACTCGGTAGGAGCGCGCGTCAACGTGATGGCAACCAATGTGCCGGTCGGACTTGGCGAACCTGTGTTCGATAAACTGGATGCCGATATTGCGCATGCGCTGATGGGCATTCAGGCGGTTAAGGGTGTGGAGATCGGCGATGGTTTTGCTGTCGTTGCGCAAAAAGGCACCGAGCACCGTGATGAAATGTATCCCGCGCCGGATGGCTTTGACGGCAATTCGGCGGGCGGCACGCTCGGCGGGATTTCGTCCGGGCAGGATATTCTGGCGAGTATCGCCCTGAAACCGACGTCAAGTATTCGTTTGCCGGGTAAAACGGTAGACGTCAACGGCGAACCGGTGGACGTCATTACGACTGGCCGGCACGACCCGTGTGTTGGTTTGCGGGCCGCACCGATCGCCGAGGCGATGTTGGCTATTGTGTTGCTGGATCATTACCTGCGTCAGCGGGGTCAGAATGCTGACGCACATTCCGCGACGCCAGACATTATGGCCGGAAAGTAGTCGGATAAGCCCTTGTCGGGCTTTGTATTTTGCCGTTAATCCCCTATCCTTAGCCGCCCGCAGCGGCCCCGGTGCTGCCTGCGGCTGATTTACTGTTGAATAGAAAGGTTTTGAGAGCAATGAAGGACAAGGTCAACGTAGCCGTTGTCGGAGCCACCGGCGCTGTCGGTGAGGTCATTATTCAGATTCTGGAAGAGCGCGATTTTCCGGTAGATACCCTGGTGCCTCTCGCGAGTGAGCGTTCGGTCGGCAAGCGGGTTGAGTTTCGCGGCAAACAGATTCCCTGTCAGTTGCTGGATGACTACGACTTTTCAAATGTTGATATCGCGTTGTTTTCAGCCGGTGGCAGCATTTCTGCAAAGTACGCGCCGATTGCCGGCGAAGCGGGCTGCATTGTTGTCGACAATACGTCGCATTTTCGGCGTGATGAAGACATTCCGTTGGTCGTGCCTGAAGTCAATGCGCATGCCATCAAGGACTATGCACCACGGAACATTATTGCCAACCCGAACTGCTCAACCATTCAGATGCTGGTTGCGCTGAAGCCTATTTATGACGCGGTTGGAATTACCCGAATTAACGTCGCGACCTATCAGGCCGTCTCCGGAGCGGGGCGCAGCTATATTGAGACGCTGGCTTCGCAAACGGCGAACCTGATGAATGCCCGTGATGCCGACCCGAAGGACGGCTCCAAGCGAATTGCGTTTAACTGCATTCCGCAGATCGATTCGTTTCAGGAAAACGGTTATACCCGCGAAGAAATGAAAATGGTCTGGGAGACGCAGAAAATTTTCGAGGATGACTCTATTCTGGTGAATCCGACCTGTGTGCGTGTGCCCGTTTTCTACGGTCACTCAGAAGCCGTGCACATCGAAACAAAAGACAAGATTTCGGCGGAAAAAGTACGTGAATTGCTGTCTGATGCACCCGGTGTCGAGGTGATCGACGAACGTGAACTGGGTGGTTATCCCACTCCTGCTCAGGAATCCGCCGGGCGCGATCCGGTCTATGTGGGCCGCATTCGCGACGATATTTCCCATGAGAATGGCATCAGCCTTTGGGTTGTTGCCGACAATGTCCGTAAGGGCGCAGCCCTGAATACCGTGCAAATCGCAGAGATTTTGGTCCAAGAATACTTATAGGCTATAGTTTGTATTGTAATTTCTGGTACTTAGTTCCGGTTTTTACAGTACATTGCTGCTAAATTCTTGCTCGATTTAACTTTTTCTGATGATTTTTCGGGGACATTAGATATGCCGCGCAGTCTGGCCGTTTTAGCACTTATTATTTGCCTGTCTTTGTCGACAGCTGCATCCGCCTTAACCATCGGTGAAATCGAGCAGAATTCGGCGCTAAATCAGCCGTTCAATGCTGACGTTTTGTTGACTGCTTCTCAGGAAGAGGAGCTCGGCACGTTGACGGTGAATCTGGCATCGCCGGATGCATTCAGCAGCTACGGCATCGACCGTCCTCAGTTCCTGACCGATATCCGATTCAACGTGAAGCGCACCGGCCCGACGACGGCCGTCCTCGAAATGCGCAGTAATCAGCCGGTCTCTGAGCCCTTCGTCACGTTGTTGGTTAAGTTCACCTGGTCTGCCGGTAATTTGTTGCGTGAATACACCGTGCTGCTCGACCCGCCGGTCTTCGATACAACGGTCAGTGGTGAGCCTGTGCAGCAGGCACAGATGTCTGCACCTGTTTCAGCCGATTATCCTGACCCGGCGCCCGTCGCCGAGCCTGTTCCGGTTGCTCAGGCAACACCCGCGGCACCGGCTCCGCGACCTGCTCCGGTCGTGCGTCAACCTGAATTTACCGGCGAGTCTTACGGTCCCATCGGTACCGGTCAGTCGCTGTGGGGTATCGCAAGTCGCGTGAGCCAGGGCACCGATGCCAGTGTGAACGTGATGATGATTGCGCTGTACCGCGCGAACCCGCAGGCATTCATGGGCAACATCAATCGCATGAAGGCCGGTTCGATTATGCGGATGCCGTCTGCCGACGAAATGGCTGCGATCAATCGCGCGGATGCTAACGCCGAAGTGGTTGCGCAAAACGAAGCGTGGCGCAACGGCACTCCGGTACGTTCAACCTCATCTTCGCAACCTGCTCAATTGAAGCTGGTTGCGCCCACCGCTGAATCGGATGCAAGCAGCGACGGCGTCGCGATGCCGGGCGATGGCTCCGGAGCCGCTGATGGCGATGCAGCCGCGCTGCGTGCCGAGCTTGCCGAAGCCGAGCGGCTGTTGTCGCTGCGTGATGCAGAAATGCAGGCGATGCAGCAGCGGATTGCTGAACTCGAAGCAGCCGGTATGGCAGCTGCTGAGCCGTCAGATGCTGACGCGGGCGAGATGGCAACGGATGAAGCCGTGATGGCAGAGACTGATGTTGCTGATGCGACAGACCCGGAGTCTGCAGCAGCAGCTGAGTCTGCTGATGCGGCTATGGCTGAAGCAACGGCCGAACCGGCAGCAGAGGCAGCGCCTGAGCCTGCGCCGGAAGCAGCGGTTACGACGGTATCGACATCTGCGGATGAAGGTTCGCTGCTCGATACCGTGTTTGGCGTGCTTGGCAATATTTGGTTGTGGATCGGCCTTGCAGTGATTGCTGTGGTCGGTGTGGTTTTCTTCCGCCGCAAATCGAATCCGCCGGCGATTGGCAGCATTCTTGATGAAGACGATGACGAGTTGCCTGAACCGCCCGAAGATCGCGGTGCGCCGGTCGCTCAACCATTGCCCGATGACTTCGAACCGTCTGAACTGACTCAGTCGATGGTTGTGGAGGAGAGTGTCGCCGAGGAACTGTTGAAGGATTCTGCTGAGGAAGCCAGCGCTGCTGGTGTTGATCTCGGTACTCAGGACGACTTCGAAGTTTCGCCGCCCGATGACTTTGATATCGGTTTGGACACCATTGGTCCTGATGGTCAGGATGCGCTGCTTGCCGAACTCGATGACGAGGTTGCTCTTGAAAAGACGACCGAGCTTACGAAAACGGAAGACCCGGATCACACCGCGACGGTGGGTAGCGAAACTTCAATTAATCTTGACCACGAAGATCCGATTGCTGAAGCAGACTTCCACATGGCTTACGGCTTGTACGATCAGGCCGCGGAACTTCTGATTAAAGGCCTCGAGGACGATCCGGAAGACAAGCTGCTGCGGATTAAGTTGCTGGAGGTCTACTTTGTTTGGGAGAACAAAGAAGGGTTTGCTGCTGAGGCTCAGAAGCTGCGCGAGCAGATCGGTGATGGCAGCGACGCTGAGTGGAACAAGGTCGTTATCATGGGCAAACAGATTTGCCCGGATGATCCGTTGTTTGAAGGTGAGTCAGAAGGCGCAGGTGGCGTTGAAATACTCGATATTCAGCTCGAATCTGAGGGCGCTGAACCGGCGCTTGATGTCGACTTTGGTGATGACTCCGAAGCAGATTCCGGTCTCGATTTTGACATTGGCGGCGACTCAGAGCCTGCTGAAGATAATGTCATTGATTTCGATCTTGGTGATTCTGAGTCACCGACGATGGAAACCCCGACAATAGAAGCACCGGGCTCCGAGTCACCGACGATGGAAACGCCGACGCTCGAAGCGCCGGGTTCCGAGGCTCCGACAATGGAGACTCCGACGCTGGAGATGCCTGCGGCGGCAGATTCTGAGGATACCGAATCTCTGAATCTTGATGATCTCGATGTGGATATGTCCGGTCTCGATGATCTGCTTGATGATGACGCTGAAATTACGCAGAACAGTATCGATGCTGATTCCGACATTGTTGAAGACAGTGATGATGACGCTGAAATTACTCAAAACAGCATTGATGCCGAAGCCGACGCGACAGAGCAGGCCGAGGTGTTGGCCGATGATGACGCTACGGTGCTCGCCAGCGAGATCGATTTCGACAGCTATACCGCCGATGACGCAGCGGCTGATGAAGAGCCTGCACTGGGTGAAGATGACGCAACCATGTTGGCTGATTCGACGGCCTTGACCGAGATGCTGGAGAGTGACGCCGGCATCGAGGAAACGCTGGAGCAGCCTCAGATTGAAGGTGACGGAGATACGGTTGAGCAGCCGGGATTCGGCGATGCAGATGCTGATTCTCTGAGTTTTAGTGAGGACGTATTCTCGACCGGTGACGGCGAACCTGCCGATTATGCTGAAACTCAGGCGATCGATGTCTCTGACAGCGAAGTTGATACCAAGCTGGATCTGGCCAGGGCTTATATTGAAATGAGCGACCCGGACGGCGCACGCAGTATTCTTAATGAGGTACTGGAAGAGGGTAGCGATTCCGAGAAGGGCGAAGCTGAGCGTTTGCTCGCGGAGTTAAGCTAGCTGCCGAAATAGAGTGGCGGCAGTTTGGCGCGGGTGAATGTCGGAAGCCTTTAAAACACTGAAAAACGAAAAGGGCGATGCGGGATACCGCATCGCCCTTGGTTTAGAGTATGACGGCACCGCCTACAATGGCTGGCAGGTGCAGCCTCATGCGCCGAGTGTTCAGGCCGAACTGGCAAAAGCGGCTGCGGTAGTCGCCAATGAGCCTGTCGCTGTCTATGGTGCCGGCAGAACTGACACCGGTGTGCACGCCACGATGCAGGTTGCCCACTTCGATACCACAGCACTGCGTTCTGACGATTCCTGGCGGCGGGGAATTAACAGTCACCTGCCCGACGACATCAACGTGCACTGGGCCCGCCCTGTCGATAACTCGTTCAGCGCGAGGTTTTCCGCCGAATCGCGCGCTTATCGCTATCTTATTTTGAACCGGTCCACCGGAGCGGCGCTCGACCGGGCGCGGGCCTGGTGGGTGCGGCAGCCACTGGATGTGGCCGCTATGCAGGACGCGGCTTCGTGCCTGATTGGCGAGCATGATTTCAGTGCCTTCAGAGCTTCCTCCTGCCAGGCCCCGACTCCAATGCGATGTCTGACGGACGTCGAGTTAAGCAGTGACGGCGCCTACGTAGCGCTTGATGTGCGAGGTAATGCCTTTTTGCACCATATGATTCGCAACATTACCGGTACGCTGGTCCGGGTGGGTCTCGAAGAAGAGCCGCCGGAATGGGTCGCGGAGGTACTGGCCTCGCGTGACCGGACGCTGTCCGGGGTGACGGCACCCGCCCACGGGCTGTATTTCACGGATGTTGCCTATCCGGCGCGCTATGGACTGCCGCGCGGCAGTTTTCCACTGGCGCCGGTTACCGGACAGCTGCGGTTCTGACGCAGTCCCGGCCGCCCGGCAAACTTTCTGCCCGATAAAGCCTGCTGAGTGGTGAACCCGCGAGGCGAGTCGTTTATCATTCGGCGCATGAACTGGTTCGAGAAAATACTGCCGTCGCGCATCAGCACCGAGAAGCGCTCCAAATCGAAGTCTGTACCTGAGGGAATCTGGCAACAGTGCCCCTCATGCGGTGCCCAGCTGTATCGCGCCGAACTTGAGCGGAATATGTTCGTTTGTCCGAAATGCAGCCACCATATGCGGATTACGGCGCGACAGCGTCTGGGCTATTTTCTGGATCCGAATACCGGTAGGGAAGTGGCGGACAATCTCGGTCCGTCCGATCCGTTGAAGTTTAAAGACAGCAAAAAGTACAAAGACAGAATCATCGCGGCGCAGAAAAAGACCGGTGAAAAAGATGCGCTGATCGTTATGACCGGGTTGCTGAAAGGACAACCGGTGGTTGTCTGTGCCTTTGAGTTTTCTTACATGGGTGGTTCGATGGGCTCGGTGGTTGGCGAGAAATTCTCGCGTGCCGCCAAGTACGCCCGCGAGAATCGCATGCCGCTGATTTGCTTTTCATCGTCGGGCGGTGCGCGCATGCAGGAGGCGCTGTTCTCTCTGTTGCAGATGGCAAAGACCAGTGTTGCGCTTGCGACGCTCGGTGAGGCTGGCGTGCCGTTTGTTTCCGTTCTTACCGACCCTACCACCGGTGGCGTTTCCGCGAGTCTGGCCATGCTCGGCGATATCAATGTCGGCGAGCCACGTGCTTTGATCGGTTTTGCCGGCCCCCGGGTTATTCAGCAAACCGTTCGCGAGACTTTGCCCGAAGGCTTTCAGCGCAGTGAATTTTTGCTCGAGCACGGCGCGCTGGATCTGATTATTGACCGCCGTGAGATGCGGGATGAACTCGCATCACTGCTTGGTAAGCTCATGAAGCAATCTGCGCCGGCATCCGCAGGGTAATGCCCGGACGCACCCTGGCAGAGTGGCTCGACTGGCAGGAAACGCTTAATCCGCTTGAAATTGATCTTGGTCTGGACCGGATTCGTCGGGTCGCGGACAGTCTGGATCTGCAGCCGCCGCCCGGCGCTTTTTTTCTGATCGCCGGCACCAACGGCAAAGGCTCTGTTGTCAATTCGCTCCATCAGCTATGCCACGCACAGGGGTTGGTCACCGGTACCTATACATCACCGCATCTGGTGAACTACAACGAACGGGTTTGTGTCGGCGGTAAGCCGGTCGCAGACCGAGACTTCGTTGCCGCGTTCGAGGCGATCGAAGCGGTGCGCGGCGATCTGCCTTTAACGTACTTTGAGTTTGGCACCCTCGCTGCATTCTGGATTCTGTCGCGGAAAGCCGTTGACGTCTGGATTATCGAGGTAGGGCTTGGGGGCCGGTTAGATGCCACCAATATTCTGGAGCCCGATTTCAGTCTGATCACAACCATCGATTTTGATCATCAGGCTTTTCTCGGCGACACGATCGAAAAAATTGCTGCTGAAAAAGCCGGCATACTTCGCACCGAGGGGCAGGGGTTTTTCGGCGATTTTGATGTGCCCGATTCCATTACGCGGGTGGCCGAAGCGCTTGACGTGTCGTTGCAGCGACAAGGTATCGAGTTCGGGTTCGAAGCAGACTCTGATAGCTGGTCGTTTCGATGCGCTGAAACAACACTGGATAACCTGCCGTTGCCACCCGGTGAGCCGCAGGTACAGCTGAAGAATCAGTCGATGGCGCTGGCGGCTTTGGCGAAATGGCGGCCTGAGTTGCTCAGCGATCACGCATCTATTGCCCGTGCGCTTTCAGGTGCGCTGCCGGCCGGGCGCTTTCAGATTGTTGAGACAGCAGCGGCGGGTGGCAGCAGCAAGCCGCTTACCTGGGTGCTGGATGTCGGTCACAACCCGCAGGCGTTGAGGTCTCTGGGCGCGAATCTGCAGCGACTGCAGAACAAGCCTGTTACAGCTGTTTTAGGCATGCTGGCTGATAAAGACATTGCTGCGGTGGCGGCCGCCGCCGCATGCGTGACGCAATGGATCGTTACTGATGTGCCCGGAGAGCGCGGCCAGACGGGCGAAAGTTTGCAACAGCGCCTGGCGAAGCATGGCGTTCAGTCGCACGTTGAGGCCGATGTTGAGCGGGCGCTTCAACATGCCGTAGATATCACACCACCCGGCGAAACTATTTTGGTGTTTGGCTCGTTTTTTACCGTCGGACCGGCTCTGGAATGGCTCGGGATGTAGTAAAATCCCGACTCGCTGAGCAGGTTTCAACCGGAGCTATCGACAATGGACCGCAGTTTGCTGGAACGCATGACAGGTGCCACCGTGCTGGTCATTCTGCTCGTCGTTCTGGCACCCGCGTTACTGGATGGGCGTCAGTCGCCGGGCGGCGCCGAGTATGCCGCTGAAACCGACATTATCGAGGCGCCTGATTCCGATGCCCCTCTGCGCGTGGCGACAATCCAGTTGAGAGAAAGAAGTACGGTTGAAGCCGAGGTTCCTCCGGCCAAGCCGAAACCACGGGCAAAACCCGCCGCCCCGGTCCAGCGCTCTGCGCCATCAGTTCCCGCCGCTCAAGCTGAGCAGTGGATGGTGCAGCTAGGCAGTTTTTCCGGACAAAAAAATGCCGCGGCGTATGCCGACAAGGTCAAAGCTGCCGGTTTTCCTGCCGTTGTGACTTCGTTCCGGTCGGGCGGCAAAACGATGTATCGGGTTCAGGTGGGGCCGCGCGAGAGTCGCGCCTCCGCCGATCAGTTAGTGCGCGACCTGAAGAAAGCGGGCTATAAGGCACTGGTCATGCCGGCGGCATCCTGATGCAGAGGGTCATTTGAAGTGACAGCCATTGATTATTTGTTGCTTGCCATCATATTGGTGTCGATGGTCATCAGTTTGTTTCGCGGTTTTGTCAAAGAAGCGCTGTCGCTGGTGAGCTGGTTGGTTGCAATCTGGGCCGCCGCTCGTTTTGGCTCCCAATTCGGCGAAATCATCCTCGGCAGTTTTGACTCAGAAACGATTCGCTCCTGGGGCGGCAGAACAGCGTTGCTGATTGCGGTGCTGTTTGCGGGTGGGGTTGTCAGCTGGCTGATATCGCAGCTGCTGGACAGCACCGGCTTAAGCGGAACAGACCGCGCCATCGGCATGGTATTCGGACTGGTTCGCGGCGTGATACTCGCAGCTGTTGTCCTGCTGATGTTCAGGTTTGCCGGTTTTTCAGAGAGTTCTTGGTGGACGGACTCCAAGCTGATACCGTATGTCGCCCCGGTGGCGGAGATGGTCGTGGACGCTGCCGAAGAGGGTATTGAATACCTTGACGTCGATGAGGATGAGGTTATCGATGCGACTGCCGAGAAGGCAGGTGAACTGCTTGTCCGGTAAACGTTCAGAATTACTTAACTTGAAACAGTAGAGCGCGCTTGTGTGTGGAATCGTAGGAATTGTTAGTCAGCAGCCCGTTGGTCAGGCGATTTATGATTCGCTGATCGTGTTACAGCATCGGGGGCAGGACGCCGCCGGCATTATGACCGACTCTGACGGTACTTTGTGCACCCGTAAGAGCAAAGGGCTGGTCCAGGATGTGTTTCAACAGCGTCATATGCTGCGACTGCGTGGCAACGTCGGTATTGGTCACGTCAGATACCCCACCGCCGGCTGGTCGAGTTCCTCTGAGGCGCAGCCTTTTTACGTGAATTCCCCTTACGGAATCTGTCTTGCTCACAATGGTAACCTGACGAATGCGACCGAGTTGCAGGATATGCTGGTTCGTCAGGACAAGCGTCATCTGAACACAGGTTCCGATACGGAAGCGCTGCTGAACGTATTTGCGCACGAGTTGCAAAGTCAGCCCGGAGCGTTGTCGCCGAATGCCATTTTTAACGCGGTGTCTGCGGTGCACGATCGCTGTAGCGGTGGCTACGCCGTTGTCTCGATGATCATTGGTCACGGGATTGTGGCGTTTCGTGATCCGCACGGGATCCGGCCTGTTGTGCTGGGTAGCAAGCGCACTAACCATGGTACCGACTATATGGTGGCCTCAGAGAGTGTCGCGCTGGATGCGGCAGGTTTTGAGCTTGAGGGAGACATCCTTCCGGGCGAGGCTGTCTACATTGAGGTTGACGGGACGTTGCACCGGAAACAGTGCTGTCAGCCGCGCTCATACACGCCGTGCATTTTTGAGTATGTGTACTTCGCCCGCCCCGACAGCATTATGGATGGCATCTCGGTGTATCAGTCACGCATGCGCATGGGCGACAGGCTGGCCGATAAGATTAAGACGCTGAAGCCTGATCACGATATTGACGTGGTGATACCGATACCCGACTCGAGTCGCACCAGTGCATTGCAGTTGGCGCAAAAGCTTGGCGTGAAGTATCGGGAAGGGTTTATCAAGAATCGCTACATTGGCCGAACCTTCATCATGCCGGGTCAGGCTGTACGGGAAAAATCAGTGCGCCAGAAACTTAACGCGATTGATATGGAGTTTCGCGATCGCGCGGTTTTATTGGTTGACGACTCCATCGTTCGCGGTACCACGTCGCAACAGATTATCGATATGGCACGTGAGGCCGGTGCGCGTAAAGTGTATTTCGCGTCGGCAGCACCTGCTGTTCGTCATCCGA
>CAYLLI010000020.1:0-19403 GCA_964384295.1 uncultured Chromatiaceae bacterium
CGCCGTCGCAACGGACTTGCATAAGCCCGAGCTGAACGTAACACTTGGCGCCGTTAATCCATCAACGCGCGCGTGAACACAAATGCTCGGCAACTTGCCTGAACCCATTGAAACCGAATGCGACAGTCGTCGGCTGTCGTTTGCTTTTCACCTGGCCGAAAACGACCCGGTGTTTCGCGGACATTTTGACGGTCTGCCGGTGCTGGCGGGTGTAGTTCAGGTGCATTGGGCAATGCTGCTGGCGTCCCGGCTGGGCTTTTCGGCTGAGGATTTCTCGTCGTCACCCCGAATTAAATTCAAGCAGCTGGTACGGCCGCCCATCGATCTGACTTAAGAGCTAACGGTCAAGGAGGAATGCCGGGTCTCCTACCGGCTGCTGTCTGCTCAGGGTTTGCACTCGGAAGGTCGTTTTTCGTGAACGCCGGTGCCGTGTCATTTTGTGTCCTTGTGCCGCATTTCAATCATCAGGACCAGTTGCGCGAGTTTCTCCCGGTTTTGCTGGATGCCCAGCCCTACGAGGTATTCATCGTTGATGACGGCAGTGGCGCCGCCGGCATCGCAGCTGTTGCAGAAATGGCTGCGAAGCATGAGCGTGTCACGCTCGTGCAGCTAGGCATCAATCGCGGCAAAGGAGCCGCGGTTATTGAGGGTATTCGTGCGGCGCAATCAGCGGGCTTTTCCCACGTTATTCAGATTGATGCCGACGGTCAGCACTGTGCAAACGATATTGAGGCCATGGTGGAGTGTTCCGGCGGTGCGCCGGATTTACTGGTGTCAGGGCTGCCTCAGTTCAGTACCGACATTCCGGCGGCCCGATTGCACGGTCGCAAGTTGTCGCTGTGGTTGGTGCGTCTTGAAACACTGTCTTTCAGTATCGCCGATGCAATGTGCGGGTTTCGAATCTACCCTTGTGAGGCGACCCTTGCGCTTGAGCGGCGATCGCCGTTGCCCCGTCGCATGCCGTTTGATCTGGAGGTGCTGGTGCGCTGGCTCTGGATGGGATACCGCGTGGCGTACGTGAAGACCGATGTGCGATATCCGGAATCAGGCGCATCGCATTTCCGTATGGTCCGCGACAACCTGCAAATCGCTGCCATGCACACGAAATTAATTGTCGGTATGCTCGTGCGCTCGCCATGGCTCCTGTTCAGAAAACGACCGGCTCGGGCTGAATCGATTTAATAAGGTACTGATGCAACCATGATTGAACTGGAAGCAACTGTTGAGATAACCATTCCCTATCATGACTGCGACCCGGCTGCGGTGGTTTGGCACGGAAATTATCTGCGTTACTTTGACGCTGCGCGCTGTGCGTTGCTCGATAAGATTGACTACGGCTATGCAGAAATGGAGCGGGGCGGCCATGTCTGGCCGGTTATTGATGCTCAGCTGCGTTACATCAAGGCAGTGCGTTTTGGCGATACGATTAGTGTGACGGCCCGCCTGCTTGAGTACGAGTATCGCTTGAAGCTTGAATACACTGTTTTGAATGACGCCGGTGAAAAAGTGACGACCGGTGTGACGACGCAGGTAGCGATCGATGCCGCGACGGGTGAAATGATTCTCGGGTCGCCGCAGGTTTTGCTGGAACGCCTGGGCGCAGTTGATGACTGACACACCAGCCCTTCACGCGGGTTTGCCTCAGCCGCAGGACGTCTTGCTGCATCGTGCGCCGATGCTTTTAATTGACCGGATCGTTGAGTGTGACGCTGACACCTTGGTCGCAGAGGTTGATGTGTCGCCAGTCAGCAGTTTTTTTTGCGAAGATCATGGCGTGCCCGTCTGGATCGCGATTGAATACATGGCGCAGGCCGTCGCCGCTTTAGGCGGAATTCAGGCGCTGCGACGTGGTGATCCGGTTCCTGTTGGCTTCCTTTTAGGGTCGCAACGCTTTAAAACCAACGCTGCTTATTTCCCCGCGGGAGTCACTTTGCGTGTCTCCATTGTTGAGAACGTTGCAGCGACATACGGACTTGGCTCATTTGATGGCACGGTGACAGCAGGTAACATCACGGTGAGTGCCCGGTTGTCAGTGCTGGTTAAACCGGGTGGAGATTTGGATAAGCTGACGGTGGAAGTTTAGCGTCGGGCAGAACGTCAAGGGAGCAGTTGTTTGAAATCTGTTTTGGTAACCGGAGCGAGTCGTGGCATTGGCCGCGCTATTGCTGTGGAGCTGGCGGAGCAGGGCTACGAAGTTATCGTTCACTGCGGCAGGGATACCGCGGCAGCTTCGGAAACGCTCGCGCAGTGCGGGGGGCACGGCCGTATTTTGCAGTTCGATATTGGCGACAGGGAAGCGGCCAGCCGGGTGCTGACTGAGGATGTGGCCGCCCACGGCATGTATTACGGCGTGGTCTGTAATGCCGGGATTGCCCGTGATGCATCATTTCCACAGATGACCGGCGAAGAATGGGATGCCGTTATCCATACCAATCTCGACGGGTTTTACAACGTGGTGCAACCACTGGTTATGCCGATGGTGCGCACGCGCGAACCCGGCCGCATTGTTGTGCTGACCTCCGTGTCCGGCATCGCGGGCAACCGGGGGCAGGTGAACTATGCTGCATCGAAGGCCGGTCTGATCGGGGCGGCTAAGTCCTTGGCGTTGGAGCTGGCGAAGCGAAATATTACCGTTAACTGCGTGGCGCCGGGTTTGATTGAAACCGAAATGACGGAATCACTGCCCGTCGCAGAGTACAAAAAGATGATTCCGGCACGGCGTCTCGGTCAGCCGCAAGAGGTGGCAAAAGCGGTCGCGTTTCTGTGTTCTGACAGCGCGGCTTACATCACGCGTCAGGTGTTGACCATTGACGGTGGGCTGAGCGGTTAGGTGATGCGCAGAGTTGTCGTTACAGGCTATTCCGGTATCTCAGCTTTTGGGTCTGATTGGGCCGCGGTGCGCGCGCGACTCGAGCAGCATCAGAATGCCGTTCAGCATATGGATGACTGGGCAGAGTTCGATGGCCTCGGTACGACCCTTGCCGCGCCGATTAAGGATTTTGAAGTGCCGGCCCACTTCACGCGAAAACAGCTGCGCAGTATGGGCAGGGTGTCAAAACTTGCGGTGACTGCGACGGAGCGCGCACTTGCTATGGCAGGGTTGCTTAACGACCCGGTGCTGAAGTCCGGTCGCGTCGGATGTTCGTACGGCTCCTCAACCGGCAGCACGGATGCCGTCACTGACTTCGCCGGAATGCTGCTGAAGAAATCGCTGGATGGTCTGAATGCGACCACTTACGTGCGCATGATGAGTCACACGGCCGTCGTCAACCTCGGCGTGTTCTTTGGTCTGACCGGCCGGATTATTCCGACCAGCACAGCCTGCGTCGCGGGTAGTCAGGGTATTGGTTATGCCTTCGAGGCGATTCGCTACGGTCAGCAGGACATCATGCTGGCGGGCGGTGGCGAAGAACTTTGTCCCACCGAGGCCGCCGTCTTCGACACGCTGTATGCCACCAGCACCCGCAACGATGAGCCCAAGAAAACGCCGCGGCCGTTTGACCGGGATCGCGACGGCTTGGTGCTGGGCGAAGGTGCCTGCACGTTTATTCTGGAAGAGTACGAACACGCCAAGGCGCGCGGCGCCGATATCATCTGTGAGCTTGTCGGGTTTGCAAGCAACTCAGACGGTGTCCACGTTACCCGTCCAAACAGCGACACGATGGGCGTATGCATTGGCGCCGCATTGGAAGATGCCGGCTTGGATGCTGCTGCGATTGGCTACGTCAGTGCTCATGGCACGGCGACTGACCATGGCGATATTGCAGAAAGTCAGGCGACGGAGCGCGTGCTGGGTTCGGGCGTGCCGGTTAGTTCAATGAAAAGCTACCTGGGGCATACGCTGGGCGCATGCGGTTCGCTGGAGGCCTGGCTGGCGATTGAAATGATGCGTTCCGACTGGTTCGCACCCACCATCAATCTCGAAAACATCGACCCGGCATGCGGGGAACTGGACTATATCGTCGGCTCAGGGCGTAAAATATCCACGGAGTATGTGATGTCCAACAACTTCGCGTTTGGTGGCATTAATACGTCGCTGATTTTTCGCCGAATGAGCTGAGCAAACGCTTTGCCGCCTTCTGTCCCCGGCAGCCGTTCGGCTGCTAGAATGCCCGCTTGTTAGTTGCAGGCCCGACGGGCCAGAGTCAATTCCTGAATGTCGTCAGACACCGCTAAAAATTCCCGCACTGCAAATATTATTCCGCGTCCCGCTCATACGGTTACCCGGGACAATATCTCCGATGCTGCGCTAAAGGTTTTGTATCGCCTCAAAAAAGGCGGTTACGAAGCCTATCTGGTGGGCGGCAGTGTGCGTGATCTGCTGTTGAAGCACAGCCCGAAAGATTTCGATGTCTCGACCAATGCGACGCCCGAACAGGTCAACAAGCTGTTCCGGAACAGTCGAATTATCGGCCGCCGGTTTCGTTTGGTGCACGTGCGTTTCGGCCGCGAGATTATTGAAGTCGCAACCTTTCGCAGCGGAGCTGACCCTGACAACGATGATCACGATCATGAAGTTGCCGAGGGATCGGGCCGCGTCTTGCGGGACAACGTGTACGGCACGTTAGAAGATGACGTGTGGCGCCGCGATTTCACAGCCAATGCCCTGTATTACAACATTGCCGATTTTTCGATTTACGACTGTGTTGGTGGTGTCGCTGATATTCAATCGCGCACGTTGCGCGTGCTCGGCGACCCTGAAGCGCGCTATCGTGAAGATCCGGTCAGGATGTTGCGCGCGGCCCGGTTTGCCGCCAAGCTAGAGTTTACGATTCACCCCGACACAGCAGAGCCGCTGCCCCGGCTCGCCGAGTTGTTGCAGAATGTTCCGCCGGCGCGATTGTTCGACGAGTTCTGCAAAATATTTCAGTCGGGTCACGCACTCGAAGGCTTTCGCCACCTTCGTACGTACCGTTTGTTCCGCCATCTGTACCCGGCGACAGCGCAGTGGCTGGATGAAGCCGAAGGACCGGAGCGACTCGAATTTATCGAACAGGCACTCCGTAATACCGACCAGCGGGTTGCCGAAGATCGTCCGGTGACGCCGATGTTTCTGGTTGGAGTCTTTCTGTGGGGGCCGGTTATTCACGATGCACGCCGTCTGCAGGAGGAGCAGGGCTATACCGAGTTGCAGGCCGTGATGGCAGCGGCCGACAGCTTGGTGCAGCGCCAGAATGAGCGCGTGTTTATGCCCAAGCGATTTTCTTATCCGATGCGCGAGATGCTGCAGCTGCAACCCCGCTTTCAGCGTACGAAGGGCAAGCGCGCACTCAGCTTGTTGGGTCATCCGCGGTTTCGCGCTGCTTATGATCTGTTGTTGTTGCGTGAAGTCCTCGGTGAGGTGGATGCAGAAAACGTTGCGTGGTGGACCGACATACAAACCCGGCCCGAAGCAGAGCAGGCGCGGCAGTTGGCGGCGGAACGTGCCACACGTGCCGGTAACCGGCGCCGCCCGCGTCGTCGCCGCCGCAAATCCTGATGGCAGCGCGTGCCTATATCGGGCTGGGCAGCAATCTGGCTGACCCTGAGCAGCAGGTCAGCGCGGCAATTAGTGCGCTGGATATGCTTCCGGACAGCTCGCTGGTCTCCCGCTCATCGTTGTATCGCAGCCCGCCGATGGGCCCTCAGGACCAGCCGGATTTCGTCAATGCTGTGGCATGTCTTGAGACTGACCTGGCTCCCCGTGATTTACTGCTGGAATTGCTGCGGGTGGAGCGCGAGGCAGGCAGAGACCGTGCTGCTTCGGTTCACTGGGGACCGCGGGTGCTTGATCTCGATCTGTTGGTCTATGCCAACAAGATCATCGACGAATCTGAGCTGACGGTGCCGCATCCCGGTCTGGCGCAGCGTGCGTTTGTCCTAGAGCCTTTGAATGAGATTGCGCCCGACCTTGACGTGCCAGGTATGGGCAAAGTTAGTGCGCTCTTGAAAACACTTGGTGATTCGGCACTGGAAAGGGTGCCGGCAAACCACTAAACAATCGCAATCCGGCCGTGTTTTTTGATAGGGTTGCGGTTAAGGGACAGGGGTATTTCGTTCGGCTACGCCTGTCGCACGACAAGATAACGATAAGAACCAGAACCTATGGGCGAACCCCGGTATATCGCGATTGAAGGGCCTATTGGAGTGGGTAAAACCAGTCTGGCTAAACGGCTTGCCGACCGTTACGACAGCGAGCTTTTGTTGGAAGAGGCCGACGCGAACCCGTTTCTGTCAGGTTTTTATCAGGACAGTCGCAAGGCAGCGTTACAGACCCAGCTCTTTTTCCTGTTTCAGCGCGTCAATCAGCTGGAGCGCTTGCGGCAAGCCGATCTGTTCGGCGACACACGCGTTGCCGATTTTTTGATGGATAAAGATCGTTTGTTTGCCGAGATCACACTTGATGCGAATGAGTTGAAGCTTTATGACCAGGTTCGCGACGCGCTCGAATTTGAACCACCTGCGCCGGACTTGGTGGTGTATCTGCAGGCGCCGGTGGATACGCTGATATTCCGCATTGGCAGACGCGGCATTAACTACGAGCAACAAATAAAGCGGCGTTATCTCGAGCGCTTGGCGGATGCATATGCGAGGTTTTTCCACGATTACGCCGCATCACCGCTGTTAATTGTGAATGCCGCCGAGATTGATCCGGTTAATAACGATGACCATTTCGAGATGCTGGCCGCTGAAATTGATTCAGCGCGCAGCGGCAGGCAGTTTTTTAATCCATTGGCGAGTGCGCTGGCGTAGCTGCACCCACTGTTGCCGCTGCGGTGCGGCCAGCTTCTAAATACGACCGAATCAGGTAACCTATAGTTATGTATACCCAACTTGAACAGCGGGGCATGGATACGCCTCCCGTCAATATTTCAACGCTGCGTAAGATGAAGGCTGAAAAAACGCCGATTGCTTGCCTGACTGCTTACGACGCAAGTTTTGCGTTGCTCGTTGATAAAGCCGGCGCCGATCTCGTGTTGGTCGGTGATTCGCTGGGGATGGTTGTGCAGGGACACGACACAACTGTGCCGGTAACGGTCGACGATATTATTTATCACTCCCGTCTTGTCAGCCGGGGATTGCGCCGCGCGTTTCTCGTGGCTGATATGCCGTTCATGAGTTACACCACGCCGGAGCAGGCTTTGGAGAGCGCTGTTCGCCTGATGCAGGAAGGCGGCGCGATGATGGTGAAACTCGAGGGCGGCTCAAGCCAGATCGATATTGTTCGTCATCTGACCCGTCATGACATTCCTGTCTGCGCGCATATCGGGCTGAAGCCCCAGTCGGTGCACAAAATCGGCGGCTTTAAAGTGCAGGGTCGCGATGATGCGCAGGCGCAACAGATGGTCGATGATGCCTGCGCATTGCAGGATGCCGGAGCCGACATTGTGCTGCTGGAGTGCGTGCCAAACGAAGTAGGCCAGGCAGTGGCTGAAAAGGTTGATGTTCCGGTGATCGGAATTGGAGCAGGGCCTGACGTTGATGGACAGATTCTGGTGCTGTATGACGCGCTTGGAATCACTCAGGGCAGATTGCCCCGGTTTGTCAAAAACTTTATGGAAGAGGGGTCCGGCTCCTTGCTTGAAGGCTGCGCCCGCTACGTTGACGCTGTCAAAGACCGAAGTTATCCGGCGCCCGAGCATTGCTTCTCGTGAAAAAAGGCGAATAATCGCGACTTTCCTGATTTCGTGCCGGGGCTTTTCGGTACTGACTGCACTCAAACGCTATGCTCACAATATCCGACAAGCAAACCCTGCGAGAACAGCTGGTGGAATGGCATCAGGTGGGCGAGACCGTCGCACTGGTCCCGACTATGGGTAACTTGCACAAGGGGCATTTAAGCCTTATCAAGCAGGCGGGCGAACTGGCAGACCGTGTTGTCGTGTCTATTTTTGTCAATCCGACGCAGTTTGGTGAAGGCGGCGATTTTAACGACTACCCGCGAACGCCTGAGAAAGATGCGCGACAACTGAGTCGCGCCGGGGTCGATATTCTCTATATGCCATCGGTGGAAGATATCTATCCGCTGGGCGCAAAACAGGCGACGACGGTTACGGTGCCCGGGTTGTCGGATATTTTGTGCGGTGAATACCGGCCCGGACACTTTACCGGTGTGACGTCAGTGGTGTTGCGCTTGCTGAATATTGTTTCCCCGAACGTTGCAATATTCGGCGAAAAAGATTTCCAACAGCTCGTTATTCTGCGGCGGATGGCGAAGGATCTGCATCTGCACACGCGAATCCGTTCGGCGCCCACGTCAAGAGATGACACCGGCCTCGCGATGAGTTCCCGCAATCAGTACCTGACGGACAACGAAATGCTGAGCGCACCGCTCCTTTATGCAACGTTGTGTGATGCGCGCGATCAGCTGTTGCAGCCCGATGCTGATGTTGCCGCTATCGAGGCCGCGGCCTCGAAGACACTCGCGGCTGCCGGTTTTAAACCGGACTATTTTTCGTTGCGGCGGTCAGCAGATCTGAGTTCTCCCGATAAGGTTGCGGGTAAGCTGATTCTGGTAACGGCTGCTGTGCTGGGCAAGGCCCGCCTGATCGATAATCTTCAGTTCGAGGCCTGAGTATGCCGGGCTAATGCCCACTGCACATGCTCCTGCACCAACGCTGACGGATCATCCAGTCTGCTCCGCAGGGCTTCAATAACTTCATGTGAGCTGGCGGCGTTGCCCAAAGCAACAGCGACGTTTCTCGACCATGCTTCATAGCCGATTCGTCGAATAGCGCTGCCCGACATTCTTTCCAGCCACTGTGACTCGGTCCAGCGAAACAATTCTGCCAGTTCAATGTCGTTGAGTTGATGGCGGGGAGAGAAGTCTGCTTCGCCGGAGTGCTGAGCAAACTTATTCCACGGACAAAACAGCTGGCAATCGTCGCAGCCATAGATGCGGTTACCAATAGCTTCGCGAAACTCGACAGGAATGCTGCCGCGCATCTCGATGGTCAGGTAGGAAATGCAGCGCCGCGCGTCGAGCTTATACGGTCCGACAATGGCGCGCGTCGGACAAACGTCAATGCACGCCGTACAGCTGCCGCAATGGTTGGTGCTTGGTTCGGCTGTCACCGGCAACGGCAGGCTCGTAAACAGTTCTCCCAGAAAAAACCATGAGCCGGCGTTCTTGTTGATCAGATTTGTGTGCTTGCCGATCCAGCCGAGCCCGGCATTCTGAGCCAGCGCTTTTTCGAGTACCGGTGCGCTGTCGACAAACGCGCGGTAGCCGAACTCGCCTGCGGCATCGCTGATCCTGTCCGCGAGTGTTTGCAGTCGTCTGCGAATGACCTTGTGGTAGTCCCTGCCAAGCGCGTAGCGCGATACGTACGCTTTGCTTGAATGGTCCAGTAGCTCTGTCGGGTCGGTCGATTCCTGTGGCAGATAATCCATGCGCGCTGAGATAATGGTCAGGGTTCCCGGTACCAACTCTGTCGGTCGTGAACGCCGGGTGCCGTGCCGCTCCATGTAGTCCATTTCGCCATGAAATCGCTGTTCCAGCCATTGCAGCAGAAAGGGTTCTGCATCGGTGAGATTCGGGTGCGCAAAGTCGATTTGCTGAAAGCCCAGCTCAGCTCCCCACGTTTTGATCTGCGCCGCCAACGCATCCATGTCTGAGGTTATGTTGCGCGTGGAGGGCATTTGCAGGTTGCTCGTCGATGACTTCCCGACAGTATAATCAGAGTTATGAATTCTGTGTCACATGCTGTATTCGCGCCCGACCAGGTGCGCGAACTTGATCGTCGCGCAATTGAACAGGCCGGCATCCCCGGGTACGAGCTGATGTGCCGTGCCGGTCAGGTTGCTTTTGAGACCGGGCTCGCGCGGTTTACTCAGGCTCGTCACTGGTTGGTTCTGTGCGGTGCCGGTAACAATGCCGGGGATGGCTATGTGATCGGCCGGCTGGCCAGAGCGGCCGGTTGCGAGGTGACCGTTGCCGCAGTGACTGACCCGCTGCGACTGCGCGGCGATGCACTGAAAGCGTTTGAAGCGTTCCGGCAGTCGGGCGGCGAGACCCGGCCTTATGATCCGGTCAATTGCCCCGAGGGTGACCTGGTTGTTGATGCGATGCTTGGCACCGGTTTGGACCGGGAGCTGGAGGGCGGCTATTTCGCCGCCGTTGAAGGTGTGAACATGGCCGGCAAACCGGTGCTTGCTGTCGATATCCCGACGGGCATTAATGGTCTGACCGGAGCGATGATGGGCAATGCCGTTCGGGCCGATCTGACGGTGAGCTTTGTCGGACTGAAAACGGGTTTGTTTCTTGGTGACGGGCTCGACCATGTCGGCGAGCTGGTGTTTGACGATCTCTCTGTGCCATCGGTGCTCGCTGAAGGCCTGGCGCCAATGATGCAGCTGTGCGGTGATGCAGATTTAAAACGACAACTGCCGCCGCGACCGAGATCGTCGCATAAAGGCATGTTTGGTCATGTGCTGGTCGTGGGTGGCAACGACGGCATGGGCGGCGCAGTCGCTATGGCGGCGGAAGCCGCGTTGCGAGCGGGTGCAGGGCTGGTGTCTGTGGCTACCCGCGAGAGCAATACGTCCGCCATTTTGAGTCGTCGAGCCGAACTGATGGTGCGGGCCGCGGAGAACGCGCCGGCGCTGGATCAAATGGTGCAACGTGCCAGCGTAATCGCTCTTGGCCCGGGCCTGGGCACTGACGAGTGGGCGCAGCAGTGTTTCGGTCGGGTGTTGCAATCGGAACTGCCGAAAGTGCTGGATGCGGATGCACTTAATCTGCTGGCAGAGATGCCGCAGAGGAGAAATGACTGGGTGCTGACGCCGCATCCGGGCGAAGCGGCACGTCTCCTCAACGTTTCTATACATGAGGTCCAGTCAGACCGTCTGGGTGCGGTGCTCGAATTGCAGTCACGCTTCGGTGGAGCCGTGGTCCTGAAGGGCAGCGGCACGCTGATCGCGGGTGAAAAGTCGCTGCCGTATGTGCTTAACGGCGGTAACCCGGGCATGGCGACCGCCGGAATGGGCGATGTGTTGACCGGTGTTACTGCAGCAATGCTGGGACAGCTTCGTGGGCTGCAGTTGCCGGCAGCGTTGGCGGCGTACCTGCATGCACAAGCGGGCGATCTCGCTGCTGAAGACGGAGAGCGGGGGACCGTCGCCACTGATTTGATGCCGCATATTCGGTCGCTGGTGAACCCGTGACGCAGACCGTTGAGATGGTCACGGCTGAGCTCGCGGATCCTGCCGCAACGGCAGCGGCCGGCCAGCGCCTGGCGGGTCTGCTGAGCACTCCGTCAGATCGCCGGTTTGTGATTTTTTTGCGCGGTGATCTGGGGGCCGGCAAAACCACATTTAGCCGGGGTTTTCTCGCCAGCATGGGGCATCAGGGCCGCGTTCCCAGTCCGACCTACACGTTGATCGAGCCGTACGAGCTGAGCCCTCGCCCGGTTTATCACATGGATCTTTACCGGTTGCAGGATGGCGCCGAGCTTGAGTTTCTCGGTCTGGAGGATTTGCCCGGGAATGCGGTGTTCCTTATTGAGTGGCCGGAGCGGGCAGAGACTGAATTAGGCGATCCGGATTTATTGCTGGAGCTCTCGATTCCGGATCAGGGGCGTGGGTTGAAGCTGCAGGCATTTACCGAGACTGGCGCTAAAGTGCTGTCTTTATTCGATTTTTAAGGCTTTCTCGAGCGCTCCTGTCAAGCGCTTAGAATATTATTCAGTTTTTTCAATGTATTAGCTGGTTTAGCCATAAATCTGCTATCGAGTAAAAAATAGTAAATAGTCGTATATCTATAATATTTATACAGAAAGCCTATTATCTTTATGTAAAAGTCGTATACTGAGATGACTGCTGTTTTCCATGGATTCGGATGGCATGAGCCCGGTTTCACGATTCACACATTGGCTTCTCCGGCCAGCGCATTGCGCGTTGTTGCTGGTGTCCGGTTGTCTGGCCGCCGGTGCAGCGCTGGCTGAAGTCCGGATTCAGGACGTCCGTGTCTCTGAAAACGGTGACACCACCCGGGTCGTTCTTGATCTTGATCAGCGTCCTGAACATCTGGTTTTTCCGCTGGCGAATCCCGATCGCGTTGTTATCGACGTCATGTCTGCGAAGCTGAGTCGGGCAGCACGACGGTTTCCGAAAGGTCAGGGTGCGGTTAGCCGGATCCGGGGCTCCGAGCGTGACAACGGTAGCTCGAGGATTGTGCTGGACGTCACGTCGGCGGTCAGTGCCAGTTCATTTTTGCTCGAGCCCTCCGGAGGGCAGGGGCACCGGCTCGTCATTGACCTGCGCGCGGGTTCTGCAGGCGCTCAGGGTGCCGCTCGTCAGCAAGTCAAAATTGTGAAAAGTGTTGCTCCCATCGCGCAGCAGGAGCGGGACCTCATTATCGCGATTGATGCGGGTCACGGCGGCAAGGATCCCGGCGCGCTCGGCAAAAAGGGCTCGCGGGAAAAAGACGTGGTGCTAGCCATCGCAAAGCGAATGGCGAAGCTGGTGAATAAAGAACCCGGCATGCGTGCTGTGCTGATTCGCGAGAACGATCACTACATCAGTCTGCGCGGCCGCATTCAGAAAGCGCACGATCACAATGCTGATTTGTTCGTATCTATCCACGCCGATGCGTTTAGAGATCGCCGGGTCAGTGGCTCGACCGTGTATGTATTGTCTGAGCGGGGTGCCAGTGATGAGCACGCGCGGCATCTTGCCGACCGCGAGAACGCAGCGGACCTGATCGGTAATGTCAGACTCAGCGACAAGAATCCGACGCTGGCGTCCGTGTTACTGGATTTGTCGCAGAATGCCGCGATTGGCGCCAGTTTTGACGTTGGCGCAGAAGTCATTCGCGAGCTGGGCACAGTGGGTAAAGTCCGCAAGCATACCGTTCAGGAAGCCCGCTTCCTGGTGCTGAAATCACCGGATATTCCATCCATTTTGGTTGAGACCGCGTACATCTCGAACCCGAAAGAAGAGAAGAACCTGCGCAGCCGGTCGCACCAGGATAAGATCGCCGGCGCGATTTTTGGCGGTGTGCGTGACTATTTCTACAAAAATCCGCCGGTCGGCACCAAAGTGGCTCGCCTGAGTCGCGAGTATGAACAGTCTTCGCGCTACGTTGTGAAGCGCGGTGACACGCTGAGCGAGATCGCCAGTCGCTATAATGTGTCGCTGAGTAATATCCGCAACGCCAACCGTTTGCGCAGCGATCGTATCAAAGTCGGGCAGGTCATCCAGATTCCGGCGCGGCAGCGCACGTAGCAAGCTCCCCCACGTCGGCTCACCAGCCATTGCAAAACATGACCTGACTTTTGTCCGGCGTTCTGAAAAAATGGCGCGATGCCAATTCGTCAACTGCCCTCTCATTTAATTAACCAGATTGCTGCCGGTGAGGTCGTGGAACGCCCCGCGTCTGTCGTCAAAGAGCTGTTGGAAAATAGTCTGGACGCGGGAGCGACGCGGATAGAGGTGGATGTTGAGCAGGGCGGTATCAAGCTGATCCGGATCCGTGACAACGGTTGCGGGATACCGTCCGGGCAGCTCGAGCTGGCGTTGTCCCGTCACGCGACCAGTAAGATCGCCAGCCTTGAAGATCTCGAGCAGGTGGCTTCACTCGGGTTTCGTGGAGAGGCCTTGCCGAGTATTGCTTCGGTATCACGGATGCGGCTGGTGAGTGCGGCCGGCGGTTCGGATTCCGGGTTTGCGGTGACCGTGTCGGGCAGTGAAGTGGCGGAACCCGAGCCTGCTCCGCATCCAAAGGGCACAACGATCGAAGTGCGGGACCTGTTTTTCAATACGCCGGCGCGACGCCGCTTTCTGCGCACTGAGCGCACCGAATTCGGTCACCTGGACAAGCTGGTCCGGCGGCTGGCGCTGGGACGGTTTCAGGTCGCTTTCAGACTCGCTCACAATGGCAAGGTCGTGTTTGATTTGCCTGCAGCCGACGATCAGGTAGGCCAGGAAAAAAGGTTGGCGAAGATTTGTGGCAATGACTTCGCAGGCAGCGCCATGTTCGTTGAGCATGCGGTCTGTGATATGCGGTTGTGGGGCTGGATAGCGCGCCCGACATTTTCGCGGAGTCAGCCTGACATGCAGCACATTTATCTGAATGGCCGTGCTGTGCGCGATAAAACCGTCATGCATGCGGTTAAGCTGGCATACCGCGATGTGTTGTTTCACGGCCGCTTTCCTGCCTGCGTGTTGTATTTGGAAATTGATCCGAAAGCCGTTGATGTCAATGCACATCCTGCCAAACACGAAGTGCGGTTTCGCGATTCGCGGCCGGTGCATGACTTTGTTCGGCGGACGCTTGAAACTGCTTTGGCCGAAACCCGCCCTGCTGAGTCTGCTGAGGGTGATGTTGTTGCACCCGCCAGCGCGGCAGGTTTGTTACCGGAGCAGCAATCGATGGGCTTGGCGCAACCTCAGATTCGGGAGTTTCGTGCCGCATACCGGCCTGCCGACAGAGCGTACTACTCTGAACTGGGTAAAGCGGGTTCGGCGGATGCAGGCGCAGAGTCGCAACCGGCAGCCGCGGGCGATATTCCGCCTCTGGGTTTTGCGATTGCGCAGCTGCACGGGGTTTATATTCTGGCGGAGAACCAGGAGGGGTTGGTTATCGTTGACGCGCACGCCGCCCATGAACGCGTGACCTATGAAAAGTTAAAGGCGTCCGTAGCAGCTGAAGGTGTGCGGACTCAGCCGTTGCTGATTCCTGTCACAATGAGTGTGTCGGAGTCCGAGGCCGACTTAATCGAACAGCAGCGGGAGTCGTTCGAAGCGCTGGGACTTGAGTTGGATCGCGCGGGACCGGACAGCGTCATAATCCGGACCGTGCCGGTGTTGATTGGTGAGCAGCAAGCTGAGTCTTTGCTGCGCGATATGCTGAGTGATATTGCCGAGAGTGGCAGTAGCGAGCGGCTGCAGGCCTATCAGGATGAGCTGCTGGCCACGATGGCCTGCCATGGTTCTGTGCGCGCGAATCGCAGTCTGAGCATTGCGGAGATGAATGCCTTGCTCAGGGACATGGAAAACACCGAGCGAGCTGACCAGTGCAACCACGGTCGTCCGACCTGGAGTGCCTTAAGCATGACGGATCTTGACCGGCTGTTTTCCCGCGGCCGGTGACCCCGATGGGCGAAGCTGCCAAGCCGCTGGTTATCTGTCTTTTCGGACCGACTGCTGCCGGTAAAACCGATATCGCGATCGCGCTGCATGACAAGCTGCCGGTTGATATCGTGAGTGTTGATTCGGCCATGGTGTATCGGCGAATGAATATCGGCACCGCGAAGCCTGATGCGGCTACGCTTGCGCGCGCGCCGCATCGGTTAATTGATATTCGCGATCCGTGGGACACCTACAATGCCGGCGATTTTTGCGCCGATGTTGAGCGTGATGTCGCTGACATTGTTGCCCGCGGCAGAGTGCCGCTGCTGGCCGGCGGCACAATGATGTACTTTCACGCGCTGCAGAATGGCTTGGCAAAACTCCCCGAGGGCAGTCGCGAACTGCGGGCCGAGCTCGATCAACGGGCATCGCAGTCGGGCTGGCCTGCTTTGCATGCTGAGCTGCGTGAACTCGATCCGGATGCGGCGGCCCGAATCGAACCACAGGATGCACAGCGGATTCAGCGCGCACTCGAGGTCATCTACCTTGCCGGGGAAAAACTCTCGGTGCTGCAGCGTGCCACTGCGCCGACGCTCGACGCGGACTTTCTGAACATCGGCTTAATGCCCGCCGACCGTGCCAGCCTGCACCAGCGGATTGAGCAACGATTTTCAGCCATGCTGGATGCCGGTTTGGTCGAGGAGGTGGACGAGCTGCTCAGCCTGCCGCAGGTGTCGGCAGAATCGCCGGCGCTGCGGGCAGTGGGCTACCGGCAGCTGATTGAGTGGCGCATGGGTGATGTCAGCGAAGAGGAGGCCATTGCGTCGGCTGTTGTGGCAACGCGGCGGCTGGCCAAACGACAGATGACCTGGATGCGCGGAATGCCCGCCACGCAGATGTTCAACAGCGAGTCCGCAACAGTGGGCGCAGACGTGCTGGCGGCCGTGCAGGGTGCTGTTGATTCGTTGGCTTAAAGCGCAATCGCACGCACGCTTAAACAATCCGGCGCGAATTAGTGCAACGGTGTGAATTACTGGCTAGAATGCCGACTTGGCAGGCGCTGTGAAGGATCGGCGAACCCCGATATATCCGGTTATCGCGCCAAGCTAAAGATCAAAGTAATTAATAAAAAATGCCCGTGCGAAGCTCGGGATCAAAATCACCTCGGGAGTAAATGATGTCGAAAGGGCATTCACTGCAAGATCCGTTTCTGAATGCGTTGCGCAAAGAGAAAGTGCCTGTCTCTATCTTTTTGGTAAACGGCATCAAGCTGCAGGGAACGATCGATTCGTTCGATCAGTTCGTTGTGCTGCTGAATAACAGCGTGAACCAGATGGTCTACAAGCACGCCATTTCGACTGTTGTGCCTTCTCGCGCGGTCACTATTCCCTACGGTGACGAAAACGAAGGCTGAAGGGATTAAATGCCTGGCTCACGCGGGCAGTCGCCGTAGTTTCTGCGTTCCGGCCCCGGTCACCCGAACCTTCCCGGAGCATTCTTTTGTTTGAACGACCCGAATACGGGAATCGTGCAGCACTATTGCACTTTAGTCTCGGCCAAACCCGGGGCGAAGATGATGAGCAGGAGTTCTATTCGCTCGCATTGTCTGCCGGCGTCGAGATCATCGGCGAGCTGCATGCTCGTCGCGATGTTGCCACTCCCCGTTTCCTGATTGGCTCGGGTAAGCTCGACGAGCTCAAGGCGTACGTGGTTGCGGAATGTATCGACGTCGTGCTGATTGATCATGTGCTCACCCCGCGTCAGGAAATCAATCTTGAGAAAGAACTGAATATTCGCGTGATCGATCGCACGGGGCTCATTCTCGATATCTTTGCTCAACGGGCCCGAACTCATGAAGGTAAGTTGCAGGTTGAGCTGGCTCAGCTGCGGCATCTGTCGACTCGTCTTGTCCGTGGTTGGACTCACCTTGAGCGTCAGAAGGGCGGCATTGGCTTGCGCGGGCCGGGTGAAACTCAGCTGGAGACTGACAGGCGCCTTGTCGGACACAGCATTAAGCGGCTGCAGAAACGCCTTGAGCGGGTCGACAGCCGTCGTCAGCAGGGCCGCGCACAGCGTAAAAAACAGGAAATGCCGACCGTTTCGCTGGTTGGCTACACCAATGCCGGCAAGTCGACCTTGTTCAATCTGCTTAGCGGTGCCGGTGTCATTGCTGCGGACCAATTGTTTGCCACACTTGATCCAACGCTGCGTCGTGTTGAACTGCCCGGCGGTGATGAGTCGCTGCTGATTGACACTGTCGGGTTTGTCCGTGAGCTCCCTCATGAGCTGATTGCGGCCTTTCAGTCGACCCTCGAAGAAACCCGGGATGCCGACCTGCTGCTGCACGTTATTGACTGTGCAGACCCTGAGCACAAAGTGCGTATTGCGCAGGTGGATGCGGTGCTTGAGCAGATCGGCGCAAGCGATTTGCCCATGATTCAGATTTACAATAAGGCTGATATACTTGGCGTGCCTCCGCGGGTTGACCGGTCAGAGACCGGTGCGGTGCAAAGAATTTGGCTGTCTGCTCAGACGGGCGAGGGTGTTCCGCTGTTGCTTAGCGCGATCGCGGAATTTTTGCATCAGGACCGTGTCAGAGGCACTGTACAGCTTGACGTCACTCAGGCTAGGTTGCGCGCTCTGCTGTATCAGCAGGCGCGCATATTTGCTGAGAGAACAGACGATCAGGGTGGCTGGGAGCTTGAGCTCGAGATCGACAAGCACCGCTATGAACGTCTGCGACAAAGTGAGCCGTTCAGGATTGACGGTCAGTAAACGGGATTGCCGGGCAGTAAGTGCGCAATCGGATTAACGACAAAAACGACGGACAACGACACATGGCCTGGAACGAATCGGGTAACGGCAAGAACCCCTGGGACAATGGCCGCGGCAATGACGGCCCGCCTGATCTGGACAAGATTGTTCGTGAATGGCAGCAGCGCATTAATAGCATGTTTGGTGGCGGCAACCGAGGCGGCGGCGAACAGGCTGAGGCAGGTGGCCCGGGAGGGCCGATCGTCGCACTGGTTCTGATTCTGGTTGCGGGTTTCTGGGCTTTTACCGGTTTTTACACCGTCGACAACGCCGAGCGCGGCGTAGTGTTGCGGTTCGGCGGCTATGCCGGCACTACCCAGCCGGGCCTTCGCTGGCACATTCCCTGGCCGGTGGAAGAAGTGCTGAAGGTCAACGTCGCCGGGGTTAACAAATACAACCAGCAGACCCGCATGTTGACGGCGGACGAAAACATCGTTGAAGTCGATTTGGTTGTTCAGTACAGAAAGTCTGATCCGGTTGCTTACCTGTTTGAAGTCAGAGATTCTGATGGCACGCTGAATGACGCCAGTGAAAGCGCGATTCGGGAAGTGATCGGTAAGTACACGATGGACTTCGTGTTGCTTGAAGGACGTGCGCAAATTGCTGAAGAGACCAAAACGGTTATTCAGAGTGCGCTCGATGAGTACGGTGCCGGCATCGTGGTAACCACCGTTAACTTGCAGGACGTGAACTTCCCCGGCCAGGTCGAAGCCGCCGTGCAGGATGCTATTAAAGCGCGTGAGGACAAAGAGCGATTGGCATTTGAAGCTCAGTCCTACGCCAATGACATTTTGCCGAAGGCCCGCGGTGAGGCAGCACGCCGTTTGTTGGACGCCCAGGGTTATAAAGAGCAGGTCATTGCCGATGCTCAGGGTGAGACAGCAAGGTTCACGCAACTTCTGGCTGAGTACGAGAAAGCGCCCGGGGTCACCCGTGACCGTCTGTACATCGAAGCGATTGAAGCAGTGTACGGCAATTCCAATAAGGTGCTTCTGGATGCTGAGGGCAGCGGTAACCTGCTCTATCTGCCTGTGGATCAGCTGATTAAGCAAGGCGGCAGCAGCGCGGCAGCGCCAACCTCGGGCAGTGGTCGTGCCAGCCCGGGTGGCGGAGGCAGCGTGCCGCAGAGCTCAGCAACTTCGTCCCGAATGAATCAGGATTTACGCAGCAGGGGAGCGCGCTAAATGAATATCTTTAAGCCTTCCTTTGTATTAAGTGCAGTGCTTATCGGCCTGGTGGCATCGATGAGCGTATTCACTGTCGATGAGCGCGAGCTGGCCATCAAGTTCCGGTTTGGTGAGATCGTTAAATCCGATTTTGCTTCGGGTCTGCACTTCAAAATGCCGTTCGTTAACAACGTTGAGAAATACCCCAGTCGTATTCTGACGTTGAACAATCCTCAGGAGCTTTTCCTGACCTTTGAAAAGAAAAACCTGTTTGTGGATTTCTTTGTTAAGTGGCGGATTGTTGACATTAATGATTACTACAACGCGACGCGCGGTGATGAGCTGGTTGCAGCTCAGCGTCTGCTGGAACAG
>CAYLLI010000021.1:0-19377 GCA_964384295.1 uncultured Chromatiaceae bacterium
GTACGGGCTGCACTCGACCAGGTCGGGCTTTTACGCAAAGAAAAAAGTCCGCCGCGCTCACTGTCTCTGGGTGAGCAACAGCGGGTTGGAATTGCAAGAGCGGTCGTATCCCGGCCGGGCTTGCTGGTCGCTGATGAGCCTACCGGCAACCTCGATCCGGAACTCTCGCTGGACATCATGCGCTTATTCAAACGATTCAACGACATTGGCGTCACGATGGTCATTGCAACCCATGACGTGAACCTTCTGGATCAATTGGGTGGCAAGAGATTGGTTCTGCAATCTGGAGAAGTCGCCTCTGATACATCACCGGAGCTGCGTCCATAATGAGCCGGATAAGCCACTATCTGAGCCTGCATCGGAAGAACGCCCGGGAGGCTATCGCAGAGCTGTTCCACAAACCGGTTGCCAGCATGCTGACCATCGCCGTTATCGGAATAGCGTTGGCCTTGCCGGCAGCGCTGAATCTGCTGGTTGAGAACGGTCGCTCGGTGGCAGATAACTTTGATGGCATACGCGATTTCTCGGTTTACATGACGCCGGGAACCGACATCACCGAAGCACAAAAGCTCGCACAAAATCTGCGGCTGCGTGCTGCGATTAAAGAAGTGACGGTTATCAGCGCCGATCAGGCTTTGTTGCAGTTTGAACAAAGCTCCGGTCTTAGCGATGCACTGTCCGCTCTTGATGAAAACCCTTTGCCGCACACGCTGATTGTCAGCCCCGACGAATCTGCGGAAGCTGCGAAGCTTGCCAGTCTTGCACAAGAACTTGAAAGTAAGCCTGACGTTGATCAGGTTCGACTCGATACCGACTGGGTCGATCGTCTTAACGCCATACTTGATCTACTGACCCGCAGCGTCACGATTGCTACGCTATTGTTGCTGACCGCAGTCATCATCATTGTCGGCAATACGATCCGGCTGGATATACAAAGCCGCCGGGACGAGATCGAAGTTTTCAAACTGTTAGGAGCAAGCGACCGGTTCGTGCGGCGTCCCTTTCTGTATATCGGTATCTGTTACGGTGCTATCGGCGGGTTGTTCGGCATTGTTTTACTGGTGATCAGCGCGCTGATTCTCGCGGAACCGGTTGAGCGGCTCACCGGTTTATACCAGAGCAGTTTCGTTCTCCGGGGTCTCGATCCGGCCAGCATGGCCATGATTCTGGGCGGTGGCGTACTCTCCGGCTGGAGCGGTGCCTGGACTGCTGTCTCGCGGCATATCGCCCGAATCAATCCATCTTAAGTCATTCATTTAAATAGATTTATTTTCCAATTTTGCGGGAACTGACAGCCGGTTTAGCACTCTAAGCCTTAGACTGCTAAACTACGCGGCCGGGTGCCCTTGTGGCATACGGCCTGATTAGGAGATTTAAATGACAACAGCACTGGCAAACAGCCCTCTGAACAGCATCCTGGCTGGTCCGGTAGGAAGCCTGGACAGCTACGTGCATGCTGTTAATAACGTGCCTGTCCTTTCAGCAGAGCGCGAACGCGAACTCGCCAACGAGTTGCATGAAAACCAAAACATGGACGCGGCGCGCGAGCTGGTTTTGTCTCAGTTGCGTTTCGTTGTTCACATTGCTCGCGGCTACTCAGGCTACGGTCTGCCGATGGCCGACCTGGTTCAGGAAGGCAACGTGGGATTGATGAAAGCCGTCAAACGCTTCAATCCTGAAGTTGGCGTGCGATTGGTGACCTATGCGGTTCACTGGATCCGCGCTGAAATTCATGAGTACGTTTTGCGCAACTGGCGGCTGGTAAAAGTGGCTACCACCAAGGCGCAACGGAAGCTGTTCTTTAACTTACGCAAGAAGAAGAAACATTTAGGCTGGCTGTCTGCCGATGAAACTCAGGCGATTGCCGACGACCTTGGTGTTGCAGCCAGCGAAGTTACCGAGATGGAGCAGCGGCTGACTGCAAGCGACATGGCATATGATGCGCCGGCAACGGATAACGACGACGCAAACTATGCACCGGTGCATTACCTGAAAAAGCATGGTGATGACCCCGCGGAAATCATCGAAGCAGAAGACAGCAACGATGACTCCAACGCCCGTCTGCTCGTCGCAATGAATAACCTTGACGAGCGCAGCCGCGACATTCTGAAAGCACGCTGGCTGGCTGAAGAGAAGGCAACGCTGCATGAGCTCGCCGACGTCTATGGCGTTTCCGCTGAACGCATCCGTCAGATTGAGTCTGCGGCAATGAAGAAACTGCAGACAGCCATGTCAGACGGCTAAATTAAGCATTTAACTCAAGCCCCGCATCGCGGGGCTTTTTTTATGTCTGCAGCAGCGCTGTAGAATGCCTGCACCGATGAATACCCGCGAGTCAGAAACCTACAGCAACAAAGCCATTTGGAAAATCGCGGCGCCAATGATGGCTTCGGGCATCTCCGTACCGCTGCTCGGATTTGTTGATACAGCAGTCATGGGCCATCTGGCTGAGGCCTACTGGCTGGCCGCGGTGGCTGCCGGCTCCACTCTGTTCACTGTGCTATTCATGGGTATGAACTTCATTCGCATGGGCACCACCGGCATGGTGGCGCAGGCACTGGGGTCCGCGGACAACAACCAGACCCGAACTCTGCTGGCGCAGAGCATCACTCTTGCACTCGTTCTTGCAATAGCACTGATCGTGTTGCAACAACCCATTCTGGAGGTCGCACTGCAGCTGCTGGGCACTGATGCGCAAGTCTCCGCAGCGACCCGGGAGTATTTCTACATACGTATCTGGGCGGCACCGGCAACGTTATCCGGCTTCGCGTTAATCGGTTGGTTTCTCGGCATGCAGAACGCACGGGCGCCGCTGCTGATCACACTCACGATTAATTTCGCCAATATTCTGCTCGACATCCTCTTCGTACCACTGGCGGGCTTACAGATCACAGGGGTGGCCTGGGCGACGGTGATTGCAGAGTATCTGGGACTGGCAGTGTCGCTGTGCCTGCTAAAACCGCTACTCGCGCAGTATCCGGGGTCAGTATCGGCAAGCGACGTTTGGCAGCTGCGCTCCTATAAGCGAATGTTTCAGGTAAATGTCGCGCTGTTGCTAAGAACACTGACACTGATGTTCACGCTGGCTTTCGTCACCGCACAAGGCGCCCGGTTTGGCGCTGTCATTCTGGCGGCGAATGCGGTGCTGATGAATTTCCAGATGTTTCTGTCTTACGCACTGGATGGTATAGCCCACGCGGCTGAAGCACTCACCGGCAAAGCCTTCGGCGCCCGCAACAGCGACGCATTGAGAATTGTCGTGAAGCGAACGCTGAACTGGTCATTGTTGTTTGCCGGCCTGTACACCGCGATCTATCTGCTTGCCGGGGCCGGGATCATTGACCTCATCACAACGATCCCCGAAGTCAGACAAACCGCGAACGATTATCTGATATGGATGATCGTCTCACCGTTTGTCTCGGTCTGGTGTTTTTTGTATGACGGCGTATTCGTCGGACTGACCCGCTCGCGCGAAATGCTAATCGTCATGTTTGCCTCAGCGGTGGGCGTATTCCTCCCCGTCTGGTACCTCAGCAGCGACTATGGCAACAATGGTCTGTGGGCCGCATTCATCGGCTTTATGGCAGCGCGTGGCGTCGGCATGCATCTCTATGCCCGACGCATACTGTCTGAGCAGCCGCCGGCTAAGCCCTGACGGCCACCGCTTTTATCTGGGCGAACACTTCGCTGCCCGTTTGCAGGCGGAGCCGGTCGGCTGAGCTCTGACTGACACATGCAGGCAGCAACCCGTTCCCGCAGCGCAACTGCACCAACACCTGCCCTGCTACCGAAGGTTCTATGGATTCAACGACAGCAGGAAGAATATTCAGAATACTGCTGTCCTCCGCACGCGTCAGCGCAAGGCTCACGTCCTTGGCAAAGATTTGAATGCGTACTACCTGGCGCGGGTGCAGTTCATCACCCGCCAGTAACAGCTCGTTGGCTTCCCACGCAACGCGAACCAATGGACTCGCCTGATCGGTTTCCACGACAGTGGCATCGGCCGCCATCAGCGCGCCCGCACCCTCGAGAAGCTGCAACGCCCCCTTGCTACTCAACACCTGCTCCAGCGGACCGCTGTGGGCGACAGCGCCATTCTCCATGACCAACAAATGATCGGCGACACGGGTTACTTCGCTGATTGAATGACTGACGTAGAGACCCGGCAACTCTAACTCACGGTGCAGGCGCTCCAGATACGGCAACAGCGCAGCCTTGCGCGGCTCATCGAGCGCCGAGAGCGGCTCATCAAACAGCATCAGTTCGGGACCGGAAGCGACCGCTCTCGCAATGGCAACCCGCTGCTGCTCTCCGCCCGACAACGTGTCGGGCTGACGCTCCAGCAGGTCCTGCAGACCCAGCAGCTCAACAGCGTGTTCAAGAGCCTTGGCATTCGCAGACGGCCTGCCGAACTGCTGCGCAAACTGAAGGTTCTGCTGCACGCTTAAATGCGGCAACAGCGAAGGCTGCTGAAACACAAAACCGACGGAACGCTCAAACGGTTGCCGAAACTCTTGCCGGTCCTGCCAGATCGTGTCGCCAAGCCGAACAGTTCCTGAGGCCGACGGCTCCAGACCCGCAATGCACCTTAACAGGCTGGTTTTGCCACAACCGCTGCGGCCGACAATTCCGGTGACACCCATCGCTGGCAGCTCAACATCAACGCTCAACCTAAAGTGGTCGCGTGTCAACTCCTGACGCACCTTCAAGATACTCACGACACAGACACCCGTTTGCGTCGGTTTACGGCATAAACGACGGACAGCAGAACAAACGAAAGAATCAGCAGAACCAGCGACAAGCCATGCGCAGCGGCGTAGTTCAGCGATTCGACCCGCTCATAAATCGCGATAGAGGCAACGCGCGTTTCTCCGGGAATATTGCCGCCGATCATCAGCACGACGCCGAACTCGCCAAGCGTGTGCGCAAAGCCGAGAATCGCAGCAGTCAGAAAACCCGGGCGCGCCAGGGGCATCGCCACCTTCGTGAATACCTGCAACGGGGTGGCACCCAACGTGGCGGCAACTTCCAGCGGCCCCTCACCGATGGATGCAAACGCATCCCGCAACGGCTGCACCACAAACGGCAACGAATAGATAACAGAGCCAATCACCAGACCGGAAAAGGTAAAGGCCAGTGCCGGCAACCCCGCATCGGCGCCTGCACTGAACATCAGCAGCAGGTAGAACCCAAGCACCGTAGGCGGCAATACCAGCGGTAGCGCAACAACGGCATCGATCAAATAACGAAACCGCCATTGCGTTCGCGCCAGCCACCAGGCTACAGGCGTACCAATAACGAGCAACGTGAGCGTGCTAATAAAAGCAAGCTGAATGGAAAGCAGAACAGTCTCGAGATCGGCAAACATTAAGGGGTATCGTAACCGTAGCTGGCAACAATTGCCTGACCCGCCGGGCTCACAACGAACTGCATAAAATCGCTCGCCGTTTCTGACGTGCGCACAATAATGGCTTGCTGTATCACCGGGCGGTAAAGGGAATCAGGTAACTCGCGAACGTGCAAACCCATCGCTTCGAGCTCACGCCGGAATGAGCCGGCAACCAAGCCCGCTCCTGCATTGCCGCTGGCGACAAACTGGACAGCTTGAGCCACATTCTCTGCACGCACCACACACGCCTGAACACTGTCCCAAATGTTTGCATTCGAGAGTGCCTCGCGCGCTGCAACTCCATAAGGCGCAGTCAACGGGTTGGCGATCGCGACACGGTTTGTGCAGTTGCCAAGATCCTCCAGATCACCATGTTTGAGCAGTGCGTCATTGGTAACGAGCGCGAGCTTTCCTATCGCATACGTCACTCGGGTTCCCGACACTGCGTGACCCGCTGCCTCAAGCCGGGCAGGTTTCTGCGCGTCGGCAGAGAAGAACAGATCATGAGGCGCATTATTGACGACCTGTGCATACAGTTTCCCGCTAGAACCGGCACTGATGATTACCTTACTGCCCGATTGCTCTTCATAACTTTTTGCCAACGCCTGCATGGGAACCAAAAAGTTACTCGCAACCGCGACCCTGAGCGGCTCTTCAGCAATGCTTACCCGTGAGAAAGCCGCAATCAGCGCTGCAACCCACAAGACAACCCATTGAGCCAAAGGTGCTTTAACCATAGAACCCCGCAACAAAAAACGGAGCCCGCAGGCTCCGTTCTCAAACAGCGTAATCGCTATAACAGCAATTAAAGCGGCTTAATGTTCTCAGCCTGAGGGCCTTTCTGACCCTGAGTGACTGTGAACTCAACTTTCTGGCCTTCTGCCAGAGATTTGAAGCCTTCGCCAGTAATCGCACTGAAGTGAGCGAAGACGTCAGGACCTGATTCCTGCTCGATAAAGCCGTAGCCTTTCGCGTCGTTGAACCATTTAACGGTACCGGTAGTTGTAGACATAGTTTCTATCCTGATTAAACAAAGTAAGTTACCTCTCTCGAGGGTCGTGCCGGGAAGTACTGACTACTTATGAATAACAGAACGAAGCGTTACCGGATCGAAATGGTGGCATAAATACTGATCGCACTTTCAAGCTCCCGAAATTATAGAAACAAAAAGCCGGCAGTCAAACTAAATCAACAAACGGGCACTCAGCGGATATTGCAGTTTTGTCTCAAAACCCCACCAAAGTGATGACCCGCCTTATGTAAGCCCCCTGGCACGTCAGGCGCAAGCCAATGTATCGTGCTACATTACTTCGGTTTCAATCGTTGAACGGGAACGGATGCATGAATTCAGTGGCGAAACAGGCAACCTTGCTGGTAATCATTAGCCTGACCTTTTCTCTGGTGCTGGCAGAAATCGGGCTGCGCGCTCTGGAATCTGCAGGTATTGCTCCAACGTTTTTCGAATCACTCGGCAAAGCAAGCCCTCCCATGGATAAGCGCGATGGCGCGGGCATGTACTACACACATCCGTATTCCGGCTACAACCACAAGCCGGGCTTTCAAAAAGGCAATTTCGAGCGAATTAACAACGTCGGCTTCCGCGGTGAAGATATCGTTGTTGATAAGCCCGACGACGTTTATCGAATCGCTGCCATCGGCGGTTCTACGACGTTTGCGGTGTACCTGCCGTGGAATGAGACCTACCCCTATTTTCTGCAGAAAGTGCTGAATAAGCGTCTGCAACCTGCGGCGAAACAAATTGAGGTGATGAACGCCGGCATGTCAGGATCAACAACGGCGGAAAGTCTCCATCGCCTGTTTTATCAGGTGCTGCCAACTAAGCCGGACATGGTGGTGATATATCACGCCTATAACGACCTGTTCCCGCGTGTCTTCGATAATTTTCAGGACGACTATTTTCATTTTCGTAAAGTCGACCCTTACTATCCTCCGGGCCTCACGCGCTTTCTCACCTATCGGCTGGCGTTAAAAGTGCTCAACCCGATTGCGTTTAACGAGAACTACAACCTGATGAACCGCATCTGGAAAACAGAGAACTTTCCGGAATCCGATGCAAAGCGCTTGCAGAACTTTCTGGATACGTCCGAATCCGCGTTCGAAAAGAATCTTGAAGATATGGTGAAAGTGCTTATCGGCAATGGCGTTCAGCCGGTTCTGGCAACATTCGCGAACAAACGTGACATGCTGCACTGGAACGATTACATCCCGCCGTATGCCTGGGAAGAAGGCATCAATCAGAACAATCGTGCGATTCGACGGGTGGCTGAAAAGTACAACGTGCCATTGGTGCCGTTTGCTGAACAAGCCGCTGATCTGCCTCAAATTACCATCTGGCAGAAGAAGGGTCTGCGCGAATCTTGCTGCTACTCAGACTCTATTCACATGAGCACGCCGGGCAATGTGGTTAAAGCAGAAATTTTCGCTGACACGATCGAGCCGATTATACGGGAGTCCTTACAAGCAGCCCCCTAGAGGTATCCGGTAGCACTATTCGGGAATCTCCACCGAAACCTTTCGGTTGCCATCAGGATTACGCCGGGTCCAGCATTGCAGTTCGCGACGAACTTTCGGGTACGGTGGAAAACCTGACAGCTTCATTTCCTGACTAACAGTGGCGCCCCGATAACAGCCCTTGGGGCAATTGTTCATCAGCCCAATGCCGGCTGTTACCCAGGTGCCCCAGGCAGTGCCACAGCTCTCGTCATCAGGAAACTCTTTAGCAATCTGCAAGTGGTCGTACTCTTGCTCAATGGTAATCGTGGTCGTATAGACCATGACAAAAACCATCACCACAGACAAAACCAGCGCGCCACGGGCAATCCACGGACTAGCGGAAGACTTGCGCAACAGCATCACGACCCCAGCCAGAAACAACGCGATGGCCAGCAGCCCCGGGACCGACAGCCATCCCGCAGCAATCACGCTGTACAGATAATGAAAGTAGCCTTTTACCAGCATCGAGTTATCCCTGAACAGAATCGAGGCTCATTATTGTCGGGGTAAGAGGCTATTTTCAACTGCGGGGAAATCCAATTAACTTAAGATGCAGCGGCGAACTATCTTCAGCAATAGATAACGCTTACAAGATATGGCTGCCCACTTGCCGGGCAGCATCAATCGCACTCAAATAGGCGGACTCGACCCGGCCGCGAATACACCAATCGCCACAGGCAGCAAGACCCTGCTCGCTATCGACGAAAGCCGCTGGGCCGGACTGCTGAGGAATGTTGGCGTAGCGCCACCGGTGAATATCTGAATGAACCGAAAGCTCACTATCGATGCCGGTCACGGCCAGCAGCTCTGCGCTGAGGTGCTGTTTTAACTTCTCCAGATTCCAATCCAGATGCTCGTCAGCAAACGCATTCGAGGCATGCACCAGCACCGAGAACCCGCTATCACGGCCAGGCTTGCTGCTGTTAACCGCAACCCAACTGATATCTGCACCGCGGACCAGACCAATCCGCCAGGACAACTCCAGCGGTTCACTAAACCCGAGCATCAGCGCAAAACAGCCCTGCATTCTGATATCTGCTATGGCATCACGATGAGCAAACGCGGTGGGCATCAGACTCAGTGTTTGCTCCGCAGGAGCAGTACAAATCACCCAATCAAACGTTGAAGGCTGAGGCTGCCCATCGGTTTCAAGCTGCCACCCGGAACCGACCCTTTCAATACGATGCACCTGAACACCGTACTCAACATTCAAACCGTCAGCCATGTGCCGCCCGATGGCATTCATGCCGGGCACACCCACATAGTGCGGCAGGTCTTCGCCCCATTCACGCCGGGAGGATATCTCGCTGCGATCAAACACCACGAACGGTGCATTCCACGACGTGATGACGCCGGCGGTTTTCAACTCATCCAGCAGCGACTGAAACTCTGGTGTTTTGGCACGAAAGTGCTGCGCACCGTGATCAAACGCAAAAGGCTCAGCGCGGCGCGTCGCCATTCGTCCGCCGGGTGCGGACGACTTTTCGAAAACGGTAACATCTGCCTCATCGTGCAGCTGACGTGCAACAGTAAGACCGGCCATCCCGGCACCAATGACCGCAATCCGCTTCATGGCGCTACTCCGGTAGCAGCCAGGGCTGCGACAACCACTAAAGTCACGTTTCTTCGCAGATCAAAATAAGCACCACTTATCAGCCGATGCCTTAATAGCAGGTAATCAATCAGTAACAGTGCCAAAAAACCGCCGGCAAGCACCAGCAAGCAAATGCGAACCGGTGCGAACAGATAAGCAAGCCAAGCAGCTACAGTCACGACATTGCTCGTGATCAGCAGGTTTATCGGGCAGTCTGCATGCCGCTCCAGATACTGCCCCCAATGCACGCCGGCCATGAAGGACACAATTGCCAGGCCATAGCTCGCAGCGCTGGCCGGCCAGTCTGACAGCAACCCGACAGACTCCACGGACAACAGGTTCAGCAGAGCACATCCAATAAAGGGAAGCGCGCCAAGCCAGGCAAGCAGCCTATACATTTCATTGAATGTCGTACTCTGCATAACGCAACTATCGGGTTTCACCGAAGACTAAACAAGCTTAAGCGGATAAATAGCCGCAGGGACAAGTCTGCGAAATAGCAATACACCCAATCATCGAGTACATTCGCATGCTCAAATATGGGTTCCGAGAATAGAGGCGAAACAATGAAAGCAATAACCACACTGTTGGCCGCCGTTCTTGCAGCAACCGCTGCAGGGGCTACCTTTGCGAAGGACATTATTCACGACGCCGAGCACTACATCCTCGAAGCTCAGCACGGTGAGAAGTGGGCAGCCGAAGACGAAGCGCTGCAAGCGAAGCTTGCCGAAATGCGCGAGAAGTACGGCCAACCACCCAACATCATCCATATCATGTGGGACGACACCGCCGTTGGTGAAGTCGGCATCCCTGAAATTCAGGCGGTGCGGGGTTTTTCAACACCCAACATTAACAAGATGGCCGATGAAGGCATCAACTTCATGCGCATGTATACGGAGGTCGCGTGCACACAAACGCGTGCAGCTCTGCAGACCGGACGCTACGCCGTTCGCAGCGGCATGCATACCGTTTCGTTCCCGATCGAATACTCAGGCATGGATGCAAAAGAAGTCACGATCGCCGAAGTGCTCAGTAAGGCGGGTTATATGACCGGCTTCTTCGGCAAATGGCACTTAGGCGACACCGAGTTCAGCTATGCCCACAATCAGGGTTATGACGAGGCACTGTTTACGCCTTACAACCAGGTCCCCAGCATGTGGGTACCTGAAGCAGAAGCTGCCAACATTATTACTGGCCTGTATCCGGAGCTGTACGGCGAGGATAAGTACGACATCGACAATTCGTGGCAGCCGCGAGGCACGGTTTGGTTCCTGGAAGGTACCAAAGGCGGCAAAACCTACGAGTGGGGGCCACCACCCAAATCAACAAACTTCTGGGATGGCATTACCGAGACCGAAAAGAGAACGATTGCGTTTATCGACAAAGCTGTCGATGCAGGGAAGCCGTTCTTTATTGCTCATCAGCCTGTGCTGACATCATTTTTTCCTGATTCACGGGATCCGAAGAAAGTCTCTGCGAACAAGAATGTGTTGCAAGAGGCTCTCGTGAAGCTCGACGTATTCATCGGCGAGCTCTACGAGCATCTGGAAGAAAAAGGTATAGCCGAGAACACGATTGTAATGGTGATGGCCGACAACGGGCCGTTTACCCACTTTGGCCCTCGCGGCATGGTGGAAACCTTGTACACCGGCGGCAAAGGCGACTTTACCGAGGGCGGCGTGCGTGTGCCGGCACTAATGACCTGGCCGGCAGCGGTTGAAGGAGGCCAGATTGTCGGTGACATTGTTCACGTCAGTGACCTGTACACGACATTTGCGAGCATCGCAGGAGCTACTGACTACATTCCTACTGACAGAATCGTCGATGGCGTCGACCAAACATCCCTGTTCGTCAATGGCGATGGCTTCAGCCGCCGCGACTACGTCATGATCTACCAGGGTCCGGGGCTGTCAGCAGGAGTAAAAGGCCGCTTCAAGCGCGACTGGAAGAATGCACTGCCGGGGCTTTCAGGCGATGAGTTCTATGATCTGTATAGCGATCCGCGGGAACAGAATGGCGAAATGATCGAGCAGTTTCATGTGAAGAGCATGTTCAATCGCCAGCGGCAGCGCCACGAGCTATGGATTAAGAAGTATCCAAATCGTCCGAATGCGACTCCGGGGCCTGCATTGACGGGCATTGAGAATGTTCGCCCGGAAACCAAGAAGGTTTACACGTGGCCGCTCGATCCTAAGAAGCTGCCGTTTAAGCCGGAAAACGTCAGCAAGCAACCACTGCCGTTTACCGAAAGCGATATGTAAGACAGCAACCAGGCACCCTGCTGCGCCGGAGACTACTCCGGTGCAGCAGGCTTTAAGGGCGGAACGATGGAAGAAGAAAAACAACAACACAGCCGCTACTTCACTGATCAGTTCGACAACATCGCACACGAAGTCTCTAAGCTAGCTATTGCATGCGACATCGATTTTTTCGCGGAAGGCGTCGCCGAGCGCATTCTCGACAATGACGATAGTGTCTGCGGCACCAAAAACCCGCGCGCCTTTGAGGAGATCCGTCAGCACCTGATGGCTTTATTCCCGCTGGAAACCAGAGCGATGGAACGCGTGGGGATCGAAGAAACCGCAGAAATATTGACGCAAGTGCGCGAATCCATACGACGGTTAAGAAACGCCGGCAAGCCACAGAACTAAGGGGGTCATTGCATGGCGAATCACAAGTCCGGCAAGCAAACCAAGAAATTGTCACGCAGCAAGTTCGAGAAAGAACTCGCAAAACTCCAGGTCGAACTGGTTCAGCTGCAGGAACACGTTCGCAGAACCGGCATGCGGGTTATCGTGATCTTTGAAGGCCGCGACGCTGCGGGTAAAGGCGGCGTTATTAAACGCATTGTCGAAAAAGTCAGCCCGCGGGTGTTTGAAGTGGTCGCGCTGCCAGCTCCCAGTGATCGCGAAAAAACCGAGTGGTACATGCAGCGCTACGTGAAGCACTTTCCCGCCGCTGGTGAAATTAAGTTGTTTGATCGCAGCTGGTACAACCGCGCCGGCGTCGAGAAAGTCATGAAGTTCTGCACGCAGGACGAGTACGAAGACTTTCTGCGGTTCATTCCGGGATTCGAACGCAGAATCATCAACTCAGGTATTTATCTGATCAAATACTTCTTTGATGTCAGTCAGGAAACACAGGAAGAGCGATTCATCGCCCGGGCGACTGACCCGGTCAAACACTGGAAACTCAGCCCGATGGACATGGAGTCGTGGCGCCGCTGGTGGGACTACACCGAAGCCTATCAACGCATGCTGGACGCTACCGACACTGACGAGTCGCCATGGTATCGCGTGCCGTCAGATGACAAACGCAAAGCACGTTTGAACTGTATCTCCCATATGCTCAGCGTGTTGCCTTATGAACAGATGAGCTACGAGCCTCCCGAACGCGGCAAGCGCAAGGAAAGAAAGCCCGGCACTCCGAAGGAACTGACGTTTAAACGCGAAGTGAATCAGGTGTTCTGAGCTGGCGGCAGAGTATCAGGATAATAAAAAGGCCCGCATTAGCGGGCCTTTTTATGGTCAACAACCTGACCGGCTACCACGGGACAATCTCACCGGTGTAATCAAAGAACGTGCCGCTGTTGGCCACAGAGAAACGATCAATGTTGCGAATCATGTCGGCAGTGGCTTCATCCGGCTGCTGAATATTCTTCATCGCCTTACGGAAGTTCTCCGGAATGAAGTCAGTCGCAGTAGCGCCAGGAGTTACCAAACCAACAATGATTTTTTTGCGTTGAACATTCTTCGCGAGGTTTGCCATCATCATGTTCAGTGCCGCCTTGCTGCTGCGATAGGTGTACAAGAACCCGCCAGTCACACTGGAAATGGAACCCTGACTGCTGGAGACACAGACGATCTTTTTCAGATCGCTGGCCAATACGTTCTTATAGAACGCTTCGCTGATCTTCATCGGGCCCGCAACATTGACGTCCATCACCTTATGGAACAGCTCATAGTCCATGCTGCGAAACATCTGCTTGCTGAAGTCGCCGCCAATGCCGGCGTTGTTCAACAGCAGATCGATCGGCGTATCAACATACTGCACAGCCAGCTCTTCGATGCGCGCATCATCGGTCACGTCGAGTTGCTCAATAATAATCTGGCCCTTGTACTTTTTGGCCAGCTGATTCAGTTCGGCGGCTTTCTCAGGCTTACGCGCCGTAGCAATCACGTTGCAGCCGCGCTCCGCATACTGGCGCGTAAACTCCAGGCCCAAGCCACGATTCGCGCCGGTTACCAGTACCTGCGCACCCTTGCCAACCTTCTTCGCAACTTTGTCTTCCGCCGTCAGCTCAATCGGAGGCCCGCGGTGCGCACCGGCCTCTGCATTGCCGACGCCCAACGCCATTGCAGCTATTCCTGCGGCGCCGGCAAACAGCTCGCGACGATCGAGCGGAGCGTTAGCAAGTGACTCCAATGGATTGTTCTCGTTCTTACTCATCATTGATTCCTTCATTAGCAGTGCTGCATCACCACGGTGCGATGCTGCAGCGTCAAAACGTATCGCTCTTGCGTTACCGCAGATTCTAAAAGACCCGCCTTAAAGGCGGGTCACTCGATCTGAGTCCAGCTTGCTACAGACGGTTCAATAACAGGAGCCGAAGCAACGCCTAAGACCGTCTGAAGAACAGACAGGAGCGATCTAGTCTGACTTTCCTCCAATCACCTTATAAACAATCGCACCCAGCACGCCGCCAACAATGGGAGCAACCCAGAACAGCCACAGCTGCGAGACGGCCCAGCCACCGGCATAGAGCGCAACACCCGTACTTCGTGCCGGGTTCACTGAAGTATTCGTGACAGGAATGCTGACAAGGTGAATCAGAGTAAGACCGAGACCAATGGCGATTGGCGCAAGCCCTTCAGGCGCACGCTCATCAGTAGCGCCCAGAATAATCACCAGAAACATCATGGTCATAACGACTTCGGTGACCAGTGCGGCCGTCATTGAATAACCACCCGGCGAATGCTCACCAAAACCATTGGATGCAAAACCCGCTGAAACGTCAAAGCCGGGGGCACCGCTGGCAATCACATACAACACTCCGCCCGCAATCAGACCACCGATCACCTGCGCAATGATATAGGGTGGCAAGTCCTTAGCGGGAAAACGACCACCAACGCACAGCCCCACCGAAACAGCCGGATTTAGGTGACAGCCGGAAATATGACCGATGGCAAACGCCATCGTCAGTACCGTCAGACCAAACGCCAGCGACACGCCCAACAAACCGATACCGACATCCGGAAAACCCGCGGCGAGCACCGCACTGCCACAGCCTCCCAACACCAACCAGAATGTGCCTATAAGTTCTGCAAGATACTTATTCATGACGACTCCCGTTTTGACGAAAATGCGACCCGCGTGTAACCGCCGACCGATGGCAAAGCCCGGATCAACCCAGCGACCCGTGCTGATAGTCCGCCGAAGCCTTTCGCTCCGGCGGTGCTATTCGGTAACTACTGCTTCTTCGAACGGCAGCCCTGCAGACGACCATGCAAGCCAGTGTCCGTCGAGATCAGCAACTCCGGTAAACCCAAGCTCACCCAACACTTCAGCCGCAGCCCCTGCGCGTTTGCCGCTGCGGCAATACACCACAATTTCTTCGGCAGGATTGAACGTAACTTCCATGTAGCGTTCAGCAACTTGATCGTGAGGAATGTTCACGGCACCGGGAACGTGACCCGCCGCGAATTCTTCAGGAGTACGAACATCAAGAATTAAAGGTTGCGTGCCGTAGATGATGCGGGTGGCGAGAATCTCATTGGTGATTGTTGTCGGTGGCTCGGCGGCGAATACCGGTGAGCCGATAACAGCGGCCATCAACACGAGATAAAAGTAGACGTTCATAAAGCGTGCTCCTTCGTGCAACCTGAGTTTAGTGTCGCAACGATGAGGAGCAAATGCAAAAAGCCCCGCTAGTGCGGGGCTTTTTTTAGTTGGCTGCAATCCGTCTGATTTAGCCGGTAGCCGTGCCCTGAGTAATACCGGGCGCAGGCAGAGTGCTCTCGCCTTCAAGATAGGCATCAATCGCCCGGGCAGCACCACGACCTTCGTTAATACCCCAAACCACAAGCGATTGTCCGCGACGGCAGTCACCAGCCGTGAATACACCGTCAACGCTGGTCGTGAACTCACCATGCTCGGCCAGATAGTTGCTGCGGGCATCCCGCTCAATGCCAAGAGCATCAGCAACCGGATTCTCGGGCCCCAAAAAGCCCATGGCCAGCAACACCAGATCACACTCGTGGCGTTCTTCCGAACCGGGCACTTCCGTCATTTGCATGCGACCGTCGTCACCGCGTTCCCACTCCACGCGGACCGTGTGCAGCGCTTTCACGTTGCCGTTGCCGTCGTCTTCGAAGCGCTTGGACATAATCGTATACGAGCGCGGATCGGCGCCGAACTTCGCAATCGACTCTTCATGACCGTAGTCAGTGCGCTGAATCAGCGGCCACAGCGGCCAGGGATTGTTGGCAGCACGTTCGACCGGCGGTTGATCCATTAGCTCCAGATTCATCATGCTGCTGCAGCCGTGACGCAGTGATGTCGCAATACAGTCAGTGCCGGTGTCACCGCCACCGATCACGATGACTTTCTTGCCGTCTGCTGAAATGAACTCGCCGTCCTGCAAATTACTATCCAGCAGGCTTTTGGTGTTTTTGGTTAAAAACTCCATCGCGAAGTGAACGCCATTCAATTCGCGACCTTCAATCGGCAGATCACGCGGCACCGTGGCACCGGTCGCAAGCAGCACGGCATCGTTGGCTTTCTGCAGCTCAGCCACATCCATATCAACGCCCACTTCAACACCGGTTACAAACTTAATGCCGGCGGACGCCATCAGGTCGATACGACGCTGAACCACACCCTTGTCGAGCTTCATGTTCGGAATACCGTACATCAAAAGCCCGCCAATACGGTCGGCGCGCTCGTATACCGTGACAGAATGTCCGGCTTTGTTCAGCTGGTCCGCCGCAGCAAGGCCTGCCGGACCTGAGCCAACAATGGCTACCGACTTACCGGTACGTTCAGCAGGCGCTTCAGCAGTCACCCAACCTTCTTCGAAACCGCGGTCAATAATGGCGTTTTCGATATTCTTGATCGTAACGGGCGGATCATTGATGCCCAGCACGCAGGAACCCTCGCAAGGCGCGGGACACACACGACCGGTAAACTCGGGGAAGTTGTTCGTCTTATGCAGACGATCCAGTGCTTCTTCCCAGCGCCCTTTATAGACCAGGTCGTTCCACTCCGGAATCAGGTTATCGATCGGGCAACCGTTGTCAGACTGACAAAACGGCACGCCGCAATCCATGCAGCGCGCACCCTGCCTCTGCAGATGACTCTCTTCAGCCGGGGTGTACACCTCGCCATAGTCTTTAAGGCGTTCATTCGCATCGCGCCAGGGAACCTTCTTGCGCGGATACTCCATAAATCCTGTTGGTTTACCCATGGGTACCCTCCTTCGATGGAAACGCGTTGCTCTGGTCTTCGTGAATGGTGGCTTCCATCTCTTCGTCGTGACGCTTGCGCTCCTGCAACACGCGCTTGTAGTCGGTCGGCATCACTTTCACAAACTGCTTCAGAATCTCAGGCCAGTTCTCCAGCACTTCATCGGCCACTTTCGAGCCGGTGTACTTCTGATGCAGCTCAACCAGTTCACGCAGCTCAGCGATGTCTTCCTCGTCCTCAACGGCGTCCAGCTCGACCATGCCCATGTTGCACTTCGACGCAAAGTCGCCGGCGTAATCCCAGATGTACGCAACACCGCCGGACATACCCGCCGCAAAGTTGATACCGGTTGTTCCGAGCACGACAGCAACACCACCGGTCATGTACTCACAACCGTGGTCGCCAACGCCCTCAACCACGGTCTTTGCACCGGAGTTACGGACACAGAAACGCTCGGCAGCCTTACCGCGGAAGAACGCGCGACCGCCTGTCGCGCCATACAGCGCCACGTTACCGATCAGCACATTGTCTTCCGCAACAAACGAGCTTTCCTTCGGCGGGTAGATCACAACCCGGCCGCCCGACAAGCCTTTGCCGACGTAGTCATTACTGTCGCCCTCGAGCTCCAGCGTGATGCCGCGAGCCAGGAATGCGCCAAAGCTCTGACCGGCAGACCCTTTAAAACGGGCATGGATGGTATCGACAGGCAAGCCTTTCTCGCCCCATCGGTTCACCACCGTATTGGTCAGCATCGTGCCGACCGTGCGGTTGGTGTTCACGATCGGCAGTTCAAACTCGACCTTGTTGCCGTTTTCGATCGCGTCTTTCGCGAGGTCGATCAGACGATTATCAAGCGCCAGCTCCAGGCTGTGATCCTGACTGATCGTCTGACGCACTTCCGTGTTCGGATGCGGCTTCTGCGCAGGTGCCAGAATCGGCGCCAGATCCAGACCATCTGACTTCCAGTGGTTAATCGCGGCACGCGTGTCCAGCAGGTCAACCCGGCCGATCAGATCGTTGATTCGGCGAATACCCAGCTCAGCCATGATTTCACGGGCTTCTTCAGCCACCATGAACAGGTAGTTCACGACATGCTCAGGTGCACCGGCAAACTTCTTGCGCAGCACTTTATCCTGCGTCGCGATACCCACCGGACAGGTGTTCAAATGACACTTACGCATCATGATGCAACCCATTGCAACCAGCGGTGCTGTTGAAAAGCCCATCTCTTCAGCACCGAGTGCTGCAGCTATAACAACGTCACGGCCGGTCTTCAAACCACCGTCGGTCTGCAACGTAACGCGGCTGCGCAAATCGTTCAGCACCAGAGTCTGATGGGTCTCGGCGATACCCAACTCCCACGGCAGGCCGGCATGTTTCACAGACGTCAGCGGTGACGCGCCGGTGCCACCGGTATCACCGGAGATCAGAATGTGATCGGCATGCGCTTTCGCAACACCCGCAGCAATTGTGCCAACACCCACCTCAGACACCAGCTTCACGCTGATGCGGGCTTTCGGGTTCGCGTTTTTCAGGTCGTAGATCAGCTGCGCCAAATCTTCAATGGAGTAAATATCGTGATGCGGCGGCGGTGAAATCAAACCCACGCCCGGCGTTGAATAACGCAGGCGCGCAATATTGTCATCAACCTTGCGGCCGGGCAGTTCGCCACCCTCACCGGGCTTGGCGCCCTGAGCCATCTTGATCTGCAGTTCATCAGCGTTCGCCAGATACCACGCGGTCACACCAAAGCGGCCCGATGCAATCTGCTTGATCGCGGAACGCTTCGAGTCACCGTTCGGCAGCGGCGTGAAACGTGCCGGATCCTCACCACCCTCACCAGTGTTCGACTTGCCGCCGAGACGGTTCATCGCGACAGCCAGAGTTTCGTGAGACTCAGGCGAGATCGAGCCAAAACTCATCGCACCGGTACAGAAACGCTTAACGATCTCGCTCGCAGACTCAACCTCATCCAGCGGAATCGCTTTACCGGGCTTAAACTGCAGCAGTCCGCGCAGTGTGCAGTTCTCACGTGCCTCATTGTTCAGCTTGTTGGCAAAGGCATGATACGCATTCTTGTCGTTCGTGCGGGCAGCAACCTGCAGGTTCGCAATGTTGCTAGGCGTCCAGGCGTGACGCTCACCGGCGCTGCGCCAGTGGAAGTCACCCGGGTTCGGCAACGATTCGAGCACATCCTCTTTGTGCTCCGGATAGCCGAGTTCATGACGACGCACAGACTCTTCTTCAAGCACATCAAAGCTCACGCCCTGCAAACGGCTGGCGGTGCCGGCAAAGCAGCGGGCCACCACTTCGGAACGCAGGCCGAGCGCTTCGAAAATCTGCGCGCCCTTATACGACTGCAGCGTTGAGATACCCATGCGGGCCATCACTTTCAGCATGCCTTTTGCGACCGCAC
>CAYLLI010000022.1:0-4253 GCA_964384295.1 uncultured Chromatiaceae bacterium
ATTGGCCCGGCAGTTCTGAAGCCGCCAAAACGGCAGCCAAATCGTCAGCGCTTCCGCCAAATGAAAGCTGAAACGCAGCTGTCGACTCATATCGCGGCCGAATCATCACGTTAAAACCGGCAGAACGCGCCTGTTCTGCGAGTCTGGTCGCGCTGTCTGAATTTCTGAAGATTCCCAGCGATACTAGCCAGGCATCCGGAGAATCCCGGTCCGCCAACGCATAGCCATCGGCAATACCCTGCGCTTTCAGCTCGCGAGCGGCTGCCTTCGCTTCAGCCGCACCAGTAAACCCCTCGGCGCGCACCCATTGACCCATCAGGACCTGAGCGTCCTTCTGACTCAGAGTCGCGGCTATGCCGCCAGCCTGCAGGACGCGCTGATACTCCAGGACTTTCTCTCCTGAGCGCAATGGCTCGCTGACAAAACAGACCTCGGCGGACGCTGCAGCATTCGCATTCGACGCTTCTGCTGTTGGTTCGGCGGAAGCCGCAAACTGATCGGCCGAGCCGATCGCCTCGATAGCAGGCTCATCGGCCGCAGCAGAAGTTTCAGCAAGCTGGTTATCCGGACTCGCTTCCGCCGGCCGAGACACCGGTGTTTCGGGAGGAGTGGTCTCCACTGACTGAACGGACGCTTCTCGCGAATCGGGAGTGATTTCAATCCACGTGTACCAGAGCAACACGAAAATATTAATAAACAGCAGTAAAAGCAGCGTATTTTTCACGGTTGCTGACGGCGAATTGCCGCGCCCTCGAGCACAAGATGCGGGCGATGCTCAGGAGCAAAGTCAGCCAATAAAGGCAGCAACAATTCGGCATCCCCGCCGGTTATCAACAACTGATCGACATGCCGCGCCGAGCAAACACTCCGCACAGCGCCGGCGGCCGCGTGCAGCGCACCATGATGAACGGCAGCCAGTGTTCCCCTGCCCAAACCAGCTTCCGCAGCGTCAGAGCGTTCTCGCTGTGCGAACCGCCCGATATCGCCTGTCCGCTCGAACAGCGATTCCTGCATCAGGCTGATTCCCGGCAGGATAATACCGCCGAGATGCGCGCCTGCTGCATCGACGACATCAACGGTAATCGCTGTGCCGGCGTCCACTAAGCAGATGCTGCCAATCGGTGACGCGGCGGCGCCAATCATCGCGATCCACCTGTCTGCACCAAGCTGCTCAGGATCACTGTAGCCATTAACCAAGCGGCCAAACCCGGACTCACTCAGCAGCATTCTGGGATCAACGTGAAACCGTTCAGACAAGGCGGCCACCATATCTGCCCGCAAGTCAGCGCCGCCGACGCTGACAACCGCAATCTCCGACAGCTGCTCAGACTGATTGTCAGCCAGCGCTGCCTCAACTTGCCCAATCATGTCCGGTATCGCGTTATCGACCGCATGAATAGCTTCGCCCGTTGCAAGAAAGCGACCGTCAAAACCGGCGCCATCGTGCAACGCCCATTTGACCCGGGTGTTGCCGGCATCAATCAGAAGCTTCATTGCGCACCCTCTTCCGTTACCGGGCGCACAGACACATCGCCCGAGCCCACTCTTTGCTCGCCTTCCGACGTTCTGACAATCAGGTATCCGTCTGCTGTTACTCCGCCGGCCACTCCCTTTGAGTTGTCTCTGCCAGTTATCGCGACAGGCTTACCGAGCAAATAATCGTGCTGCTGCCAGAAAGCACGGTCAGCGGCAAAACCTTTAACCGCGTATTCCCGCAACACCTGAACAAACTTATTCAGCAAATCTGCAACAACCGCGTTCCTCGACACCGAAGCCAAACAATCGGCCAAACCGATGGGAGGTTGTCCGCCGGCTTCCTTAACCTGTTCTCTGGTAAGCGCAGACACGTTTACGTTCAAACCGACCCCGACCACTATCGTCAGCGGTCCTGAAAGGTCGCCCTGAATATCAACCAGAATGCCACCCAACTTGCTGTCAGCAACCAATACGTCATTCGGCCATTTCAGACTGAGGTCAGGAACATCGTGCTGCTGAAGCACACGCAATACCGCGGCACCGATAGACAGACTCAAGGCGGACATATCGGCCGGAACAACATCCCATGTCCACGACAGTGACAACCAGATACCACCCCCCGGTGGAGACTGCCACTGACGACCACGACGCCCGCGCCCGGCGGTTTGCATTTCAGTCAGGCACACCGCCGAGACCCCTGCAGGCACGGGCGAGTGTTGCAGCTGATCAAGCACGACGTTATTCGTGGAATCGCACTCCCATTGCACGTTCAACGAACCAATTGCGTTACGAACCGACGAGCTCAAGCGCTCGCGAATCAAGCTGGCATCCAAAGGCTCATATGCCTGTTTAAGCCGATACCCTTGCCCGGCTTCAGCGTCGACCTCAACACCGAGCTCGCGCAACTGCTGAAGATGTTTCCAGATCGCGGCCCGGGAAACACCGAGCGAATCCGCAATTGCGGTGCCGGAGTGAGTGTCGGCATCGCCCAGGATCGTCAGTAATTTCTGTTGCACGGACATTAGCGGCTTCTGCCCGTATCGATCCACGGAGCAACATCGGTAGTGGACTCACGCGCAAAAAACTTCTGCAGGTTTGAACGATGCGTGTAGCACACAAAAATTCCCAGCAATAAAGAGAAGACAAACAACGGCACGGGCAATGGCGAGTAATAGATCAATACAAACACCGGCATAACAAGACCTGCTGCGATCGTCGCAAGCCCGACGAACCCCAGCAGCTTCAGTACTATCGTCCAGGTTAGAAGTGCCGGAATCAGCAATACAGGCGCTGCAGCTGCGATAACACCCACTGCCGTGGCAGCACCCTTGCCGCCTTTGAAATCAAACCAAACGGGATAACAATGACCCACCACCGCAGCTAACCCACAGCTGTACATGAGCCAGGCCCGATCAATACCATCATCAAGTCCGACACCCGGCAGAACCAAAGCCGGAAAAACGATTGGCGGGACAACACCTTTAAGAATGTCGATGGCCATAACACCGGCAGCAAAGGCCTTACCCTGAGTTCGTAGCGCATTGGTGCCGCCGGCATTACCACTGCCAACGGTGCGAATATCGACACCACGCATCCAGCCGATCAACAAAGCGCCATTGACTGACCCCAGCAGATAACTGAGAAATATTTTCAGGCCTAGCTCAAGCATGAACGACTCGTAGATAAGAACATCAGGTCAAGTTTATCACCGCCATGCGGCTGAGTCGGAACCCGGCGGCACTCAACTCCGGGAACGCCAATGGCTAAGGTCGCGCCCCGACAGCGCCTCCAGGCGATCAATCTCATCGGCAAAAAGCCGAGTGAGGGTCTCGCGCATTGAAGTGCTCATCGGGGAACGCTGTTGATGGGTTTTGTTCAGTGCATCAAGCTTTCCGGACAGAGACACATGGCCCAGACCCAAAGCCGTCTTCAGTGAACGCACCGGCTTCTTAAGCCAGGCAGGTGCACCCCGCTGCGTCAGAAGAGCAACCCATTTACTTTTATTGGTTTTATTTGCGTTAACAACCGGGAACTCGTCAAGAACGAACGGTGCTAAGCCGAGAAAATTCAACACGTCATTAAACGCTTCCTGAGGCGCAGACTTAATATCGTCGATCAGCAGAATCTTTACCTGAGATGCCGGAAACGCCTGCAGCGCACGCTCAACACCCACGCTCATGCGACCCATAGACTCGTACTGCAGGATATGTGGTTCAAGGCACGTGGCGGGCAGCGCACGGCCGGCCAGCCGCTCCTGCTGAAGGTTCCAGGCCGTTTCAAAGTCCTCAACATCCTCATTTAACGTGTACAGGTATTGAGAATGCAGCGAATACACCATGTCTACCGGGTTGCGCAGCATGATGATGATTTTCGCAGCAGGATTAAACGCGCGAATGGCCTGAAGAGCGACCTCGGAATACATATACACAACCGATGCATCTCCGACATATTTGTTCTCGCCTGCAGCTTCACGGTAAAGAGACCGGTACTTCTCTTCTGTGTCAGGCCCTCGTAAGCCGGGAAAGTCCGTACAGAAGTAATTGGGCTCTTTCGTGGCCGGCGAGTAGACATCAGGATGAAGACACAGATACTGGAACAACGCGGTTGTGCCGCACTTAGGCGCGCCTACCAAAAAGAAATCGGGCTTCACAGATACTTCAACCAAACTTCTGATCCACTTTGTTTTTCAGGTCAGCCCAGGAAAAGTCTGAAGCCAACGGCCGGTCGAACTTGCTTACGGCCTGACGATTGAACAGCACATCGGTCTGAAGCTCGAA
>CAYLLI010000022.1:4263-9016 GCA_964384295.1 uncultured Chromatiaceae bacterium
CGGGACGCCATGCTGAAAACTCGTCGCCTTTATCCCGATAAACGGCGACCTGCGGGTGATTGAGCGCAGACACTATATGCACCAACGCGGTATCCGGCGAGAACACCAGATCTGACGCGGCAACCAGCCCGACCGTCAACTCGATGCTCGGCGGCACCGGCGTACAGTCGATACGATCAGAACCTATCTTCTTTTCTAGCTCCTGCAGCTGCGCCTCGCGCCCGGGCACCGACAGCAGCATCAAAAAGACATTCGGCCAGGTATCGAGCCACCAGCGCAGAAACTTCTCGGCATCGGTGAGCGAAAAACTCCGGTGCTTACCTGCTGCAAACAGGTTGACCAGCACTTTCTTACAGCCCGCCGGCTTACTGCCGACGTATTCACTAACAATTCCTTCGGCAGACTGAGGTGGGGGCAAATAGAACTCTGCATCAACGGCGTGTCCGGCAATAATCCCGGCAGCGGCTTTATAGCGCTCTGCAAAATGCACGTATTCATCCGGAACGTTCAAATCAAAGAGCTTGTAGTCCTGCTTTTTGAACCCCAGGTAATGCTTACCTCGCAGATTACGCAGAGCGAACAGTTCGTAGGCACTCATTCCCGTGGTGAGCTCGACTACAACATCAAAATCACCCTTGATACGACGCAAACCAAATGCTGTTTTCCAGCCGCGCCGGCCGACAACCAGTAACTCGCTGATCGCATCCCAATAACGCAACAGAGAATTGCCCTGCTTGCCGGTAATGTATGTGATCTCGATATCAGGACGCGCTTTCGACAGACCATCAACCAGAAGGGTTGCCATGATGGTATCGCCAAGCTTGTCGTCCCAGCGAAACACGGCAACACGCTTAACCTCTCGCGGGTCAAACGGCTGTGACGATGGTTTACGGTCGAGCAGAGCCCGGGCTAACCGGAGCTGCGCATCTTTGCGCTTCTGCCGCAGCTTTCTCCAGCCGCGCTTGAACCGCATGTACGCAGCAGTGTCGCGAATTCGGAACCCCTGACCCATAACATTCCCATATACTAGTCAGGCGCAATGATAGCAGGGGCATCAGCAAGCTTCATGACATTCATACCGGCGTACTCAAGTGCATACGCGGGTCTTAAATTCTTGCCGGATCACCATCTAGTGCCATGAACATTCTGATAATTGTGAATCGTAACTTTCATGGGCTGTATACGCCCATCATCGAAGAACTTGAAGGAGTCGGTCACCACGTTGAGCTTTTAGAAATTGGCAAGGTCGCTCAATTTCGCTACAAAAATACGGCACAGCGGCTCAAAAACTTTTTCTCCCGAACATTTCTGGGCAAGAACCTGAAACAGCAGTACCGGGATGCAATGACCACCGCATACCTGAAGAATCTGGCTGAACAACGCAGCAGTCGCTTTGACCTGATCGTGGTTAACCATCCGGATACCTGCAATGAAGAGCACATCGATATCCTGAAAACGATGTCGCACACTCTGGGGGCTCACTTGTGGGACAGTTCGGGCAAAGAACCGAAGTTCTTTCGCCATATAGATCTGTACGACACAGTCATCAGCTTTGATCCGGATGATGTAAAGCGCTTCCGTTTTCAGCCGACCACCAATTACCTGAACGAGGAAATAACGAAGCTGCCTGAGCCCGACACTTATCGAAGTGACGTGTTTTCCGTAATGAGTTATGACCCGGTTCGCTATCAATTCATCAAAAAACTGATCGATGCCAATCCGGGCGTGCGCTTTGATATGGCGATCTACGTGCAGTCGGAGCACCGGCGGAAATACGTCACGCATCCGCAGGTTGAGGTCATTTCAACACCTCTGAAAGGAGACGCTCTGTTGCAGAGAATCTCGGGCAGTCGTGCCATGCTTGATATCGGTCATTCCGGTCAGCACGGGTTATCGTTCCGGGTGTTTGAAGCCTTGGGGCATGAGCGAAAGCTGATTACAACCAACGCACGGGTAAAAGAGTATCCGTTCTACAATGCAGAGAATATTTTTTGCATTAGTGAAGACAATGCCGTCATCGACCCCGTTTTTTTTGCCACCGCGTACCAACCTGTAGATTCCGGCATCGTTAGCCAATACCGACTAAAGCAGTGGACTGAAGACTATCTGAGCAAGCTGACTAAGGGCGCGCCTTTTCGCTGAGCAACCGGATAGCAATAGCACTGCAGCAAAGAACTCCCTGCAATATACCGAGCAACACAAACGGCGCGGAAGGACTCACAGCGTCAAACAGCCGGCCGCCAACGGCTGCTGCAAACAGAATACCGACGGCGCCAAACATTCCGCTCGTAGCAATAATAGTACCCCGCTCTGCGGGCTTTGCCTCCTGGCCGACCAGTGTTGCCGAAGCAATAATCGCGCTTCCCTGACCCATAGCCAGCAGCACAAACAACGGAATGTTCTTCGCCGCCAACGGGTCGTCAACCCAAGCCATCGAAACATAACCCGCGCAGGCAAGGCCCATGGCGAGAGCGACTCCGCTTAGCCGATTCAGGCGATCGAGAATGTAACCGTAAACGGGTGTCCAGAGTAGAATGACAACGCCCATGATGCCCATCAATCGGCCGGCACCGGCCAGCGCATCAGGCACCGAAGTGTTGTTTAGCTCAGCCAACTGGATTGCCCACAAGGACACAAACAAACCCTTGATCGCATTATCAGACCGGCCGGCAAAAGCGACACCGTAGGAAAGCGCGATCTTCGGATTGACAGCGGCTCGCAACCCGCTCGTCAGCAACAACCGTGCCGGTGGCCTGTCCTGAGACTGAACCGGAGTGCCGGAACGTAGGCCAACAGCAAAAACAGCCACTGCGATACAGCACAACACCGCCGCAGCCAAAAACATGGCTATGCCAGCTGCAACGGGCTCCACACCACGCGCCGTCAGAACCGCTGGAATTCCGGCCACCGCGACGCTCATAAAGATGACGCCAAGTCCGTTCGCCACGCCGCTGAAGCCGAACAGCCGACCGCGGGAAACTTCCTGCGTGTAGTCATTGCCAACCACCGGAATCAACGCAGAGAGTGCGGCAGCGCCGACCGCGAAAATCACCCGGTAAGCTGTCAGTTCATCGACACTGCCGGCAAACGGGAACAGCCCGTAACCAGTACCCACCAGGAAAACACCAAACATCATCACCGGCCGACGACCGATTCGGTCAGACAATATGCCGAACGGCACAATCAAAAGAATAACGACGATCTCAGTCCAGAACGCAAGACTGCCAGTGACAGAGCCCTGCTCATCAGGCGGAATGCCGAGGTGCACACTCAGCACATAACCTTGTAAAAAGTTCATACCGGCGAGCATGCCGATGCAAATAAAGGACGCGTAAACGAACGTCCAGAAGTTGAACTTGCTGACGCCCGCTTCGAGCTGAAGCGGGCCTACACGAGTCACGGCATCCGTCAAAATGCGTGCCGCAGTGATGATACGAACTTACTAGGCAGCATAACTCGGAGTGGAGCGGGAAATTTCCAACTCTTCTTCTGACATCTCGGCTTCGATGTCACCAAAGAGCGGCGTGCTCAGGTAACGCTCGCCGGTATCGGGAAGCATGCACAGTACATTGCTGCCCTCCGGCACGGTCTCGCACAGCTCCAACGCGGCAGCCAGCGTGCCGCCGGCTGAAATACCAACCAGAATACCTTCCTGAGACGCGAGCAACCGTGAGCATTCCAAAGCCCTGTCGCCATTCACGCCCATGATCTGATCGATGTAACTGGCGGCTTCGGCGTCTTCGGCCAGCTTAGGAATAAAGTCAGGCGTCCATCCCTGCATGACATGCGGATTAAAACCCGGATGACTGCCCATTGGCTGACCGTCAGAATCACGCTGTTGTTTTATTCCGGTAGCAATCAGCCCGGCGTTGTCGGGCTCGCAAACGACAATCTTTGTGTTCGGAGAACGCTCACGCAGGACCCGTGCAACGCCTTTCAGAGTACCGCCAGTTCCGTAACCGGTTACCCAGTAATCCAGAGAAGAATCTTCAAAATCAGCGACGATTTCTTCGGCGGTCGTGCGCGAATGCATGTCAGCGTTGGCTTCATTCTCGAACTGACGGCATAAAAACCAACCGTGTTCCTCAGCTAGCTCATAGGCTTTAGCCAACATGCCGGTGCCTTTCTCGGCAGCGGGTGTCAGCACAACCTTGGCGCCCAAAAAACGCATCAGACGACGACGCTCAACGCTGAAGCTCTCCGCCATCGTAATTACCAGGGGATAGCCTTTCTGAGCACAAACCATTGCCAGCCCGATACCGGTATTGCCACTGGTCGCCTCCACTACGGTTTGACCGGGTTTTAGAGCCCCGCTTTTCTCGGCCGCTTCAATAACACCCAGTGCAAGGCGGTCTTTGACTGAACTCAGCGGATTGAACGATTCAACCTTCGCGTAAAGATTCACGCCTTGCGGCGCAAGCTTGCTCAGCTTCACAACCGGCGTGTTGCCGATTGTTCCCAAAATATTTTCGTATCGATTGCTCATCTTCTTATCCCGAAATCAAAAACATTAAAACCTGCGGGCAGCGCACGGTTATCTAAAAGCACGCCGGTATTTCAGTTAGCGGCTTCTGCACCATACTGACTGCAACCAGAACTACAAAGGCATACAGCCCGAATGACCGAAGCTGGACGCATAAGCCTCGACCCGCTGCTCGGCTGGCCGCTCTTCTGGGCGCTGCTCGCCGTCTGCCTTGTCTGCTACGCCGCCTATGTCAGGTGGCGGGGCGCTGCCTGGCTGATGCGCGCCCTC
>CAYLLI010000022.1:9026-18701 GCA_964384295.1 uncultured Chromatiaceae bacterium
AATGACCGAAGCCGGCGATCGGTCGTCACCGCCTTGCCAATTGCGACAACACCGTAAACCGGTGCGACTCCGGCCAGCAACAAATACTTCGTTGATGCAAACAACAACGTCATCGTCGCAACACCGGCAGAAAAAGTCGTTTCGCCGTTCGCGGCAGCAGTCGCCAGGCTATGCAGACCAAGGTCCTCAAAAACATCAAACAATGATGCCGCCAATGGCGCCCACATCAATATCGACCCCCACTTCAACCAGGAACCTGAGAGACGGGTAGTCAACAAGCCGAGGACGCCGGCAAAAACGAGTCCGTATCCCCAGGCAAAAATCACGTCGCCGGGAATCAACAACTCCTGCAGTGCGCTTAACTCCTCAGCACTAAAGGCTGACAGCACCGATGCAACACGCTCACTATTGCCGGCCATCTGCAAACACGTCAGCTCAGGCAAGCGCTCCATACCGATCACCTCGGTAGGCGGTGTCATTAAAACACCGATAGCAAATCCGAAAATCGCAAACCCCAGAATGATCGCCAGCAGGCATAGCTTTGAAAACGAGCTTAACGTTACCAACTGCTGCATACCCTACCCCCTTCAAGTCTGCCGTCAGTGTACCCCAGTTTTTACGGGGTCAGATGCCGGCGCCTGCGTGAGCGCCGTGTGACAAGACATTCCGTTGACTGTAATATTTCCCGACTCTTTGCCACCCATGCGACCTCCATGGATACCGCAGAACTCCAGTTCAACATTATCTACACGCCCGGCAGCGTCGCTGCTCTGTCTCCGTTCGTAGCGTCGCTACTGGAGTGGTCAGACTGCCGCTACCAACTGGTGGCGAATGGCTGCGACGGTGCCGAACGGCAACAGCTTGAAGCAATCTGCGAAGCAGATGACAGGCTGAGCTACCGCTGTATTTCAACGGACGGGATGATTGAGCACAGTGATGCTCTCGAACTGCTGCAGGCCGACTGCACCGACGAGTGGTTCTGTGCGATGGACTCCGATATTTTCGCAACAGGAGACTTCACCACAGACCTGTCTCAGTGTGGCGACACAGCAGACGTAGTCACCGGGTGCCTGCCGGTCTGGGCAATCGCAAGCGACCAGATCCTCAAAACAAGCTATCGCCGGCTGCAGGGCACTCACGTCGAACTTGAGAACGGCACGGTAATCGGCTGCACTTATCTGCTGATGTATAAGAACTCGCTTATTGACAAAGTGCGCGAAACAGACGGCATCGGTTTCGCCCGGTACTATTTCGCCGACCTGCCGACAGACAAGCAGGACAGAATACGATCGCTGGGCGCAGAGAAAACGGACTACGACACCGCGATCGTATTAAACCTGATGCTGACATCATCGGGACACCGGGTTGCCTACTGCGAAACGCCAAACCTCATCCACCTCGGAGGATTAAGCGGAGTACCAAAAGGTAACCTGCAGTTCTCACGCGGCTCTCTGGACAAACTGTCAATACAACTTAAACGCACGGTTTTGAGCGGGCCGGTCATGTGGCTCGCAGACCTCTACTACGGCACCGCAAATATTGATGAAAAACTTACGCTGGCCGAATATCAGAATCTCGCGAGCCGCGCACGACGCAGGGCCGGGACAAGTCGCTACTTCGGCGCGGTGTTAAATGCGTTGCTGAAACATCAGCCACCACCTGCCGTTCCTCATCTGGCCAACACACGCGTTGAACAGAAGCTGGACGAAACAGCGAGGCTACTTGGCAAGTACTTTGCCGGTGCGCCGGGTTCGGCAACGAAAGGGAGCTGACCGACGATGACCACCATTTTGATAACCGGCGGTTCAGGACAGGTCGGCACTTGCCTGATCGAGACAGCACCGGCAGGAGTCAACGTAGAAAGCCCTGCCAGCTCACAGTTTGATCTTGCTGAACCGGCATCGCTGCAAAAGCAACTGGACGTGCTGCAGCCGGACGCCATCATCAATTGCGGCAGCTACACGAACGTCGATAAAGCCGAATCTGAACCGGAGCGCGCAATGCGCATAAACGGTGAAGCTCCCGGCGTTCTGGCGCAGTTTGCAGCCGCCCGGGGTATTCCGCTGATCCACGTTTCAACAGACTTCGTGTTTGACGGCGCCAAAACCACCCCTTACACAGTGGACGATGCAACCGCGCCACTGAGTGTTTATGGCACGACGAAACGAGAAGGCGAGAAGCAGGTAATGGCGGCCAACCCGGATGCGATAGTCGTTCGATCAAGCTGGATTTACAGCGAGTACAGCAACAACTTCGCGCTGAAGATTCTCGAACTCGCTCAGCGCCATGATTCTTTAGCGGTGGTTACAGACCAAACCGGTTCCCCGTGTTACGCAAGAAACCTTGCCGTTGCGTTATGGCAGACGCTCGCTGCAAACCCTGCCGGCGGGATCTACCACTATACTGATCTCGGTGAAATAAACCGGCACCGGTTCGCAGTCACTATTCTTAAAGAAGCCCGTGAAGCCGGGATCCTTGAACGCGAAAATCCGGTTAACGAGGTGACTGCGGATCATTTCCCGAGCCCGGCAACTCGCCCCGAATACAGCACGCTTGATGTAAGCCGTTTGATCGACGCGGCAAAGGTCAGCGTAATGCCGTGGCAGCAGGGATTGCATGACATGATGCAAAACCTGAAGAAACTTCGCGCCAGCGGTTAGAATCCCGCGTAAGCACGCCTTAAGGAACCGAATCAATGAAATGCATTTTTGTAGCCGGTATGCACCGGAGCGGCACAAGCTGTCTCACCGGCATCATGCAAAACATGGGCATAGAACTGGGCGAAGTCTTCACGGAGAACGAACACAACAAAAAAGGCAACCGCGAGAATGCCCGCATCAACCGCACCAATGAGGCGCTTTTGAAGCTCGAGGGCGGTGCATGGAACAACCCCAAGTCGGTTACACAGTGGAACGATTTGGCGAGACAGGAACGTGACGCCATCATTGGCGACATAAAAAGCAGGACATCGGGGCTGTGGGGTTTCAAAGACCCGCGGGCTCTATTCACTCTGCCGTTTTGGCAGGAAGCCGAGCCAGAGATGGGGTTTATCGGCACTTTCCGTCATCCCTACCGAACGGCGCTTTCGTTGCAGACCCGGGACGGCATGGACATCAATGATGGCATGCAACTCTGGAAAGCCTACAACATTAAACTTCTGGAGCTTCTCCATCAGCATCATTTTGATCTGGTCAACTTCGATATGAATCAGGATGAATATCTGGATGATGCCATCGCAAAACTCGAAAGACTCGGGGTCGACTCTGGAAAGGCATCTGAAGCGCGCGCCTTTTTTGACGGGTCACTGAGAAACCAGACTCGGCAGTCGACCGACGCTGCGAATCTTCCGGCGGACGTTGCTGCTGTTTACGCAGAGCTGAACGACTACTTCCGTTCGGCAAACTAGGCCTGCCAGCCGGAGACCGGCAACACTTAACAGCGAAACATCGGGAACGGCAAAGCTCTGAGTCTGACTTCACCGCATATTTCAGTCCGATACAGTACGCATTACCCCTGTTGCGAAGCCCGGCGGTGACCAATACATTCAGATTTTCACCGTTAACACCTCAGAGAAGCCTGACATGCGTGTTCTTCCAGACCTGAAAGTCTCCACCATGAAGCCATTTGAAAAGGGCGACATATTCCTTGGCTGCACCTATCTGAATAACGTTGAGGACGACCACATGGGCGAGGGTCGGATCCTTCACTTTGATAAAAACTGGCGCCCCAAAGGCACGCTGTACACCGAAGGCACTCAGTATCTGATCGTTGGCTGCCGCTTTGCACCGGACGGCACGTTATGGGCGTTCGATAGCCAGCACCATGTTGTGGTGCGCGTCTCGCCGGAAGGCAAGCAGCTCGAAAACTGGTATCCCGGGCGTGGCTTTGGCAGCGTCAACTTTTGTCATGACGGCAGCATGATCTTTGGCGAGTACTTCATCGGCGATGCCATATGGAAAGGGACGACAGCAAAAACGCTTGAAGATGGCAGACTTGGTGATGGTGATGTCTATAAGTACGATGCTGATCTGAATCTTCTGAATCACTTCCCGGCGGAAAACGCCCCTGAATTCACCCGCTTCAAAGGTGTCACACATTCCAGCATGCATCCTTCGGGTGACTTCGTCACTTACACCACGGAAACAGCCAGGCGACTCATGAGAATCAATGCGCACACCGGCGAGCAAATGGAAGACCTTGCAGGGTTCCCCGACGCCGACCCTTATGACAGAGAGGACAAGCGCTGGTTTATCGCGCCCGACTATCTGTCCGACGGACGCTTGCTGTGCACCACTGCACAGGGCCTGCAGGTATTCAATGAAGCCGGCGACGTGCTGAAAACCATCGAGTTACCCGGCTATGGCTGGGCGCAGGTGTGTGCCGACGTTGATGAAAGGTACGCTTTGGCAGCAAACGTCTGGACCGGGGCTGCCGCGCGAATTGACCTAGAAGGCGACTCGCCACTGGAACTGATTGATACTGGTTTTACTGCCCCCTTCCGGTCTCTGGCAGGGATAGCGGTATACGCAGGTAACTAAACCGGAGAGCACCATGACGGGAACACGATTTTCTTTAGTATTCGCTGCTTTAATGCTGGGAATTGCACCGGCTTTAACGTTCGCGAGCGGCGCCAGTCATACGGGCTTACCCCCGAAGGACCCGATAAAAAACACCCGTGCACTGACCGCGGACGAGCAGACGATTCAGGATCTGCTGGATCTTTATGGCGCGGCCATGGCAGAAAAGTCGCTCGAAAAAGCGGAAAGCGCCGTCATTCCCGACGATTTCATCATTATTGAGAGCGGCTACCCGAACTGGCAGTGGGAAGACTTTCGCGACAATCATTTGTTGGTCGAGATGGAAGACTTTTCCGATATCAACTATCAAATGGATCTGATAGCCGGCGAGTTTCAGGGAACGCTGGGCTTTGCAATCTACTCTTACACGGCGTCCGGCAAGTTCCGCGGCACACCCACCAGCATCAGCGGTTTTGCCACTGCCATTCTTGAGCAGAAAGACGGCGAATGGAGAATTCATCACATTCACTCATCGGCCCCCCGTGAGCAGCTCGAACAAAAGGCATACTAATCTGCCTCGTCACATAAAAATTCGTATCGAAAACCGTCCTTGCGACGGTTTTTTTTCGCGATACAGACTCGTTACATCTTTTTGGACACCGCGGACGCTTATCAGAAAACCGCTACAGAGCGCGGTTTTGTATCGCTATAATGGTTTTGTTCCTTTAGAGAATACGAAATGACCAACACCACTCAATTTGCGAGCACACTGCTCGAGAAAGGTGCATCCGGCTACGGCAGCGCTGCGGCAGGGCTGATGCTGGAAAGACATTCGGATGCGGGCTCAGGGGATGGTTTCTCAATCTGGAAAAGCCACATTACGCAGCGTGTGCTCGAGCTTTCAGCCGCGCTGAGCGTCGACCAACCCCAGCTTTTCGCCAATCGCGCTGCCTGGTTTCGCAAAGCCCTGATCGCGCGGAACATCGACGACAGCTTTGTCACGGCAAGCCTTGTCGCGCTGCGCGACACGTTAGCCGAACGGCTGCCCGACATCGGGCGCGAAGCACCCATTGCCTATATTGAGCATGCACTCTCTGCACTCGAGAGCGGCACTGCGATCCTGGATGAAGCAGAACCCGATCCGGACACCCTGACCGGCAAGCAAACGCTGGATTATCTGCAAGGCGTTCTTGAAGGAAATTCTGCCGAAGCGATCGATAAACTTCTGGACGCCTTAAAAAGCGGCCAGAGCGCTGCGAGCCTCTACACAGAAGTATTGCTCCCGGCACAGCGGGAGATCGGCAGACTGTGGCATCTCGGAGATGCCTCCATTGCCGAAGAACACATGGTCACATCCTGCACGCAAAGAGCGATGTCGGTGCTCGCACAGCACAGCAGTCGCAGCCCTTCAAACGGCAAAACGATTGTGACTGCGGCAGTCGCCACCAATGCGCACGACATTGGCATTCGGGCAATCGCAGACCTCTATCAGATGGCCGGCTGGCGCTCTATCTATCTGGGGTCAGATGTACCGGTGGATGACCTGCCGCCGATGATCAGCTACTACGATGTCGACCTGCTGGTTTTGTCAGCGACGCTGGACGTGCAGATTCCGCAGGTAAAGCAGACCATTCGCGAAATTCACACGCGCTGCGAGAAGCAGATCACCATCATGGTTGGCGGCTATGCGTTCGACCAGGCACCTGAGATGGCAACAGCCGTGGGTGCGAATGCCTACATCAGCTCGATTTCAGCAGCGGTCGATGCGGGCGCGGAGTTAACCAAAGGCTAACTCTGATCATGTCTTCTTCCATTCTTCAACGTATTGCTCAGGGCGACCAGGAGGCCGTCTCCGAGTGCATGAGCCAATACGGGGACCTGATCTGGTCGTTAGCACGCCGCTATCTGGGAATGGATGCGGATGCAGAAGATGCCGTTCAGGAAATCTTTATCGAACTCTGGTCGAATGCCGGCCGCTTTAATCCGGATGCCGGTTCCGAAGTCACTTTTGTCAGCACTATTTCCCGGCGCAGACTGATCGACCGCCTGCGAAAGAAAGGCAGAGCACCGGGAATCAGCACCATCGATGACACGCCCGAGTCTGCGCTGGCCGAAGAAGGCAATGAAGCCGACCAATTTACCGAAGTGCAGAACGTCGTTGACGTAATGAATGATATGGAGGCGGATCACCAGAAGATCCTGTCGCTATCGGTGTATGAAGGTTTTAGTCACAGCGAGATCGCGGACCAACTCGATATGCCCTTGGGCACAGTAAAAACCAAAGTTCGCCGGGGCCTGATTCACATTCGTGAGCAACTCGAAATCACCGATGAGGACTCTGAATAGCTGCTTCGTTACAAGCTGTTACAAGCAGCAAAGCACCAATTTTTACTTTGTTTTACAGCCCTTTATCGATAAAACACTACGTACCTGGAGGCTTTGGAGCAGCCCGCCTCAATCCGTTGGCGGGAACAGTGCGAAATGTCTCGTAACTCCTCAACAACTCCGAAAACATGAGTCATTTATCCACAGCTCCGAAGCTCTTAGCGATCTCGGTAACGCGCCACAAAAAAACACTGGCAACGTACCGAAAGCATCGTTCCAACAAAGTGGTCAGCGATCTGGCAACGGACTTTGAACGGGGGCAGTCGCTGAGTAATTACAGGTTCCGGGTAGGACTCCCAGAAGAGACAACAGAAGCTTCCCATGAACAACAATAATCCTGCGCTCTCTCCGTCCTTTGACCTGGGCTCGCTTCCCGCTGAACCCACCGTTTTTGAATACGACGAACTCTGGCAACACCAACTGCCGATGATCGACTACATTCGCAGGGAGTATGGTGACCTGCCGCTGGAAACACTGGGCGGCAGCTTCGGGTCTTCCGTGCGCAACGTTCAAAAGAAAGCCTATGACGAGATGGAAATGCGCACTCTGGGGCAGTTCCTCGATGCGTGGGAGAAAGGCAACGTCAAGCTTCCCTATCTCAGACACATCTCTCTGAACCGCTCGCTTCCTAAACTGCCGCAGTGGCTCAAACTACCTGAGGAGTTTTCCCCGAACTGGGTGGACCACCCTCTGCTGGACCGGTTTAGTGGGCCTGAGATATTTTTCGGCCAATCGGGCACCAGCTTCGGCAAACTGCATCAGGACCACGCCAGTGTGCATGTCGGTTTCGTGCAGTTGGCTGGCGAAAAAGAGTTCGCGGTTCTACCGCCAGAGGCGAGCAAAGATCTTCCGGCTATTCACGGCAAATACTTTCCGTGGCAGCTGCGTGACTCACACATCCCGTTCGACGCGATTGACGAAGTGGCCAACAGCTGCGGCTGGCAGGTGCAGCGCGTGCGCATGAAAGCAGGTCAGGCCATGTTCCTGCCGGCTGACTGGTGGCACACCACGTGGAATCACGAGGACAGCATCAGCTACAGCATTCGCATTATCAACAGCACGAATATTCTGAAAACGCTGCAACGTCATCTGGAAGCGCCGCAGCGCTGGCTGGAGTGGCAGCAGCTCTAACATCGGCAAATCAGCCAAAAAACTGATAACGTAAAAAACGGGCCGCATATGCGGCCCGAATTCTTTAGAGATTAATCCCACTGACACCTAAGGCGTCAAAACAATAGCCACAGAAGCCCGCCGTCCGCCGTAGTAGCAACTGACTACCGACTGCCCTATCTCAAGCGGAGTAAAGGTGCGGGTCGCCGGAGTGCCGGGCTGTTCCAGCAACACCCGTTCATTTCGAACAACCCAGGTGGCAAGACCCGAAACAGGGACTTCAGTCTCCAGAGAATTGTTCACCAGAATGTCTGCGCTGCAACTCAGAGAGAAGGCACCGTCGGCAACGGATCTGACGATCAATCCCGTTTGGTCCAAATCAATATCAACCACCTCCTCGGCGATAACATTGACCGAGGCTGTTGCTGTATTGCCCTTAAAGCGCGCCTGCACTGTGCCGGCTCCGACGTCCAGACCAAACGTGGTGCCCAGGTCACGATCGACCGCAACAATATTGGGAGCGAGTGATTCAAACCGCGAGTCCTTATCCCTCGTTACCGTTCGCTCGCAGTTGCCATAGATTGCGACAATCTCTAACTGGGCACGAACACCGATCGACAACGTGCTGCTGCCGGGCACTATCCGTATCGAATCAGGGTTACCGGGTGCGCCGCAGTCGCCGCTGACTGTCGCAGTCGCTGCACCCTGAATAATTCCATTGCCGTCATCAAGGCTGGCTGTGATAGTCGCCTGCCCCTGACCTTCCGCCTCCGCAACACCTTTGTTGTCTACATCATTACTAACATCCACAACATCGGTATCACTGCTCGACCAGCCGACCTCTTCCGTAATATCGATTTCCAGTCCGCCAACATATTGGCCATAGGCACGGTAGAAAATACTGGAGTCTTCCGTAACAGCAGTTGTCGGAGGCTCGACACGAATAGACTGGAGCTGAAGAACCTCAATCTACACATACACGTAATCTGTAGATATTCGGAACGCGCAAATCACGCTAGACTGTGAACCTGATCATTCGGGAGACTACCTATGCGACTTCGCAGCTTAATCATCCTTATCGGCGTTCTAGCCGGAACAACACTTCAGGCACAGTCTTTCAGAGTGCCTTCGACGAATGAGGGGCGCGCCGGTAAATGGGAGTTCACGTTCCAGCTGCAAACCAATGCATCGGAAACCTATAACGGCGAACAAGGAACGAGTCTGGAGCTCAGGCAGCGCACGGGCTTCGGGTTCGGCGGCGCTTACAATCTGAATGATCACTTCGCGCTCGGAATCGACTTCAACTTCGCCAACCCGAAATACAGAGCAACCATTCAGCCACAAGAACCCGGCGAAGGCCCGACGAGCTTTGAACATCGCGCAAACATTGCGACAGGACAGTTCAAAGGCACCTGGAACGTGTTCAAGTCACGCTTTACCCCATACGCCGAGATAGGCGGCGGATTCACGTTTGTTGACAGCAATGTCGTCGACACCGATGTGCCTGCATTGTGCTGGTGGGACCCGTGGTATGGACCAATCTGCACACAAAGCAGCTACAACGACACCAACTGGTCCTACGGTGGAGCTGTCGGCTTTCGTTGGGAGACCAAAAGCAACCTGCTGCTAAAGCTCTCCGTGAACACGTTGATTATTGATACGT